>CBIFVU010000001.1:0-60036 GCA_966185905.1 uncultured Lysobacter sp.
CCGACAGGCTGCCGCCCAGGCCCGACACGTTCAACGCGCCGGTGCCCAAGGCGCCCGCGCTGCCCAGGTTCAGGCCGCCGCCGCCGTTCAAACCGAAGCCGCCGCTGAACGTGTTGGCGCCACTGAGGCTCAGCGTGCCCGTGCCGCCGAAGTCCAGGCCGCCGGTCCCACCGATGGCGCCCGACAGCGACAGATCGTTCGCGCCACCGATACCCAGGGTCGCACCCGCGCTCAGATCGATGGCATTGCCGAGGTCCAAGCCGCCGACACTGGCCGACAGGCTGCCGCCCAGGCCCGACACGTTCAACGCGCCGGTGCCCAAGGCGCCGGCGCTGCCCAGACTCAAGTCGCCGCCACCGCTCAGGCCGAAGCCGCCGCTGAAGGTATTGGCACCGCTGAGGCTCAGCGTACCCGTGCCACCGAAGTTCAGTCCGCCGGTCCCGCCGATGAGGCCCGACAGCGACAGATCGTTCGCGCCACCGATGGCCAGGGTCGCGCCAGCGCCGAGATCGATGGCGTTGCCGAGATTCAAGCCCGCGATGCTGGTGGAGAGGCTGCCGCCCAAGCCCGACACGTTCAACGCACCAGTGCCCAGCGCGCCTGCGCCGCCCAGGCTCAGGCCGCCACCGCCGCTCAGGCCGAAACCGCCGCTGAAGGTATTGGCGCCGCTGAGGCTCAACGTACCCGCGCCGCCGAAGCTCAGTCCGCCCGCGCCGTCGATAACGCCCGACAGCGACAGATCGTTGGCGCCGCCGATGCCCAGTGTCGCGCCGGCTCCCAGATGGATCGCATTGCCCAGATCCAGTCCGGCGATGCCCGCGCTGAGGCTGCCGCCCAGGCCCGACACGTTGAGCGCGCCCGCACCCAGCGCACCGGCGCTGCCCAGGTTCAGGCCGCCGCCGCCGCTCAATCCGAAACCGCCGCCGAAGGTGTTCGCGCCGCTAAGACTCAGCGTGCCGGTACCGCCGAAGTTAAGCCCGCCCGCACCGCCAATGGCGCCCGACAGGGCCAGGCTGTTGGTGCCGCCGATGTCCAGCAGCGTGCCGCCACCGAGGTTGATCGTATTGGCGAGGTCGAGCCCAGCGACGTTCGCACCGAACCTGGCGTTGCCGGTCACGTTGAGCGTGCCCGTGCCCAGCGCGCCCGCGGCGCCCACGAACAGGCCGCCACCGGACAGGTCCACGCCGCCGCTGAAGGTGTTGGTGCCGTTCAGGCTCAGAGTGCCGGTGCCCAGCTTGAGCAGCGAGCCGCTACCGCCGATGGCGCCGTCGAAGCTGCCATCCAGCCCGAGCCCGCCCACCGACAACAGATTGCCGCCCAAGGCGATGCTGCCGCCGCCGCTGAGGTTGCCGAACGTCGCGTCGAAGCCATTGAGATCCAATGCGCCGGACGCGCCCAGGTTGAAGGCGCTGCCACCGAACATACCGGCACTGAGCGCGTCGCCGAACCGAAGAGCGCCAAAGTCGACCGAAACGCCCGAGCCGCTGCCGACCAGCCCGCCACCCGACAAGGTCAGCAAGCCGGTGTTGCCGGCGGTGCCGATGTTGAGCGTGGCGCCGGCGCCCAGATTGAGGCCGCCTCCCCAACCCGCGCTGAGCCCGGTGCCCACCGACAGGGTGCCGCCCGCTCCCGCCGCGAGATCGAGCGCATTGGCGAACGTTCCGTTGAGCCCGAGGATCAACTCGCCGCCGCCCAGGTCCACGGCACCCGAGCCGAACGCCAACAGGTTGTTGGCACGCACCCGCCCGCCGCTCAGCGCGAAGCCGCCAGTGAACGTGTTGGCGCCGTTCAAGCTCAGCAAGCTGGGACCGGCATAGCTGAGGCGGCCATCGCCAGCGACGACACCGCTCAGGCTCCAGTCGAAATCGCCTCCCAGCGACAGGTTCGCGCCGGGGGCCAGGTTGACGGCGTTGACCATGTCGAAGCCGGCGAAGCTCGGGCCGAGCGTGGCATCTCCGGCGACGTTCAGCAGTCCGGCCCCGAGCGCGTTCGCGCTGCCCAGTTGCAAGCTGCCGCTGACCAGGCTGAGGCTGCCGTTCCAGAGCGAGTTGTTCCCGCTCAAGCCGAACACGCCGGTGCCATTCACGGTGAGCCCGCCGGTGCCGCTGAGGTTGCCCGCCAGGCTCAGGTTGTTGGCCCCACCGAGCGTGAGGCCGGCGTTGAGCGCGATCGCGTTGGCCAGAGTCACCGCGGCGCTCGATTCGAGCGTGGCCGCGCCGTTGATCGCCAAGCTGCCGCTGCCGAGCGCCAAGTCGTTGCCGACCCGCAGCGTACCGCCGCCGAAATCGAGGCCGCCGCTGAAGGTGCTCGCACCCGACAGCGACAGCGCGCCGGTGCCGTTCCAGTTGAGGCCGCCCGTGCCGCCGATGGCGCCGCTGAAGTCCGAATCCAGTCCGGTGGCGCCCAGCGACAGGAACCCACTGCCCAGCGACAGCGCGCCCGAGCCGCTCAAGCGGCCCAGGGTGAGGTTCACTCCGTTGAGAGCGAAGGCGCCGGCGCCGCCGACATTCAGTCCCGCATCCGCCAACAATCCGCCATTGAAACCCGCGCCCAGGCCGAGCGTGCCGAAGTCCGCGGACAGCGCAGCGCCGGAGCCGATCACAGAGCCGGCGCCCCAGTTGAGCAGCAAACCACCGGTCGCATCGCTCGCGCCGAAGCCCAGGGTGGCGCCCGCCCCCAGATTGACGTTGCCGCCGAGGGTGGCGTTGAAGCCGGTGCCCGCGGAGATCCTGGCCCCCAACCCGCCGCCGAGATTGATCGGATTGGCGAACACGCCGTTGGCGCCCAGCCGCAGTGCGCTGCCGCCGCCCAGGCCGATCGCGCCGGTGCCGAAGGCTGAGGTATGGCCGGCGAACACGGTGCCGCTGTTGACCGCCAGCCCGCCGCCGAAGCTATTGGCGCCCGACAGCGACAACAGGCCGGTGCCATTCCAGTTCAGGCCGCCGGTGCCGCCGATCGCACCACTGAAGGTCGAATCCAGGCCCGTGGCGCCCAGCGAGAGGAACCCGGTCCCCAGCGAGAGACTGCCCGACCCCGTCAGACGTCCCAGATGGGTGTCGATGCCGTTGAGATTGAAGGCGCCGGTGCCGCCGACGTTGAGCTCCGCGCCGCCGAGCAGGTTGCCGTCGAAGCCCGCGCCCAGGCCCAGCGTGCCGAAGTCCGCGGACAGCCGGGCGCCGGACGCGATGGACGAACCTGCGCCCCAGTTGAGCGACAGCCCACCGGTCGCGCCCGCGCGGCCGAAAGCGAGCGTCGATCCAGCGCCCAGGTTGACATTGCCGCCCAGCACCGCGTTCAAGCCGGTCCCGGCCGAGACGGTCGCGCCCAGTCCACTGCCGAGATTGATCGCGTTGGCGAAGGTTCCGTTGGCGCCCAGCGTCAACGAGGTGCCACCGCCCAAGCCGATCGCGCCAGTGCCGAAGGCGGACGTGTTGCCGCCGAAGACGCTGCCCGCATTGACCGTCAGGCCGCCGCCGAAGGTGTTGGCGCCCGACAGCGACAACAGGCCCGTGCCGTTCCAGTCCAGCCCTCCGGTGCCGCCGATGACGCCGCCGAAGGTCGAGTTGAGCCCGGTCGCTCCCAGCGACAGGCGGCCGGCACCGAGGTTGACCGAACCCGCCCCGGACAGCGACCCCGCAGTGATCGTGCCGACGGTCAGCCCGATCATGTCGAGGCTGCCCCCGGCATTGACCGTCAGGCGCGCCGTCCCGCCGGTGCCCGAGCCGAGGAAGCGCAGCGTGCCGCCGGTGTTGACGCCTATCGTCGCATCGCCCGCGCTGCTGGAACCGCCGAAGTCGAGATTGCCGCCAACGGCGAGATTGGCGCTGCCGGCCGTGCTCGAACCTGCGAACACTGCGCTGCCGCCGCTGGCAACGGCGATGGTCGCCGAGCCCGCCGTGGCGGTTCCGTCGAAGCCCAAGTCGCCATTGGCGCCGACATTGATCTGCGCGTTGGCGGCCGTCGTGCCCGTGCCGTTGAAATTGAGCGCCCCGGCTCCCGTCACCCCCACATTGAACACCTGCTGGAACAACGAGTTGTTCTCGATGCCCGAGCCAGTCACGTTCAGGGTCGCTCCGGAAGCGGCCCCGAGGTTGAATGTGTACTGCTGGGCGATCGCAGTGAAGCGGATCGTGTCGATCGAGCTGTTGCTGCCGCTGCCGAAGGACACCACCGGAGCGAGAGAGGTGTTGAAGGTCGCGGTTCCGGTCGGCACCGTGCCCGAGCTCCAGCTCCCGCCGCTGGTCCAGGAGCCGCCGCCGAGCCCGGTCCAGGTCGCATCCTGGGCCGCTGCGACAGCCGGCTGCACCAACTGCAACACGACCAGGAACTGCAGCCCGAGGCGTATGTTCCGACTGAGAGGATGCAGACTTGCGGATTTGCGCTGCTCGCCGCGCCATTTCTTGCTGAAACGCTGGACCCAGAAACGACTCGTGGCGTTCTTCCGCATGACCGCTCTCCCTACAGCGACGTAATGGATACGACGGCGTGCCTTTGCTCCGGCCCGTGGATGAATCCCGGGGTCCGAAGCTCAGAAACGGAGTTTTTGATGCTCGTCACACATTTATATCGACGCGCGTAGCGATTCATTCCGCAAAAGCAGTTGAAAGACGATTAAAAGCATCGAAATTCGTGAGCCCTTCTACACCTGTTTCCGAAATATTCATGTCTACTGCAAGGGGTCTCGGCTCCCTAGCGAAAAAGATGAACGGGAAAAACCCTGTAATTTCAGCCTGTTCACGAATTGCAGCGCTCGGCTTGTTCAGCTTTTCGTCCGGACTCGATAACCGGTTAGGGCAACCGGACTTGGACGCATCCAGCGCAGGGTCCGTGTGATGCATCTGGAGGACCGGATACGTCACGCGCGACTGCGCGCAAAGCTGTCGCAGCACGACCTGGCCGCCAAAATCGGCGTACAGCGCAGTGCAGTCGCGCAGTGGGAAAGAAAGGGCGGCAGCGTGCCCTCGATGAGCCATCTGATCGAGATCGCGCTCGCGTCCGGCGTGACCCTGGAATGGCTGGGTACGGGGCGAGGGCCGGTCAGGGCCGACGAAGAAACCTGGACGCCGGCGGTCCAGAATCTCGACTTCGCTCAAGACGAAATCGAGTATCAGTGCTTGCAGGACTTGAGACGGCTGCCGCGTCCGCTGCGGGAAAATGTGGCGGAGATCATCGCGGCGCTTGCGCAGGGCAAGTCCTGAGGCTGCGGCGATTCTTGCAGCCTCGCGTCATGTTCGCCCTCGCGCCCGAGGCACCGAGAGCCGGGCCGGATTCCCATACCGCACCGCGGCATCCGCGTATACAGGATTGTCTGCCGGATCCAACGCGGCCTGGGCGGCGCCTGAGCCGCTGTCGATCCCAGCGCCTTTTCTTACCAGCAGGGCGTTGTTTTTTTCCGACCCAACACGCGCTCGCTCTTTGTTGAATATTCGGCATTGAGCTGGGTGTTCGATCTCTCCCGCACGGCGAGAGTCACGCCTGCGCCAGCGCGATCCATCGCCTCCGAGGTCGGGGCCGGTACAGGCAAGGCCCGGGCGCCGCGAACCCGGCCCATGCCAAGTCCGGCGCCGCCATGGGTTCCGTCCAGCGGGCCGGATTCTTCCACTCAAACCGACAGCCGGGCCCCATCAGCTCGGCTTGAGCGTCCGGCCGGGCTCGTGCGTTCTGGCACGGGTACGCAACAGGCGGCCCTGCCGCATGTGCGGGAAATCATCGAGTTCCTGTCTGCAGGACGAGCCCGAAATACCTGCGCATTTTCTAATTATAAATAAACCCAGCCGGAAACTCGGCTCAATTCATTCAACAGGAAAATCAATATGAATATAGACATTTACAAGACAAACCAGCGCCATACATTCCTCGCGGTTCCCTCAGGCTCCCCTGTCCCCGCGAATTTCCTGCAGAACCAGGCGGAAGCGCCGCCAGCCTTCAAGCGTTCGATTTCTTTAACGGATGGACCGCGAATCTGGTTGAACCATGCCCGGGTCAGCGCTGAGATACGACAGCAGGGCTGGTCCCTCGTCCAAACAGGGCTACCACCTTCCGACTGCACATCCCCCAGGCGCTCCTGCCGCTAGGCAGGTCTGGTGGCCGTGCCGCCCGCGCAGCGGCAGGCACGAAGCATCTGCTACGGCTTATCGGTCGCGGCCTCGGCGGCGACTCCCACGGCTCGGTCCGGCGGCCGCTGGCAGTATCGGAGCGCCCCCGGACGACACCTTCTTCCGGCCTCGGGACTTCGCGTCGCGCGGGTGGGCCTGTTGCGCCTCAGCGCGAAAAATCTGAAAAACAGTTTGCTATATACATTTTCTCAAGCCAATCGAGATATATCGCTTGACAGTTGACCGTCCGGGCCAGACCCTTGATGGATGAAGATCGATCTCGATGCCCTCAGCCTGCAGGAGCTGACCTCCCTTTTGACGGCCGCGGAGAAGCGCAAGCGACTGCTGTCCAGTCGTCGCTCCGCCGCTTCGGTGCGCCGGAAAGTGGTCGCGCTCGCCGCCCAACACGGCTATACGATCGAGGAACTGTACGGCGACCGGCCGTCGGCCGAGGCGGCCGAGGCACCGGGCAAGAAACGCGCCCCGCGGCGCAAGCAGGCCAAGGTCGCGCCCAAGTACCGCGACCCGGACAACAAGCGCAATACCTGGTCGGGCCGCGGGCGCATGCCGCGGTGGCTGGCCCACAAGACCAAGCATGGCCGTAGCGTTGCCGATTTCCTGATTCCCGGCTTGGCCAAGCCCACCGCGCGCAAGAACGGGACGATAGGCCGGCGGACGCTCATCAAGCCGGATTGATGCAGGGGTCTTGGCGCCTGGGGCGGGGTCGAGCAACAGTCGCCGTGACCATTCAGCCGGCGAAGCTCGATCCATAGCCGAAGCCTCCGCCTGCGACCTTTCGCCATCCGCGGAAAGTCGATCCTGCATGGGAATCCAGACCGCCCGTTACGCCCCCGCGTCGCCCCAGGCAGTGGGGGATCCGGCCTCAGGCGCCCGCGCCTTTCTTGCAGCGCGGCAAGCAGGGCACGCCGGATCGCAGGCAGCAGCGAAGAAGCAGCCACTGGACCGTATCTTCTTGGCCAGCGCGGGCCAGGGAGTGTCCAAGCGGACGCGGCCAGAAAATCGGCGCCCATCCAGGGCGCCGAACAGGGAGAAATCTGGGGCCCGGCGAAGCCTGGCCCGCTGCGCTATCCGACCACCGGTCAGGGCAGGGTGTTCAAGGTCGCCCGCACCGGCCTGGAGAAATTGAAGCCATCGCGCCGGTCCCAATTGATCGACCACGTCATGACGCCGCGGAACGCCGGATAGGCCTGCTGCGGCCGGATGGTTCCGCAACTCTGCAGCCGCGTCAGACAGTCCAGGGCATTGGCGATCGTGCTCGCCGACGCCTGCCCGCTGTTGGCCGAGGACGGGCCTGAGGGCAGCCCCAGCGCCACTTGGTCCGGCCGCAGGCCGTTGAAGACCACGCCGGTGTTGTTGTTGGTCCTGAACCCCTCGATCAGCATCAGGCTGGCGCCCACCAGCATGTCGACCGACCCCTCGGCCAAGCCGTTCTGGCTGTACGGCGAGTACAGCGCGCCATTGTTGTAGTACTGCACGTGGATCAGGTCCAGTTCCTCGCGCAAGCCATCGATGATCGGCAGATACGCGCCCCAGATCCCGCTGTACGCAGCGAAGCCGCCCTGGACATAGGGGTGCTCGGGCGCCATCGACAGATAGAACGACGGACCGATGCGCGTACTGAGCTGCTTGATGGCCGCGACCAGATTGGTCTGCACGGCAGCGCCGTGGTACACCCCCGCGCCGCTTTCCAGGTCGATGTCCACGCCGTCGAAACCGTAATAGCGGATCAGATCCTCCATGCTGTCGACGAAGTTGGCGACCTGCGCCGCGTTGTTCAGGCTCACCGTGCCGTTCTGCCCGCCCAGCGACAGCACGACCTTCTTGCCGAGCGCGCGCGCCGCGGCCACGTCGGCCCGGAACTGCGCTTCTGTTCCCGCCCCCGGATCGACCGTGAAGCTGACGGCGCCGTTGCCCGCGTCGTCGCCGAAGGCGACCACGATGACGTCGAAATCGCCGGACACCTGGCTGATCGGAAAGGCGGGGCCAGAGGGATTGGCGAAGTTGTGCCAATACCCCACCAGCGCATGGCGCGGCAAGGCATTGTCGCCGCCGCCGGCACGGGTGGTCGCGCTGATCTGCGCGCCTTGCGCCGAGGCATTGCCGGCGTGGTCGCGAGCGCGCACGCGGAAGGTGTAGGCCGTGGATGCGGCCAGGCCCGTGTTGCTGAAAGAAGTACCCGTGGGCGACCCGACCAGCGCGCCATCGCGGTAGACATCGTAGCCGGCGACGCCGCTGCCGCCCGCATTGTCGGTCGCCGCATTCCAGCTCAGGTCGATGGTCGATGCCGTCGCCGAGGCTGCAACCAGCCCGGTCGGCACGCTGGGAGCGGTGGTGTCCGGGGTGGCGACCGGATCGACGGTGATGTTGACCGTAGCCGATGTGGTGGCGGCGCCTTCGTTGTCGGTGGCGACTGCCGTGATCGCATGACTGCCCACGACCGCGTTGGCCCAGGTCGCGCTGTAGGGAGGCGTGGCGTCGATACCCAGCGAGATGCCGCTTCGGAAGAACTGCACCTGGGCGACCGTGCCGTTGGCATCGGCCGCATTGGCCGTAGCGATGATGGTCGCGCCTGCAGCGAAGGTGGCGCCACTCGCAGGCGCGGTCAATGCGACCGTGGGCGGTGGGTTACCGCCGCCGACACTGCAAGCCCCGAGATCCTGGTAGTAACCGCAACTGGGGCAGTGCGTGGGCGGCGTGTTCCAGATCGACGCAGTCGCCTGGTACAGCCGCCCCTGATAGACGAGCTTGCTGCCCGCGTTGTAGATGGTGGCCGCGTTCCAATCGGCGATACCGGCACAACTCACGCCCTGCGCGTGCGCGGGCGGCAAACCGGCCGCCAGCAGAAATCCGGACAGCAGGACGGCTGTCGCTCTGATGCTCATTGGTTGTGTTCTCCAGGTGCCTGGTGGTTGGGGAAGGAGGCGAGCGCAGATGCGCCGGCCTATCGAGCCGCGCGCGTCGAGCCTGCGCCGGCGCGGCCGTTCCCCCCAGAGAACAATGGCGACAGTGGTGCGGTCGGGTGCCGATCCGCAGATGCGCTGCATGCCTGTGCAGCGCTATCGAATGCTGCCGACTGTGGTGCGCGGTCGACTGCATGTCAAGCCGGCGATTTACGATTATTGCGGCGGTCGTCACGCTGTGGAGCATGCGGCCCTGCGGCCACGTCGCAGGCGCCTGCCCGGCCTCAGACCAGGACCTGCCGTGTACGCCTGAGAAAGGCGTGTACTTCCCTCTCGGCCTCGGCATCGATCATCGCCTCGGGGCCGCAACCGTTCGGACAACGGAGACGGGGCGTGGTGCCGAACAGGCGGCAGATCAGCGGCCGCTCGCTATAGGCTTCGCAGCCGTTCGGCCCGAGATGCGGACACGACCAATCGGACAAGGCCGCATCGCGCGCCTGCGCTGACTTGACCGGCAATCGGGCCATTTCCTCCGACGATGCCGTGACCGGCCCACAACAGTCGTGGCAGCCCTCCAGGCAGCGGAACGCAGGAATCTTCCGCCTCAAGGCATCCAGGTCCCTGTCGTTTCTCGTCATCGCCTGCCGTCCTGGATCGCCGGGATGGGGCGCCCGGAGGCGCCGGTCACGCCTTCTTGAGGAATTCGGTCCGCAATACCAGCCCCTTGACCTTCTCGACATTGCACTCGATGAGCTCCTCGTCGTCGGTCAGGCGGATGTTCTTGCACAGCGTACCGCGCTTGAGCGTCACCGAGGTGCCCTTGACCTTGAGGTCCTTGATGACCAGGACCGAGTCGCCGTTCGCGAGCGGGGTGCCGTTGCTGTCCTTCACGATCATTTTTCTGCTCCGTTAATCAAACAGGGATGGGGCCTGACGGAAGCGGGGCCGTGGCCGGCGCTTACTGGCCGGGATTTTTCCTCACACCGCAACGTATCGGGGTGTCGAAGGTAAGGAACATCGCATCGCGATAGGCCCGGCGATATCGCAAGGCGCGGTCCGCCTGGATGCGGGTCAGGCCGTTGGCCACGAAGTGGGACGCCAGCTCCGCATCGCTGGAGCGGTGGTCGTTCTCCAGATGGCTTTCCACGAAGGCCAGGACCGGCCACGGCAGCACCGCCAGTTCGGGATCGGGCTCAAGCAACATCGCGCACCTCGCTCAGCCGGCGTCCTGCGCGGGCGCTGCGCCAACGGCGCTCTGGGACGCAGCCCAGTGGCCTTGCCGGATCGCTTCCAGGACCAAGGCCAGCGCCAAGTGCATGCCCGAAGCGATCAACCCCAGCGTGCGCCGCTCCTTTCCATCGACCGCGGCCGAGGCCCGGCGCAAGGCTTCGTGCAGCGCCGCGCACTGCGCGCTTCCCGCGGGGTACTCGCTGAAGTCGCAGGTTCTGGGCGCTACGCGTTCGATTTCCCGCAGCAACGTCCCCTGCCCGATCGCGCGGTATACGTCGAGGAACGACAAGTTGCCCCGCAGTTCGATCTCGACCGCCGCAGTGAGTTGGATGCCGACTGAGGTCAAGCTGGCCAGCTGAGGCAAGGGCGTGGGCATGCGGACGAGTTCCTGGCGCGAGGGGAACGCGCCCGCGAGGACGCGCACTTACCCGCTGGCCCGACCTCGGCCGCAACGTTCGCGGGATGCGTGAAGCCTATCAATAGATGTTTTAAACATCAATAATAATGCTTTATGATTGACCCTGCCGGAGCAGGATGCCTAGGCGCACCCGATTGGCGATGATTCGCCGCCCTGTCTTCTCCCCCACGGAAATGGCCGCCGCCCCTCCAGCCTCCCACTCGCCGCCCCAGCAATCCCCTGCAGGAGAACGGCGTTGATCACGGCAAGCCAGTTGCGCGCCGCGCGGGCCCTGTTGGGCATGGACCAGAAGACGCTCGCCGAAAAAGCCGGGGTTTCCCTTCCCACGATCCAGCGCATGGAGGCCAGCCAAGGCAACGTCCGCGGCGTGGTCGACACATTGACCAAGATCGTCGCGGCCTTGGATGCAGCGGGCGTGGAGTTGATCGGCGACAATGCCCCGAGCCAAGGCAGCGGCCGCGGCGTCCGGCTCAAGTCGCCCTCGTAGGCGCTCGGCGCGTTCTTGGTCCGGCCGGGCATCGCACTGGCGATGCGCACCCCATTCAAGCGCTGGCGGGCGGCCAGTGCGATCGCCCTGATAGCCGAGACGGCCTTCTGCGCCCAGTCTGAGCCTCCAGACGCTGGAGGCCGGTCGAAGCGCTGCGGGCGCCAAGCCGCCTCGTGCTTGGCGAAATCGAATGCTCGCATGACCGCTCGCGCCCCGGGGCGCGCCTGGTTTCGACCTGGCAGGGCAATGGCTTTGCCGACCTGTAGTGTACGAACACTAGGCCCGGGCTGGGCGGCACTCTCTGTGACGTCCTCGCGCAGGGGTAGTGTCGGCACAAGGCGATGGGCCGCCGGTGAAAGGGTGCGGGCGGCCAGCAAACCCGATACAGCTTATCGAAGAACGCGAGGCGCAATGCGCCACCGGACCGCAGCCCCCTCATAAGGGGCCGTGCGATGCTGAGGGATGGGGTCGGAATCATTCTCCGCTGACCGCTGTCGGGGCCGTGTCGTAGCCATTTCGGGTCCCTGTCGTCGCCCCCAGCGAGGGCCTGCCGGATACTGGCGGCAGCCCCGGCCCTAACCGCCCAGGAACCTCATGAACGTAAACAGTGCCCGGCTTCGCGAACTGCGTGCCTCCCGCCATTGGTCCCAAGAGCAATTGGCCAATCTGAGCGGCTTGAACCTGCGAACCATCCAGCGATTGGAATCCGGCGCGAAGATATCAACCGAGTCGTTGCGCGCCCTGGCCTCGGTTTTCGAGGTGCCGGCCGAGAGCCTTCTGGCAAGCGCATCGACTCCCAGTCAGCCGGCGCTGGAGGCGATGCGTGAGGGGGTGCTGCGCGGCCTGGAGTTCACGGGCTCGACGTCGAGGGCGGGTTTCTGGTGGTTCGCGCTCGCCGTGGCGATATCGCTGGCCCTCGCCGAACTGGTCGCCACTGTCGCAGGTCCGCTGCTGGTTCAACTGGTCTCATTGCTGGTGCTATTGCCCTGGATCGCAGCATGTACCCGGCGCCTTCGCGACGCCGGCTTCAGCCCCTGGTGGCAGCTCATCTGCTTGGTGCCGGTGGCGGGTATCCTGGTCCTGTTCTATCTGCTCGCCTACCCGGCAAAAGGCGAGCCGAACGCTCAGCAGGATCGGCTCACGCCGTAACCGCCGCGGTCTCCAGTTCGGTGAACGACTGCGTCCGCAGTCCATCGCCAGCCCCTTCAGTGCTCTTGCAGCGACGTGGCCAGGCACAACACTGGCACCGGAACCATCGATTCCAGGTGGGTCTTCAGCTCGTGGAATCGTTCCGCGCTCATTCCCATGAAAACGTAGAAATCCAAGTCATGGCGGAAGGCGCCCATGCGCAGAAGGCTGCCTTGCACTGCGCGCGCGTCGATGACCGCGAAGTTCACGGTCGATGAGGGATCGGGCTCGACGATCTCCGCCTCCAGCGCCTCTACGCTCGCCGAATCGAGCCGATGGGCGCCGTACACGTACCCGCCCTCCTGGCCGCGGAATCGGCGCGCCAGTTGCATGCCCGGCAAGCTCACTTGCCGCCATCCCGTGTACTGCTCCGAAACTGCTGTCGCGAAAATCCGCATGCATCTCCTTCGGTCGCGGCCTCCGCAAGCGACGGCGCAGCGCGTTGCTTCCCGTAGCGGCGAAATTAGCAAACCGATACGCGAACAGCGAGCCGAGGACGCGCCGACGCTCGCTCAGCTAGCGGCTCGAACGCGGCTAGCGCGGCACGCCGGGACCGGGCGGCGCTCGTGCCGGGCGGACAGGGCGCCGGCCGGCCGCCGGAACCGCCCGAAGCGGGATTACGCGACTTGGCGCCACCATCGCCGCCGCACAGCGACCGACCCGCCCCCGCTGCGGACCACCCTCTCCGGCCCCATCAGCCGCCCGCGGGAAGCCCGGGGGTGTTGCAACGCCATTTATGTGATGTTATATCATTACGATAACATCGTTCAGCATCGGCCTGCTGCGGCCCACCGCGCTTGGAGCGCCAAAGAACAGGGCATGACGAATACGCACCCCCTCCGATTGGGCGCATTGCTGGCTGTCGGCAGCGCCGCCCTGCTCTATCCCAGCGCACCGGCACAGGCCCAGGCCACGGAGTCGCCGGGCACGACTGATTCGCGCCCGGCAGAGCCTGCGCTCGCCCCCGGCGAGGTGACGCTGGACAAGGTCGTCGTCATCGGCAGCCATATCCGCGATACGAGGGTCGGCGAGTCCTCGCCGGTGATCGTCTTCGACAGGGAGGCCATCGACCGCACCGGCGCCGCCACGATGCAGCAGTTCTTCGAGAAGCTGCCGCAGAACTTCGGCAGCGGCGCCAACGGCGCGAACGTCGCCAGCCTGGGCGTGGATCGCGACACCGGAAGCAACTTCGGCCAAGGCACGGCGATCAACCTGCGCGGGCTGGGCACCGGCACGACATTGACCCTGGTCAACGGCCACCGCGTGACCTCGTCCAATCGCTATCAGTACGTGGATGTGTCCCTGATTGCGTTGAGTGCCGTCGAGCGGGTGGAGATCCTGACCGATGGCGCCTCCGCCCTCTATGGCGCCGATGCTGTCGGTGGAGTCGTCAACATCATTCTGCGTCGGGATTTCACCGGCTACGAGACCGGGCTGCGCTACGGCACCGTCACCACGGGCTCGATGAGCGAGTACCAGGCCTCGCAGACGGCGGGCTGGGCGTGGGAGGGCGGCCATCTCCTGGCGAGCTACGAATTCCTCAAGCAGGACCACCTGTCCGCGACCGACAAGGATTTTTCGAGGAATGTCGCACTCAAGCCCTACGACCTGTATCCGGGCTCGAAGCGCCACAGCCTCTATCTCGATGGCTCGCAGAAGCTCAACGATGCCCTGACGCTCGACCTGTCCGGCTCCTTCGCCCAGCGCGACATGGACACGACGATCTCGGGAACCTCCGACGAAACCCGCTTGTTCCCGAGCACCCGCCAGTTCGACCTGTTCGCCGGACTCACCCTGGAGCTGCCGCACCAATGGCAGGCGCGCTTGAACTCCGGGTACGGCAAGAGCGATGTGCGCTACGAACGGACCACCCTCGCCGGCGCGACGGCGCACACCGCTCGGCCGACGGACATGAATTCGGACAGCCGCTATCTGGAGCTGATCGCCGATGGCCCATTGTTCGAGCTGCCCGCGGGCGGCTTGCGCGCGGCGTTCGGCGCCAGCTACCGGCGCGACGGCTACGATTTCTTCGACTATCGCGGATCGGAGCGGCCGCTGGACCTGGACCGCCGCATCGCGTCGGCCTTCGGCGAGTTGAACATCCCGCTGCTGAAAGACCGCCCGGGCGTGCGCCGCCTGTCGCTGACCGCGGCCGCGCGCTACGACCACTACAGCGATTTCGGCGCCACGGTCAACCCGAAGTTCGGCCTGTTGTGGGACGCCACGGCCGGGCTCACGCTGCGCGCGAGCTACGGGCGATCGTACCGGGCCCCGGTGTTCCAGGACATGCAGCCCAACAACATCGCCGTGGTCAGCCGCCTGCCCAATCCGAATGCTCCCAGCGGCAGCACGATCCTGATGATGCTCGCCAATGGCAACCCCGACCTCAAACCGGAGCGGGCGAAGACCTGGACCGGCGGGTTCAGCTTCGCGCCGCCCTCGGCACCGGGCCTGAGGCTGCAAGCCAACTACTACCACATCGACTATGCCGACCGGATCGACAGCGGCTACGCAGGCAACTTCACCTCGATCTTCTCTCAGTCCACCGCCCCTTACGCCGATGTGCTGACGTTCGACCCGACGCCCCAGCAGATCCAGGACGCCCGCCAGCTCGGGCTGTCGGGCGTCGGGCTGATCGTTTCGCGAGCGGGCCCGTACGCGCTGCCCGCCGGCCTGGACGAAACCGATACCGAGGTCATCCTCGACAACCGCTTCCGCAACAATGCCTTCACCTCCCAGCGAGGCGTCGACTTCGATGCCTCCTACGACTTCGACGCTGGGCAGAGCCAAATCGCGCTCAGCCTTGCCGGCCAGTACATCATCCAGTCTACGCGCCGGCTGACCCGCTCCGCCCCGGAGGTCGAGGCGCTGAACGCGGTGTATCTTCCGGTCGATCTCAAGCTGCGCAGCGGCGTGGCGCTGGCCCGGCGCAACCTGGCAGGCGGCTTCTTCGTCAACTACGTGGACGGCTATCGCGACCCGTCGAACCTGGCCGATCCCCGCGTCGATTCCTGGATCACCGTGGACGCGAACCTCAAGTACAGCTTCGCCTCCACGTCGGACGCACAGGACGGGACCAGTCTGGCCTTGAACGTGCAGAACCTCTTCGACCGCGATCCGCCGCGCGTCGTCAATCGGATCAATACCGGCTTCGACCCCGTCAACGCCACGCCCCTGGGGCGTTTCGTGTCCATGACCTTGACCCATCGCTGGTGAGCCGAGCGACCGCCGAATGAACCGCGCGACCGGCCGCCATCCTGCGACAGCCTCTGCCGTGCAGGCCCTACGCCAGGCCTTCGGCGTGGCCGCGACCCAGCTCATCCTGATGTGGCGCGAGCGGCGGTTGGTCTGGCTGGCCCTGGTGGTCTTGTTGCTGGCGGGAACCTCGGTCGCCACCAGCGCTGCGCGGCTGTCCGCCCAGGCCGAGGAGCGGCGCGCCGTCGCTGCGGAGGAGGCTCGGCTCTGGGACGGCCAAGGCGTGATCGATCCCCATCACGCCGCCCACGTGGGCCGCGCTGTCCCCGCGCCAGTACGGCCGCTGGCGGCGTTCGATCCCGGGCTGTCCGATTTCGTCGGCACCTCGGTGTTCATCGAAGGCCACGCGCAGAATCCCGCCCGGCACCGGCCCATCGAGATGGGCGCCGCCTTGAGCCGCTTCGGCGGGTTCTCGGCGGCGTGGACGCTGCAAGTCATCGCGCCGCTGCTGATCATCCTGGCCGGCTTCGCCACCATTTCCGGCGATCTCGCCCGCGAGCGGCTTCGCCAGGAGCTCGGCGCTGGAGCCTCGCCCATGGTGCTGGTCGGGGGGCGGCTGATCGCGTTGGCGACGGCGGCGGGATTGCTGACGCTGGCCATGCTCGGGGTGAGCCTCCCCGCCATCGGGCTGCAGGCCGCGGGCGAACGCGAAGCGCTGGGCCTGCTGGCGTTGGGCCTTGCCTATGCGCTCTACCTGCTGGCGTTCTGCGCCCTCACCGTCGCTGTCTCCGGGCTGCTCTCTTCCGCGCGCACGGCCTTGATCGTGCTGCTCGGCTTCTGGGCCGTTGCGACCCTGCTCGCGCCGCGCATCGCCCCGGCCGTGGCGGAGGCGCTGGAACCCACGCCCTCGCCGCCCGCGTTCAGGGCAGCAGTCACCGAAGAAGCGCAGAATGGCGTCAGCGGCCACGACCCCGCCGACCAGCGACTGGAGGCGCTCAAGGCCGAGTGGTTGCGGCGCTACCAGGTCAGCGATGCGGCGGACCTTCCGGTCGACTTCCGCGGGGTCGCCCTGGAGTTCGGGGAGAAGAATTCCACCGAAACCTACAACCGGCATTTCGAGCGGCTCTACACCGTTTACCGCCGGCAAGACGCCCAGCAACGCGCATTCGCAGCGCTGTCGCCGACCGTGGCGCTGCAGCCTTGGTCGCGCGCCTTTTCCGGTACCGACCTGGGAGCGCACCTGGCCTATTTGCGCGGCGTCGAGGACTACCGCTACCGGCTGGTCCAAGCCCTGAACCACGAAGTGAAGACCCACAAGCCGCGCCCGGGCGAAAAGCACCACCTGGCCGATATCGCGACCATCACCCGTTCGGTCGTCTACACCCCGCGCGAGGAACGTCTGGCCGACATCGCAGCCAGGCAGGCGCCCAACTTCGCGATCCTGCTGGCCTGGCTCGCACTGGCGCTGGGCCTGGTGTTCGTCTCCGCCGCGCGCCTGGGGAGCCGCGGATGATCGACGCGTTCATCGCCGGCTACGAGATCCGCCGCCTTCTGCGCGACCGCGTCCTTCCCGCGCTGTTGCTCCTGCTCCTGGGCTTGGGCGCTTATGCGGCATGGAACGGCAGCGACTGGGTCCGCCAGCGCCAGGCCGCCATCGCCCTGATCGAGGCCGAAGAACAGCAGATGGCCGCGCGCGCGCGCGGTTTCGTCGGCAACACGCCCATGGTGGTCCTGCCGCGGGCGCAACCCGTGTTGCCGCCCGGGCCGATGGCGCCGTTGTCGATCGGCCAGTCCGATGCTTACCCCTTCACTGCCGACGTCGTGGCGCTGGGCGACTACAGCCAACTCTTCGGGCGCCTTTGGCCGGACATCGGCAACCCTGCTGTACGCGCGGCGGGCCGGTTCGATCTGGCGTTCGTGGTGGTGTTCCTGCTGCCGTTGGCGCTGCTGGCCGGCACCTATGACTTGTGGACGCGCGAGCGCGAGCGAGGCATCGCTGCCATGGTGTTGTCCCAGTCGGTGTCTATCGGAGCCTTGATCGCCGCCAAGACGCTGGCGCGCGGCGCGATCCTGCTGCTGCCCTCGACGGCGGTCTTCCTGGCGCTCGCGGCCTGGGCTGGGGCGCGGGATGCGGGCGGCCTGGCCGCCCTGGGGCTGGCGATGCTGGCCTATGGCGGCTTCTGGCTGGCCGTGGCGGCGCTGATCAATGTCTTCGCCCGACGATCCACTGAAGCCGCCATCGCCGCCGGCGTGATCTGGCTGGCGACCGTGGTCATGGCGCCGGCCCTGGCGCTCGCCGCCATCGACTTGGCCGCGCCCCCGCCCTCGGAAATGCGCTTGGCCACCGACATGAAGGCGCGGATGGCGCAGATCGCCGAGCGCCAGCGCCTCCAGCGCGCGCTCCACCCGGTAATCGAGCGCGTCCCCGCGCCCCGGATTTCCGACAGGCTGCGGGCCGACTACGCCGACCGCGTCGCCGCCGACCGCGAACTGGAGCCGATGATCGCCTCCCACGAGGCCGCCAAGCGTGCCCGGCGCGAGCTTCTCGACAAGGTGCGGTGGGTCTTGCCGTCGGTTGCCATGCAAGACGCGCTCGACCGCATCGCCGGTTCCGACGCCGACCGCGCGCTCGCCTTCCAGGGCCAAGTCGTCGGGTTTTGGCAGCAACGCCGGTTGCTGCACAAAAGCTATCTGGATCGCGACGCCACGCAAACCCTGGCCGAGTACGACCGCCTGCCGGGCTTCCGCTTCCGCGACGACGCCGGCCCGTTCCAGCCTGGCGTGCTCGCGGACCTCGCCGCGTTGGTCGCCGCCGCTTCGCTCGCCCTGGCCATCGCCTGGGCTTGGCGCCGCCGTGCGGCGAAGCCATAGAAGGAGTCTCCATGCTTTCGGCCAAGGCCCTGACCAAAGACCACAGCACGCACCGGGCGCTCGACGCGGTCAGCTTTACCGTGCGGGCGGGAGAAATCTACTGCCTGCTGGGCGCCAACGGCGCCGGCAAGTCCACGACCATCAAGCTGTTCCTGGGCTTCCTCAGGCCGACTTCGGGCTCGGCCGAGGTCGACGGCATCGATGTCCAGGACGATCCGAAGGCAGTGCGGCGGCGACTGCTCTATATCCCCGAGACCGTCGCCCTCTACGATGAATTGAGCGGCTACGAAAACCTCGACTATTTCGCGCGCCTGGCCGGTGTGGAGGATCGCGCTCCCGCGCGCTTGCGCGAGGCGCTGCAGGCTGCCGGCTTGGCTGCCGACGCTTTCGACCGCCGGGTCGGCCACTACTCCAAGGGAATGCGGCAGAAGGTCGGCATCGCGCTGGCGGTGGTCAAGGACGCCAAGGCCCTGCTGCTCGACGAACCTACCTCGGGCCTCGATCCCCAGGCCTCGGCCGAGTTCCACGAACTGCTGGTGCGCCAGCGCGACCGCGGCGCGGCCATCCTGATGGCGACCCACGATCTGTTCCGAGCGCGCGAAGTCGCCACGACCATCGGCCTCATGTATGGCGGCCGCCTGCTCAAGACGCTGGAGGCCGCCGCGATGACGGCGAACGACCTGGAGGCGCTGTACCTGGAGGAAATGGGCCGGCGCCGCTAGCGAGCGCGCCGCCACTGGCAGAGGCGGCGACGCCCTCCCCCGCCCTGCCACGAAGCGCGCAATGGCGCCAAAGCTAATACTTCCACGGCCCGCTGCCGTGCCCGTCGTAGCTCTCCTGGACACGCTGCATGTCTCGCCGGATGTCCCGCAGGAACCTTGCGACATCGAAGTCCTCGAACGTGCGCTTGGCGAGCTGGACCTCCAACTGCCGGCCGATCTGCTCGACGACATGGCTCATCCGGCCGTGCATATCGGCAGCCAGCATCACGCCGTAGTCGAGCATGATGTCGGTGTAGTACTCGCCTTTGCCTTCGCTGAGTCGGTGCCGCTGACGGAAGTTCAGCTCCGGCTCCCTGCACATCAGGATCATGCTGACGCGCGTCACGGATGCGCCGTAGTCGCGTTCTGAGTACCCGGGCTCGATGCGCCCGATCTCACTGAGGATTCGGCCCGTGTAGGTTCGCCAATCCGAGTCCGCCGATATCCATAGTTTCATCCAGCCCACCCCCAAGCCGTCGCGCAGCGCGCCCGAGAGGCTACAACGGCGCCGTCCGGAGCGATAGGGCGCAGGCGCGCGCCGCATCCAAGTTGGAATCAGGCCTGCGTGCAACGGCCGCCCCGGCCGGACGGACTGCGGCGGCGGATGCGCTAGCCCGGCGCGGCAACAGGGCGGTCCAGCCCGCTCGACCAACGCCTCAGCCAAGCCTCGATGTTGAGCTGCGGCCCGAATATTCCCAGCACTTGCGAGGAGTGGTCCGGGCTGACCCGACGGAGGCCGGCATCGGCGGCGGCACTGTCGATGAAGCCGCGCTTGGCCAGCAACCCGTCGACCAGCAGGCTTCTGATGAAACCCCGGTGGTGCTGGGTGACCGACACCGAGTGATCGTCCAGATAGGATTTCACCTTGCGGCGCAGGACCGCCGGGGGTAGCAGGCCCTCGAAAGCGCGACGGGCGATGGTCCGGTCCTCGGCGTCGGCCATGAGCAAGTACAGCGGAATGCGGGCGAACAGCTCGACGACCGGCTGGGCGCTGATCGGCGAAACGCCATGCCAGCCGCCGGCGCCTTCGTACGGGTCCAGCACGCTCATCGGGAAGATCATCCGGCCGATGTGCGCCATCTTGTTCGGCGATACGCGATGGCCGCGAGCGAGCGCGTGCCGCAGCCAGGCTGGCTGCATGTCGTCGTGCTGCGCACCGACGCGCACCCATTCGCAGGGGTTTCCCCAATGGCCGTTGAGCCTGGCCGGCCGCTTCAACACCCCATGCAGCACGGCGTCCTTCACCACCCCGTACAAGGAATCGCCCGACTGAGCGGTTTCCATCGCCACGCGCCAGAACCGGCGGTCGATGCCGTGGCGCCAGGCGTAATCGATGGCGCCGGCGTTGCCCTTGAAGCGCAGGAACACCCCATCGCCGCCCATGCCGGTGAACTGCGCCGGCTCCTTGCCGGCCGAGCCGGGCGGCCGGGCGCGACGGTGGAGCAGATAGCCCGAACAGTGCGCGGGCCGCGCCGTCCTGGGAAACGCCAGGATCTGTTCGAGCGCGCAGTGCGGCGCACGCTCGTATTCGAGCAATTCGCAGCGCCGCCCGGACGATTTGCGCGCCCAGTCGACCGCCATTCTCGCGAAGTTCCGCTCATCGGCGCCGACTGCGGAATCGTAGTGATGGACGCATTGTACCTGCGGCCTGGACGGCGCCTGGAGCAAGCCGGCCAGCACGATGGACGAATCCAGCCCGCCGGAGAGTTGCAGTTGGATGTGCGTATGCTGGCTGGCCAAAGCGCCGATGCAGCCCAGCAAGGTCGATCTGGCCAGGCGAACGGCTTCGTCCAGGTCGGTGATGGGTTCTTCGGCGGCCAGCCTCGCCACATCCCATTGGCACTGCCGGGCCCCGGGCTTTCCGTTCTCTATCCAGACCGCCTCGCCGGCCTCGATCGCCGAGATGTCCTGGAAGCCCGTCTGGCGGGTGTCGCGAAATGGGTAGAGCAGCGAATAGGCCAGGTACTCCCAGTCGATGGAGAAGGTCCTGAGCCGCAGCAGCAGGCAGTCTTCCAGGTTGGAGAACACGACCGTCACATCGTCGGCGACGACCATGTAGCACGGGATTTCCGCGCTGGGATCGCGCAAGGCGAACCATCTGCGCGTCCGCTCGTCATGGCCGAAGGCTACATACCTTCCCCAGTAGCGCTGCACGATGGCGCCGCCCTGAGTGTCGCAGGCCGCCTGGGCGGATGCCCGGTCCAGCAGCGCGCGCTCGGGCCTCTGGCCGGCGCCGAAGTTCTTGGTGAAGATCTTGCCGAGGACGACGAGCGCGCCGGCCCGGTTGGCCTCGAACACCCCTGGATCGTCGCTTTGGCAGTAGATGGCGGCGCCGCTTTCTCGCAGGACACAGGACAGGCCGGGGAGGCCTGTCTCGACCCTTGCCGTCGCCAGCCTGGCCTGTTCGGCTGCCGGTTCCGATGCGCTGTTCCAGAAAACGGCGATGTACCTGTACATGGGCCGAGCTTCGTCAGAGCACCAAGATGGGAACCATCCGGCGCAGATTGAAGGGAATGTCGGTCAGGACGTGGTCCTCGTGCTGGAGCCAGCAGTGCGCCGCGAAGGGTTCGGCGCGCACGGCGAACACCCAGGCCGGATGGATGCCGTACTTCGACAGGAATTCGCTGAGCGCCAGGCAATAGAGGAAGCACTCGTCGGTTTTCTTGAAACCGAGCGGCCGGAGCCAGTCGAACACGCCGACCAGGGAGGCCAAGCGCGCCGTGTCGATCGGCCGGCCCTGCTGGACGCGCTTGCTTCGCTGCACCCTCGATACCGTGTACCTGAAAGGCAGGACCTTCTTGCTGAAAGCGGCGTAGGCCACCGAAGCCGCGAATCTGCGCACGTCGGTCGCGGTGATGGCCGGGCGGCCTCTTGGCTGGCCTTCGCGCAGCCAATGCGCGGGTCGGTCGATGGCGCAGGACGTGGCGGGCTTTCCCCGCTTGGGATCGGCGGTGATCAAGCGGCGGTCGAGCAGCGACTGCAGCACGGCCGGAGCGGGGCTTCCGTCGGACTCGATGGGCCAGCCCAGGACGCGGCCGCCGAGGCCCGCCGCGTTGCCCTTGTCGATGGACAGGTACTTTCCCGTGGCCAGATCCAGCAGGAAGACCGCGTCGCTGGCCACGCAGAGGTGGGCTTGCCTGGACAAGAAGTAGGGCGCTTTTTCTTCCATGCCACCGTGCAGTCCGCTCAGCCCGTGCAGCCGTGCAATCTCGGGATCGACAGAGCGGTGCATGCCCGGGCATGCACCGCAGGAACCTCTGGCGCTCAGCGCTTACGCCGGCGAGGTCGTCGGGAAGATCCCGTCCCACAAGGTCCCGTGGTTGTGCGCCTTGGTTTCCGAGACCACCGAACCCAGCTCGATCAGTTCGTCGCCACCGCGGACGGCGCGGTCGTTCGCCTTGGCACCGGCGGCCAGGCCCAGCTCAAAAAGCTCATTCATGACGGTTTCCTTTGGTGAGGTGGATGTACCCGGAAAGAGCATTGGGTACGCCAGGAATCTAAGCCGGACAATCACGTTTGTCACCGATTGTCAATACTTTATTGATATGTTATAATATAACAATTTATCGACCACGAACGCACTTTGTTGCGCGCGCCCCGCCGGTCGGCGAGGCCGCCGGAAGGACATCCAGGCGCGCCCGGTGGGCGAGGACAGACGAGGACGACATGAGTACCGAGATCGACAACGAGGCGACCGATCCGACCCGCGTACTCAGGGGGCTGTTCCCCCTGCCGAGGCTGATTCGCTTCGCCAGGGAGCGCTGCGCGCCGCGCAGCTTCGATGAAGCGGCGCTGGCCCAGGAGTGGCGGGAATCGCGCCGCGCAGCGCTCGGCCTCGGCGACGAAGAGGCCGGCCTGGCCGATGCAGTCGGTGTGCGGCCGCTCCCCGACGACATGCAGCCGCTGGCCGGACAGGCATTGCGG
Organism: uncultured Lysobacter sp.; assembly: GCA_966185905.1. GTDB lineage: Bacteria > Pseudomonadota > Gammaproteobacteria > Xanthomonadales > Xanthomonadaceae > Lysobacter. The sequence continues at coordinate 23,091 of CBIFVU010000001.1, forward strand.
CAGCCTTCCATGCACCGCTTGACCTCGCTGGTGCCGCGGTCGTGGTGCATGGTGGAAATCGACCGATTGGTGGTCTTCCAGGAATCCCTCAACCTGCGCCACCTCGATCGGCTCCGGGCCTGTCTGGCGCCGGCGCCGAGCCCCGGCGAGGTCATGGACTTCGTCTCCAGCAAAGGGGCGAGCGCGCACCCCGCCGTACGCCAATGCCAGTCCGAGACCGGCTACACGTTCGCCTCGGAATCCAACGATCTTCGCTTTCTCGACGTCGCCACGATCGATCCCGCGCACATCGGACACTACGATCCCTTCGGCTCGGCGAGCCACGCGATCGTGATCTACCTCGGCTTCAGCGACAACGTGGTCAGCGCCACCCGGATCGGAAAGCGGATCGTGCTGACCAACGGCTCGCATCGCGCCTATGTACTGCGCGAGCGAGGCTTCCGCTACGTTCCGTGCCTGCTGACCGATGCGTCCGATCCGGATCTGTCCGAGATCCTGCTGCCCGCCGATGTCAAGCAGGATCGCTCGTTCTATCTGCACGCGCCGAGGCCGCCGCTGTTCAAGGACTACGCCGACCCGCGCCTGACCCTGACCCTGCCGGTCGTCCGCAAACACTATGTGCTCAGCGCCAAGCTGGACTTGCAGAGAACCACGGTGCCGGCGCTGTAACCCGGTCGATCCCGGGCGGCGAGGCCGGCGCCCGGGTAGCCGCACGAGGACGCTGTGCCGATGCCGCCGCTGGATCGCCAGCTTGCTGTCCGCAGCCGGCGGACCCTAGCGAGATCCGCCGCGATGCTGCTGGCGACCGGCCCACGCCGCACCGCTCCGCCGACCCACGATGCAGGCCCTGCCCCCCCATGACCCAGTCCATCGCCGTGCCGCTGCGCGAAATCCTCGCGGTCTATTGGAAGTCCGACCGTTGGGCCCTGCTCCGGGTTGCCGCGGTGATCCTGCTGTCCAGCACCGCGATGGTCGCCGCGCCCTATCTTTTTTCGCGCTTGATCGACCGTCTGCCGCAGGAAGGCGCCTCGGCGATGGCCTGGGGATTCATCGGCTATGCCGCGCTGCTCGGCCTGGGTTCGGCGTTGCAACATACCGTGCAGTACCTGTCCTTCATGAGCGCCGAGAATCTAGGCTTCATCGCCAGCACGCGTTACTTCTCCCGCATCCTGAAAAAGACGACGGCGTTCTTCCTCGAACACAACCCGGCCGAAATCCAGGCCATCGGCGATAAAGGGCGCAGCGCGCTGAAGATCCTGGTGCAGCTCGGCCTGGTCGCGTTCGCTCCCGGCGCACTGCAGATCCTGCTGACCCTCGCCACCCTCGGCGCCCTGATCGACCTGCAGGTCGCGACCCTCGTGTTGGTCTATGGCGCGACTGCGGTAAGCCTTTCCGCGATGGCGACCCGACGCGCACGAGTCCACCTGGAAGCGGCCGTCGAGGCCGGCCAGGAGAACGCCCGCTTCGTCGGCAATGCGACTCACGCGATGGAGACGCTGCGGCAGTTCGGCGGGCAAGCGTGGATGAGCCAGCGATTCGGCCACAAGGCGCAAGAAGTCCGCGACCACTGGCGCGCCTATGTCGTCCACCGCGTCGGCTACATCGCGGTGCTCGGCCTGGGCCTGGCGATCCAGTTCGCCGTCACCTTCATGCTGCTGCTGCCGCGCTACGAGAGCGGGCTGCTGAGCGTCGGCGACATCGTCCTGTTCAATATCCTGCTGTTGCAGCTCAACCAGCCCTTCGAGATGATCGCGCGCGCCATCGACGAGGTCGCCCGCTCGCTCGCCCTGCTCGCCCCGCTCGCGGCGCTATGGGCGGCGCCGGAAGAACGCCAGGTACCGGATGCCGCGGGTTTTTCCCCGCAACAGGGGCGGGTGGTTTTCGACAACGTGGGCTATGGCTACGGCAACGGCCGCGGCATCCGCGGCGTGTCCTTCCAGGCCGACCGGGGCGGCATCACCTTTCTGATGGGGCAGACCGGGGCGGGCAAATCGACGGTGTTCAAGCTGGCGATGAAAACCATCGACCCCGATGCCGGCCGCATCCTCATCGACGGGCGGAACCTGGCCGAGATCGACCGGGCGGACTGGTATGCCGTCGTCGCGGTCGTGCCGCAGGACGCGATTCTGCTCAACGAGAGCCTTGCCGACAACATCCTGCTCGGCCGCGCGCGCGACGATGCCCGTCTGCGCGATGCCGCGCGCAAAGCGGCGGTCCTGGCCTTCATCGAAAGCCTGCCGCAGGGCTTCGACACCACCGTCGGCGAGCGCGGCCTGAAACTGTCCGGCGGCGAACGCCAGCGCATCGCCATCGCCCGGGCGCTGTATGGCGATCCGGCGATTCTGCTCCTGGATGAGGCCAGCTCCGCGCTCGATGCGGCGACCGAGCTCGACGTCATGGGCCATATCCGCCAGCTCGCCGGGGACGTCACGGTGCTCGCCATCACCCACCGGCGGAATGTGATCGAGCGGACGGACCGGTTGGTTGAACTCGGATGCAGTCATTCCTCATCCGGAGCCTGCACGCAAGCGCGAGCCACGATCGAACGGATCTCGTCCGGCAGCCGCTGCGAGAGCGTGCCCGGTGCGACGCTCGCCCCTTTGGCCAGGAACAGCTCGACCATGGCGGGGCTGGGCGGATCGGACGGGCCCGAGTGCGAGAGAAGATAGTGATCCAGCGCGCTGCCGAACCGTCCGAACGCCGAGTAGCGCATGGAAAAATCAGCGCCGTGATCGGACAGGCGCTGCATCAGGTCGCCGCGGTCCCGAGCGGACACGTATACCGCCCGAGACGGCGCGCCGTCGAACTGCATCGCGTTGAGGCCTTGCGAATGCGGCAGGAGGCTCGCGAATATGTCTTCGCGCCCCTTCTCCAGCGCCATCGGCAACAGGAAGCCATCGGGGATAACGCCCTGGTCGAGCGCCAGTTCGACGATATCCGCCGGCGCGCCGGTCTGGATGCGCGCAGTCCTCCAGGAATTCCCGGAGGATCCAGGCGAACGGAATTTCATGCAGCGGCGCTGCATGGACATCGCGGTCGGCATCGTACTGGAAGTACCTGGCCTGGGCGGCGGCGCCCGATGGCATGAACATAGCGGCCAGGGCAAGGCAAGCACCCAATGATCTGGTCATGATGTCCTCGATGGAAAGCGCCAGGGAAACCGGATAGGAGCGGCTGGCCGACCCTGCACGGAGGGTCGCTGGCGGCAGTCTTCGCGAGTCATGAAGCCAAGCGGGCGTCTGATGCGGGCAGCCTGGATGGCGAGTTCCTGGCTGTAAACCCGCCGCACCGGGCCCTTCGCGATGCGGTGCCGATCCACAACGCGAGCATGGCCGCTTCCGCATCGGCGCCGTTGCCACGCCACTCCAGTTGCCCCGGCCCGCGCCTTCCCGCTGCGAACACGCGATCGTTATCGCGCCGCTTCCTCCTTGGATGCTGCCGCATCGACGCCGGCATCCACCCGCAATCGCGCCTTCGCCGACGGGGGCAGCTTCGCGGCGATCGCCTCGAAGACCGCCTTCGCCCTGCGCAGGCCCAGGCCAAGGTTGTAGGCGGCGGCGCCGCGCCGGTCGGCGTGGCCGATCACGCGCACCGTCACCTCGCCCTTGGCGGCCTGGGCGGCGATGTCTTGGGCGAGTTTCTCGATCAAGGCCGCGTACTCGGGCTTGATCTGCGCGCGGTCGGTATCGAACAGGATCGTGCCCAGCAGCGGCGCTTCGCCCAGCGACAGCCACAGGCTCGCCGGGTCGTCGGCGCTGGCGCGGAGGCTGACTTGCAGGCCGCGGGCCTGTTCGGGCGGCAGCTTGGCCAGCAGCGCTTCGCGCACAGCCCGGGCGCGGTCGTAGGCCAGCGCCGCCGATTCGCCGTGGGCGGCGATCACCACCTCGGCCGAGTCGCGGCCGCGTATGCGTTCGGCGGCGTGTTCGATCACCGCTGCGTACTGTTCCTGGATCTGCGCGCTGTGCGCAGGGAACATCACTTCGGCCAGCACCACGTCCACTTCCTGGACACCGCCGTCCACGCGGCCGGGCGGCAGCTTGAGGCCGAAGTCGAAGCGCGCCGGCAGGCCCGGGGTGATGCGGCGCACCAGCGGATTGGCGGTGGTGAATTCGCTCGCCCGCGGCAGGGTGGCCGGGTCGGCCTTGAGGATGAAGTTGCGGCCCCGCTCGGAACGTCCGCCCTCGATGCCGAGCACGTGATAGCGGCCGAACTGGTCGGTCTCCATCAGCAAGCCTTCGACCGAGGCGATGCGCACGCCCGGCACGCCGCGTTCGTCCACGCCTTCGTTCTGGATGACATAGTCCACGCGCACGCCGTCGGCGGCTTGCGCCAGGGTCCGCTGCACGCTCGGCACGGCGGCGCTCAGGCCCTTGGCGGCATCGCCCGGGCCGCGGTCGATTCGCGTGCGGCCGGCCGGGTCCATGCGCAGGCTGAGGCCCTGCGCGGTGGTCAGCACGAAATCGTCGGTGAACTCGGGTGCGGACAAGGTCTGGCTGACCACGATGCGGTGCACCGACGCAGGCTCGGCTTCGGACGCGCGCCCGGCGATCGATCCCAGCTCCAGCCCGTGCAGCAGCGGCGCGCTGGCATCTGCGACGGGTTTCGGCCCGGCGCCGCGATCGACCGTGGTCGAACCGGGTACGTAGACGCTCGGCGCGAAACCGCCCTGCACGCGCACCTGGGTCATCGCTGCGCTGTCCTGCCAGCCGTCGCCGTCGCGATCGTCGAACACCGTGCCCATGATCAGCGATTCGTCCAGTACCGGGTCGGATACTCGGCGGACGCTGGCCGTGGCGGTGTTGGATACCCGCTGCCCGCGGTGGGTCAGTTGCGCCGTGTTGGCGTGCAGGCCACCGCGCACCCCGGCGCCGATGCGCAGGAGATAGGTCACGGTGGCGCGCCCGCCGGCGGCGATATCGATGCCTTCGACCCGGATCGGATGCTTGCCCGACAGTCGGCCCGAGGCATCCCGGTCGGCCACGGCCAGGCTGCCGTCCACCAGGGTGAAACCGGCGGGCGGTGTGTCGACCAGGACTGCGTCGGCGATATCGGCCTTGCCCAGGTTCTCCAGGCTCAGGCGGTAGCGCACCAAGTCGCCGATCTTCGCGTCGCGCGGTGTGGCGTTCTTGACCATCCGCACCTGGGCGGGGTCGGGCTCGACTTCGATGGCCGCCACCGCGGTGGCGGTGGCCGAGCCGCCGATCGGTCCGCGCGCGTCGGCGGCGGCGCGGTTTTCCAAGCTGCCACCCGCGGAGGCTTCGGCTTCGGAAATGGTGTGGGTGTAGCGCTCGCACGCGGCCACCTCGCCCGGCGCCAGCCTGGTCGGGGCGCAGCGCAAAGCGACCGGCGCGGCATCGGCCAGGGTGTCGGTCACCGCGATCTCCGACAGCGTGACATTGCCGGTGTTGGTCACGGTCACGGTGTAGGTCACCACGTCGCCGATGTTGCCGACTCCGGGGGTGGCCTGGTCGGTGGTCAGTACCGCGGTCTTGGCGACCGCGAGCGCCGGGTTCTGTTGCACGACAAGCGTCGCCGCCGGAGCGCACTGCGCAGCGGTGGAACCTTCCGGACAGGCTTCCGGCGGCAGGCTGCCGCCGGGCGGCGGCGCGGTCGTCACCCGGGCTACGTTGACGATCTGCCCGGCGTCCATATCCGCCTGGGTCACCACATAGGCGCCGGTAAGCACGCAACTGGCCTGCACCTCCACCCGCGCGCATCCGGCCCGGGCCGGGCTGAGACGTTCGTCGGCGACGACGACGTCGAGCAGCGGCACGTTGCCGGTATTGGCGACGGTCACTGTGTAGGTCAGGGTATCGCCCCGGCTCACGCCGCCGCTGTCGTCGGCATCGTCGTTGCCGGTCTGCGCCTTGCTCGAGGACAGCGCCTGCGCCGGCGCGGTGGTCTGGGTGCGGGTGCCATCGGGCTCGCTGCTCACCGGGTCTCCGCCCGGCGGAGTGCCGCGGGCGGTGGCATGGTTGTCCACGCTGCCGGCCGCCACATCCTCGGCGCGGATCGTGTAGACCACCGGCCCGCAGTGGGCGGTGCCTCCGGCCGGCACGGTGTCCGGGACGCAGGCAATCGGGTCGGCGGAAATCTTGGGATCTTCCACGACCACGTCGTGCAGCTCGACCTCGCCGGTGTTGCTGACTACGAAGCGGTAAGCGATGGTGTCGCCGGTGTCGGCAACGCCGTTGCCGTTGCGGTCTTCCGGCGCATCGGCGGTCTTTTCCAGCGCCAGGCGCGGCGCGGCTACCTTGACCGTCACCACCGCGGTATCGCACACCGGGGTCGGCGTGGAGGTGTCGCAGACTCGGTAGGTGTAGGTGTCCGTGCCCGAGAAGCCGGGGTTGGGTGTGTAGGTGCACAGGCCGGCCGCGTCGCAAGCGACGCTGCCGTTGGCCGGGCCCTCGACGATCTCGACCGAGGCGGGGTCCAGCGGCGCGCCGGGGCTGCTGTCGTTGTCCAGCACCGGCGTGGCGACCGGCTTGCCCGGCACCGTGCCGGCCTGATCGTCGCTGGCCACGACCGTGTTCGGCTCCACCGTCACCGCCACCGTCGCGGTGGTGCAGTTGCTGGGGTCCTGGTTCTCGCACAGGGTGTAGGTGAACGTGTCCGTGCCGGAGAAGCCCGGCTTGGGCGTGTAGGTGAGAGTGCCGTCGTCGTTGATCCTGACCGTGCCGTTGGCCGGGGTCGTGGTCTGGGTGATGGTGACCTCCGCCGGCGAGACCGGCTGGCCGTCGAGCGTGTCGTTGCCCAGCACCGGCAGCGTCACCGGCGTGTTCTGCGGCGTGGTGCCGCTGTCGCCGCCGGCCGCGATGTCGCTGGCTTGCACCGGCGTCGCTACGGTGTCGGCGACCGGATCGGTGTTGTCGGAATCGGCCGAGGCGGTGTTGCGCACCTCGCCCGCGTCCACGTCGGAGGCTTGCACGGTGTAGCTGCCGGACAGGGTGCAGGCCGCTCGCGGCGCCAGCGTGGCGCAGGTGGTGCTGGAGGGTGCGAGCAGCGGGTCGCTGACCACGACGTTGGCCAGGGTCGTGGTGCCGGTGTTGGTCGCTTCCACACGGTAGTCGATGGTCGAGCCGCGCTTGTAGGGGCCGGTCGAGGTCACCGTCTTGGCCACCGCCAGGCCCTGGGTCTGCTCGACCGGGGTGCTCACCGTGCCGGTCGCGGGCTCGGTCTGGTCCGAATCGGCGGTGGCGCTGTTGCGGACTTCGCCGGCATCCACGTCCGATTGCTGCACGGTGTACTCGCCGCTCAGGGTGCAGGCCGCTTGCGGCGCCAGCGTGGCGCAGGTGGTGCTGGACGGCGTGAGCAGGGGGTCGCTGACCACGACGTTGCTCAGGGTGGTGGTGCCGGTGTTGGTGGCCGCCACGCGGTAGGCGATGGTCGAGCCGAGCGCATAGGGGCCGGCCGAGGTCACGGTCTTTTCCAGCGCCAGCCCGCGCGACTGCTCGATGGGCGTGGACACGGCATCGGTCGAACGGTCGGTCTCGACCGAATCGGTGGTGGCGGTGTTGCGCACTTCGCCAGCGTCCACGTCCGCCTGCTGCACGGTGTAGCTGCCGGTCAGGACGCACTCGGCCTGCGGCGCCAGCGTCGCGCAGCTCGTGCTCGATGGGGTGAGCAGGGCGTCGCTGACGCTCACCTCGTTCAAGGTGATGGTGCCGGTGTTGGTCGCCACCACGCGGTAGTCGATCTGCGAACCCAGCGCGTAGGGGCCGCTGGAGGTCACCGACTTGGCCACGGACAGGCCGCCGGCCTGCTCGATCGAGGTGCTGACGGTGTCGGTCGCGGAGTCGGTCTGGGTGGAGTCGGCGGTGGCGCTGTTCTGCACTTGGCCGGCGTCCACGTCCGCTTGCTGCACGGTGTAGGTGCCGGACAGGGTGCACTCGGCCTGCGGCGCCAGCGTCGCGCAAGTGGCGCTCGATGGGGTCAGCAGTGCGTCGCTGACCACGACCTCGGTCAGGGTCGTGGTGCCGGTGTTGGTCGCCACCACTCGATAGGCGATCTGCGAACCCAGAGCATACGGGCCGGTCGAGGTCACGGTCTTGTCCACCGACAGGCCGCGGGCCTGCTCGATGGGGGTGGACACGGCATCGGTCGAAGGCTCGGTCTCGGCCGAATCGGCGGTGGCGGTGTTGCGCACTTCGCCGGCGTCCACGTCCGCCTGCTGCACGGTGTAGGTTCCGCTCAGCACGCACTCTGCCTGCGGCGCCAGCGTCGCACAGCTCGTGCTGGACGGCTCCAGCAGGGGGTCGCTGACGGTGATGTCGGTGAGGGTCTGGGTGCCGGTGTTGGTCGCCGCCACCCGGTAGGCGATCTGCGAGCCCAGCCGATACGGGCCGGCCGAGGTCACGGTCTTGGCCACCGCCAGGCTGCGGGTCTGTTCGATCGGCGTGGTCGTGGTCGCGGTCGAGGGCTCGGTCTGGGCCGAATCGACCGAAGCGGTGTTGCGGACTTCGCCGGCGTCCACGTCCGCCTGCCGCACGGTGTAGCTGCCGGTCAGGGTGCATTCGGCCTGCGGGGCCAGCGTTGCGCAGGTGGCGCTCGAAGGAGTCAGCAGCGCGTCGCTGACCACGACCTCGGTCAGGGTCGTGGTGCCGGTGTTGGTGGCGGTCACGCTGTACTGGATCTGCGAGCCCAAGGCATAAGGGCCGGCCGAGGTCACCGTCTTCGCCGCGCTCAGGCCTCGGGTCTGCTCGACCGGCGTGGTCGCGGTGTCGGCGGCGGGTTCGGTCTGGTCGGAATCGGCGGTCGCAGTGTTGCGGATTTCGCCGGCGTCCACGTCGGATTGCTGCACGGTGTGGCTGCCGGTCAGGGTGCAGACCGCCTGCGGCGCCAGGGTCGCGCAGGTCGCGCTCGATGGCGTCAGCAGGGGGTCGCTGACCATGACGTTGTCCAGGGTCACCGTGCCGGTGTTGGTCGCCGCGATGCTGTACTCCACGCTCGAACCCAACGCGTAGGGCCCGGAGGAGGTCACCGTCTTGACCACTTCCAGACTGCGGGCCTGTTCGATGGGCGTGGTCACCGACGACTCCGAGGTCGCCGGATAGGTGTCGTAGACGGTGCCGCGGGCGGTGGCGGTGTTGCGGACTTCGCCCCGGTCGATGTCGGCCTGGGTCAGTGTGTAAGTCGCCGTGGCAGTGCCGGTTTCGCCGGGGGCCAGCTTCGCGGGAGTCACGCCGAGACCGGTCACGCCCAAGGTGGGGTCGTCGATGGTGATCTGGCTGATCGAGGTGGTGCCGACGTTCTCCACCAAGAAGGTGTATGTGATGGTGTCGCCAGGGTCGCTGCGCCCATTGCCGTTGGCGTCGGTCACTGCGCCGGCGACCTTGGTCAGGCGGATTTCGGGCCAGCCTTGCAGGAAGACACTGTCTTCGTCCTCGTCGCTGACATCGACGCCGCGGGGATCCTTGCCGCGCGCCGTGGCGGTGTTGTGCAGCTCTCCCGCATCCACGTCGGCCTGGTTCAGAGTGTAGCTCGCCCTGGCGGTGCCCGACTCGCCCGGGCTCAGGGCCTGGGGCTCCAGCGGCAAACCGGTGACGGGAATCTTCTCGTCGTCGATGACGATGTCCGAGACGATCACGCCGCCAGTGTTGCGGACGGTGAAGGTGTAGGTGATCGTGTCGCCTTCGCTGACCCGGCCGTCGCCGTCGGTGTCGTCGTAGCCGGTGTCTTCCTTGGTCAGCGCGATCTGCGGGGTTCCCACCACGTCGGTGGTCAGCGAATCGCTGGCGGTGACCTCGTTGCCGTCCCGATCCTGGCCGCTGGCCGAGGCGGTGTTGTCCACCTTGCCCGCATCCAGGTCGGCCTGGGTCAGCACGTAGGTGAAGGGGCCGGCGTTGCCGACTTCCTCCGGGTCCAGGTCGGACGGCGCGACCGGGGCATCGACCACGCCCAGCTTGGCATCGTCCACGGTCAGCACGCGCACCGGGGTCGGGCCCACGTTCCGGACTTCGATCATGTACTCGATGGTGTCCCCGGCGGTAATCTTGCCGTCGCCGTTGGAGTCGATGACCTCGCTGGAGGTCTTGGCGACGGCGATCTGCGCCAGGTCGTTGGTCACCGTGCAGCGGATGTCGCTGTCTTCGGCGATGGCATCGGCGCTGATTGTCCACGACTCTCCGTTGACGGCCACCGATCCGCCGGGCGCCATGCCGGTGCAAGTCACATCGGCCAGCAACCAGCGCGTGTCGGGCATCTGTTCGGTGATGGTCGTGGCGACATTGGCCGCGTCCAGCGGTTTCACCGTGCCCGAGGTGACCGTGTTCATGCTGGTGGTGGTGATGCTGTCGCTGCCGAAGCCGTTGTTGCCGCTGTAGGAGAAGGTGCCCAGCCCGCCGCGGGAGACTTTGCGGACCAGCAGCGAGGGCAGTTCGACCACGGCGAAGTTGATCGAATCGGTCGCGCGGTCGTTGCCGGTGTTGTAGTCGTCGTTGGCCGAATCGTTGTCGCCGTCGGGACCGGAGCGGTTCAGGGTCGCGGTGACGGTTCCGGTGCCGGGGGTGACGCTGTCGTTGGCGACGGCGGCGAAGGTGAACGACACCGACCCACCCTGGCCGCCGGGTGCGCCGGAGGCCGCCAGCGACGAGGCGATCGGGCAGTTCACCACCTGCCCCGATACCGAGCATCCGGCGGTGGGCTGCGGCGTCCAGCCGGACGGGAGTTCGACGCTGAGGGAGAAACCGTCGGCATCGACCACATCGCCCGGGCCGACATTGGTGGCACGCACCGTGACCGGATAGGACTCGCCGATGACGGTGTAGGTATCGTCCGGCGCGTTCACCGCCACCGCGATGTCGGGGCGGCCGGCGATGTTCAAGGTGCACGAATCGTCCTGCTGGTTGGCCAGGGTCCTGCGCTGCACGCAGGTGCCCGTGGTCACGTAGGTGTTGGTGCCGATACCGGCCGGACGCTGGCTGATGGCGGCGCCGTAGCCGGCCGCGGGCAGCACATACAACTCGCTGTCGGACAGGTAGGCGGCCGGGTTGTTGTTCGCCGCCTGGGCATACGGCGTTTTGTTGCGGCCGTTGGTGCCCGCGCCGTTGTCGAGCAGGTTGCCGTTCTGGGTCAGGTTGGTCAGCCAGCCGCTGCCGCCCAGGGTTTTGTCCCAGGCGAAGTCGGTGAAGGTCAGGATCGAGGAATGGCGGGCCTGGACCAACTGGCCGCAATAGACATTGACGCCATCGTAGCCTTCGCCGCCGGCCTGCCGGTACAGGCCGGACACCGACCCGGTGGCCGTGAGCGGACAGAAATAGCCGCGGAAGCTGTGGCTTGCGTTGGTTTCGTTCACGCCCACCGTCTGCGTGGAAGCGCTGGCCGCGGTATCGATGGCCGCCCAGGCTTGCGCATTGGTGACCACCGGCCGGCACACCGGGACCAGACTGGAGGCCCAGGCGGGATACTGGGTGGTGGCTTGCCGGTCATAGCCGCCCATCTGCGTCACGACCTGGCCACTGGGGCAGTAGCCCGAGCGCACCGTCCCCGGATACGGATACGCATAGCCCAGCGGCGAAGGCGAGCCGTTGGCGGTCGTGTTCTGGATTTCGACCGCACCGCCGGCGGTGACCACGATCCGCGCGCAGTACAGGCCGATCTGGCTGGTCATGCCGCGCGTGCTGCCGTTGGGCGCGTTCATGGCCTTGTCGACGTGATAGATGCCGCGCATCACCGAGCCGACCGGGCACTGGATGCCGCCGACGCCGCCCTTGTTGTGGCCGATGGTGCCGGTGTAACTGCCGGCGTCCTGGAAGCCGATGCCGACCTGGCCGAGGGCGGGGGCCGACACGAGCGCGAACAGGCCTGCGCCCGCGGCGACGCCGAGCAGCGTCCTTCTGGCGCGGGACCGCAGGTCGATCAAGCTCGTATCCACACTGCCTCCATCGCGCCGTTCGAGGCGCGGGTTGCGGATCAGTCGCTCGCTAAGGAACGGACAGCCGGAGCGGCGCGCGCTCCTTCGCCGACGCGCGGGCGAGGCGGATGCCAGTGCGTGGGTTGGACGAGAGGCCGGCACTGCGGGAGGCTGGACCAGGCACCGGACGAGGCGCTCTGTGCGCGCGGTGCGGCCCGGCTGGCGCGGACGGGGCCGGGGCGGGAGCCTTGCCCGGTGGCGACCGCAGGGCGCTCATGCGGAGGCTCGTTCGTTGCCCTGCCCGGCCCCGGCGCGGCAGCGTCGATTCCAGGCCGACCGATGGCAGCTGCGCTGTAACTGGCCTGAATCGTTCGCATCGATCAGTCGCGCGATTCGATGTATTGAACAGGTTTCAGCCTTAAAAATAGGCGGGTAAAAGTCAAACCTATAATTTCGATATCAGTAATCTAATAAACAGATGAATCCCGGGGGCTCATCGACCGGGATCGGGCAACGTCCGCCAGGCACTGGCGCACGCGTCCCGTAGCAACGGTGCAAGCCGGGATCTCGCGGAGTTCCAACATCGCGACGAGCAGAGCGCAGCGGCGAGGCGCGGCTGTCCAATCGCGGATTGCGCCGCTGCTGCGGGGGCCGGCGACCAATTGCGCGCGAGGCCGGCCGCGGACGCGGGGTCCGCGGCCGGCCGTGGTTCACTACGGTGCGTCTTGCAGCACGATGTCGTCGAGCAGGAAGCTGGCGTTGTGCTGGGCCGAGCCGCCCGAGCCCAGCAGTTGCACCCAGACGCTGGCGGTCGCCGCCGGCGGCTGTACCTGGGCGCTCACTTGGGCCCAGTCGTCGCCGATCGCGCTCAGGGGCACATCGCTGTAGGAAGTCGCCTCATCGCCGGTCGCCGGCGTACCGTCCTCCTTGTTCCAGCGCAGGCGCACGCGCGCATTGGCCGGCAAGGCCGGGGTGCCGGCGACGTGCCTGGCCCAGAAGCTCAAGCGCTTGGCGCCGCTGTCGGACAGATAGCCGGGGTGGTTGGCCACGGTCGCCCCCCAGTAGTCGCCTTCGATCACCACTTGCAGGCTGTGGGCGCCGCTGTGGCCGCCGGCGGCCTGGGCCAGGCGGCTGCCGTACCAAGGCGCCCACAGCCCGATCGAGCCTTCCAGGGTGGCCGTGGCCGGATCGATCACATTGAACGCCGCGCCGTCGGTGGTGCTGCCGGCATCCTGCAGGTACGGCGCCGCCCGCCAGGCGTTGAAGCTCATCGTCTCGCCGTAGCGCTTGGCGAACCGCCACGGCCCGTAGTAGTGATTGTTGGCGAAGCGATTGTTGTTGTTGAACATCACATCGTTCTGCACCTGCTGCACGGTGTAGGGCGACCAGCCCAGGTTGTTCTCCCCGGTCGCGTACAGCGCCTGGGCGCCGCAGTAACTGGAGCTGCCGCAGGGCACGGCCTGGGGATCGAAGTAGAACTCGTTGCCGGTCACTTCGATGTTGCGGGCGTGCCAGCGGCAGTCGCGCTGCAGCGTCGCATCGCCGTTGATCTGGGTGTAGCACGGATGCAGGTGGCTGATGGGATCGGGGTACTGGCTGGGATGCTCCGGGTCCGGGCGGACGATCAGCGCCGGATGGACGAAAGGCGTGCAGTACACCTGGCTGGTGTTGCCGTTGGAATTGCAGAAGCGGTTGGCGCTTTCGTAGATCGACACGCCCGAGAAATTGTTCTCGAAATAGTTGTCTTGCACCCGCAGCAGCGCCGACCCGCTCACCGCCTGGGGCAGGCGGCTGTCGCCGCCGGATTCGGACAGGTAGATCGCCGGCGCCGGCGCGCCGCGGTCGGAGTTGCCCGACACCCAGCCGTTGTTGATGAAGGTGTTGGCGCGGATGGTGGCGTTATAGCTGATCTCGTACCAGATGCCGACGCCGTCGTTGTCGCGCAGGTAGTTGTTCTCGAACAGGAAGTCGATGTTGTTGGTGTCGGCCCACAGGCCTGTGCCGCGGTTGTCGTGGACGTAGTTGCCCACCACCCGCGCGCCGCGCACGTCCCAGAACTTGCCGCCGCCGGTGCAGCCGCACCGGGTGCTGGCCTCCCAGTCGTCGGTGTTGTTGCCGGCGATCTCGTTGTAGCTCAGGTCGATGTCGACGATGGCCGAACGTCCGGGGACCGGATTGCCCGCAGTCGGCGGGCCCTCGCTCTGCAACGGCTCCTTGTACATGCTGAAGCCATACTGGCCGTTGTCCTTCAGGCAGTTGTAGCGGACCTTGTTGTGGCTGCCCAGGAACACCCCCGCGCCGCGATTGTTGGCGATGGTGTTGTACTCGATGGTCCAGTGATCGCCGGCGTCGTGGTTGACCACGCCCTGGTCGAAGTTGCCGAAATCCTCTTCGGGGATGTCGCTGTAGCGGCCGAAGTTGCGGATGGTCAGGTAGCGCACCACCACGTTCTTGGCGGTGCTGGTGAAGGCGTAGAGGTTGAGGTTCTGGCCGTCGAGGATCGCGCCGGGCCCGCCCAGGTAGGTGTTGCCTTCCTGCGCGATGATCTGGCTGTACATGTGCGTGCCGAGGGTGTGCACGCCCGGCTCGAACCAGAAGGTGACCCCGGCGCGGCGGAAATCGAAACCGCTGTTGTCGCCGGCCGGCACCACGATCGCGCCGGCCGGCGGCGCGGCCGGGCCGCTGGGCATGACGCCGGTCTGGCAATACTTCGCCGGCGGTTCGCTGGGCCACATCAGGCCCGCATGGGCCTGGCCTTCGCTGCCGATGCGCGCCTGCGCCGCGACGGCCGGAGCGAGCATCAGCCCGCCCAGGAGCAAGGCCGGCAGCAGGCGCGCAATGCGCCGGTGCCGGATGGATGGTTGGTGAAAGTCGATAGCCACTGCGCAATCCCCTGAATGATGACGGCCGAGGTAGGCGGCGATCGCCCGCGGGGCGATTCGCGCGGCCCCGCGGTCGGCGGAAAGGCCCGGACTCGGCCTGTTCCGCGGGTCGCGGGGCCGCGCTTTATCGCCCGCAGCGTCATGCCGCCGTAGTGGCCTCTGTCATGACCTCAACGGTTTGTGATGCCATTGGCGTTCGCGGCCGGGCGATGCGGGGGGCTCTTGGCTCTGTGCTGCAGCGGGCGCTTGGTTTCCGGCCCACCCGCCTGTTTACGCTCCGGCGAGCGCGCCGAGGCTTCGATATCGAGCGGTCCCTGCGCGGTGCGGTCCGTGCGGGAGGCGCTCCGCCTGCGCCCCGCCTTTGTTCTCAGCCCGGCGGCTGCGACCCGGCTCCTCGACGCGTCGGCGCGGACCGGCGGCTGTCGGCCGTAGGGCGCGGTGCCGGTGCGGGCGGTCGGGCGGTCGGGCGGTCGATCTTCA
Organism: uncultured Lysobacter sp.; assembly: GCA_966185905.1. Lineage (GTDB taxonomy): Bacteria > Pseudomonadota > Gammaproteobacteria > Xanthomonadales > Xanthomonadaceae > Lysobacter. Next base: position 38,304 of record CBIFVU010000001.1, read on the forward strand.
TCGCGGCGCCGCTCGCGCGATCCGCGCCGGGTCGCCCGCCGCGGCTGCCGACGGCACGCGAACGCCGGGCTGGCGTAGGCGGCCGCACTGCCACGGGCCGCATCAGCGCAGTGCTTCGCCGCGTTGCGCGGCCAGTGAGTCCCAGATGCGTCCCTCGCGCTGCGCGGCGGTGGTCACCGCCTCCACCGCCCCTTCGCCCAGGCGGTCGCGCAATTGCTGCAGATACAGGCTGCGCGGCGCGACCGCCTGCCCGGCCGATTGCACGATCCCGGTCGGTTCCTCGGGCGGGAACTTGCCCGCGCCCTGTTCGCCGGCTTGGCCGACGGCCCAGTTCATCGCGAACGGCGGCGCCTGTACGACATAGCGGGCCTGGCTGCTGTTCCAGAACATCTGCTGCGCGCCCGCCCAGCCATGCCCGGAGCCACTGGCGCGCCGGTGCTGCGCGCGCAGCGAGTAGCCCAGGGTGTTGTCGTACAAGGTGCCGGTGGCCCAGCGGTGGTGCGGCCCGCTGTCGTTGTTCTCCTTCGCCGCCACGCAATCGAGGAAGACGTTGGGGCCGGGCACGCGGGCGCCGGTCACGAAGCTGTGCCGGCCGCTCTCGGCGTAGCAACGCTGGGTCAGATTGAAGGACGAATTGCCTTCGTAGACGAAGACATAGCGGCGCATGCCTTCGGTTTCGCCATAGCGCGGGTCGAGGTAGGCGACGTCCTCGAAGCTGTTGAAGTGCGCGCCGTTGTGGGTCCAGATGCCATGGGAGACATAGCGCGTGGTGACGTTGCGGACCCAGGAGTCGCGGACGCCGCCGAGCCGCACCGCGGCATAGGGGCCGGTGTCGGGCGTGCCGCGCGCCGTGCCGGTGCGGGGGTCGCCCTCCAGGCGAAGATCCTCGACGCCGGCCTGGGCGATGCGCGCGATGTCGGTGCGATAGACATAGCCGCCGCCGAAGCGCGCTTCGATGGCATCGACGATGGGCGCATCGAGCACGAGCGTGCCCTTGCCCACCGCGGCCACCACGCGCTCATAGCGCATGGCGTAATCGTCCGGGCGCCAGCCGTAGCGGGCGGTGTCGAGGCCTTCGATGCCGGTCCAGGCGGCGTTGGGCTCGCGGACGATGGCGATGCTGTCCCCGGCGCGGTAGCCGTCGGTCGAGTCGACGGCGATCCGCATCGCGCCCACTGGCACGTAGGATGCGGCGATCCGCGTCTGCCGCGGCTCCACGGCCGGCTTGGGCACCGACGCCTCCGGGTGGCCCACTTCGACGATCCGGCCTTGCCGCGCCTGGGTCGTGGAGCGCAGGACCGTGCCGTCCGCGCCGCGCCCCTGTCCGCGCAACACCACGCCGCCGGCGCGGATGCGCAAGGTATCGCTCACGCTGTAGCGACCGCGCTCGAGCAGCACCGCGCCGCGCAGGCCGCGCGAATCCGGCGGCAGCGCCGCGACTGCATCGATCGCAGCCTGGATGCGGGCATGATCGTCGCCGCGGCCGCTGGGTTCCAGCACGTGCCGCACGGGGATGCTGGTGCGCGCGGGCAGGGCCACGCCACCGCCGCGATAGCCAGCGCGGGAGAAATCCGGAACGATGTTGCGCGGAGCCGGCGCGCCGCGGTCGGCGTAGAGCCGATAGCGCAGTCGCCGCCCCTCGCGGTCCAGGGCGACCAGCGGCGCATCCGGGTTCGGGTCCAGCGGGTGCAGGAAGGCATCCGAGCCGCGCTCCGCACGGGGGGCCGCATCGCGCACCGCTCCGACCGCGGCGGGCGCGCTGTCCGTGGACAGGTTTCTCCCGCCGCAACCGGCCAGCGCGCACACCAACATCGCTGCGGCAAGCCGGTGCCGATGGGGAAAGCGCATGGGTCCTGGTTCCTGAGCGAGAAGGCCTGTCCAAGCAGGTCGAGCGGAGCGTCCGAGTGCCGCAAACCGGCCGGCCCGGGCCGCAGGGGTCTGCATTCGCGCGCGCAGGCACGGCTTCGGCGGGTGGGCCGGCGCGGTGCGCGGAGTATGGATCAGCCGGCTCGCCGGCGATAGCGATGCCGCGACCGGCCGCCCCCGGCTCCGGTAAGCGCAGGCGCGCGATGCGAGCGGCGTTCATCGCCGATTGCGGTGGTTTAACCAGGCCTTTACCCCCGCAGCGGCGTCTTCTCCCATGCTGGCCCGGCGCCATCAACGTCGATGGCAGTGACGCCAAGGAGAGAATGTCATGCGCAAGTCGTTTGCGATCGCCCTGCTCGGCCTGGGCCTTGCGGTCAGCCAGACCGCCTCGGCCGAAGTGGTCAACCTCACCAACAGCGCCGACGGCGCCAGCCGGGACGCGGCGGTGACCGCGGTCAAGGACAAATTGAACGCGGCCTGCAAAGAACGCGGCGGCACGCCGGTGGCCGATTCGTTCGCGATCGATTTCGAGAAGAAAAGCGAGAACCCGGACGTGCCCAAGCCGCACTATGTCGATGCGCGGATCAAGTGCGATCTTCCCTGAAACCGGCCGAGCAGGAGCAGCGCGGGCCGCGGCCGCGCTGGTTGCCGGCTTCGGCGCGGCCGCGGCCCGGTACGGCCGCGGCTTGCGCCGCGGCTATGTTCTTTTGCGGCGCAGGCGGTTCAAGTCCGAGGCCTGCAGGCTCATCCCTTGCCGCCGTTGCCGCAGGTCCCTGGCCAAGTCCGCCGGGTCGACGATGGTTCCGCGCAAGCGCTCGTCCGGCTCGATGAAGGGGCTGGCCGAGCGTTCGATCAGTTCGGGGGTGTAGGCCTCCAGCCATTTGTCCAGCGCGATCCGGTCGACTTCGGCCGCGCCGGGAAAGGCGGCGCGACTGGCGTGCAGGCTCGCCTCGGCGCTCTCCTGGCTCGACCACAGCAGGAACAGGGCGCTGTTGCGGCCGGAAGGATCGTCGGCGGTGGCCCAGGTGTCGCCGCGCCAGACCGCCCACAGCGTGCCAGAGGCGGCCACCGCGTCCAGGAACCCGCGATAGCGCTGGCACGCGCCGCGGCCTTGATCGGCACTCACAAGCGCGCTCGCCATTGCCGCGCACACACGGCCTCCGCCGCCCGGACGAATCGTTCCAGGCGAGCATCCGCATCGGCCTGCCCGCGCAGCAGCGAAGTGGAGGCTTTCAGTTCGACGAAGCCCTCGGCGCGTGCGCGCGCATTGAGCGCATAGCGGCCGTCCGGAAGCACGACGGTGTTGGCGTAGCCGCTCGGCCTGCAGGTCAGCTGCGCTCGCGTCGGCGCGAACGGCCAGGCGCCTTTGAACGAAGACTTCTTCACTTCAACCGGTATCTCGGGTATCGCCTCGGTCGCGGCCGCCTGGAACGATGGCAGCGCCGCGGCGAGCATGAGCGTCGCAGCGATGGCATAGGGCGTGTTCATGCGCTCCTCTCTGGAATGACCGTCGCACCGGAGCGGCGCGTCGGTGCAGGTTCAATAGCGTGGGATCGACCCGTCCACTGTCTCGGCCCAGGCGTCGATCCCGCCTTCGACATAGAAGATTTCGCGATGGCCCAGCCGGTAGAGATGGGCGGCCGCGTACCGGCTGCGGTCGCCGCGGTGGCACAGCGTCGCCAGCGCCGCTTGCGGCGGCAGGTTGCGGATCGTGTGGCTATCCTCGTCCAGGCTCAGGAACGGGATCGGCACCTCGGCCGCGGCGCGGTCGTACTTGTCGCGCACATCCACCAGGGTCAGCGTGCCGGCGCGGACGCGGGCGTCGGCCTCGGCCGGGGCGATGGGCAGCACCGGTTCGATCCGGCGGCCGTCGCGGCTCAGTATCAGGCCGTCGCCGCGCTCGATGTCCTGCCAATGGATCGACAGGCCCTCGGCTCGGCGGGCGCTGGCGAGATCGAACTGCAGCGGCACGCCGTCCACCGCCACCGCGATGGCCTCGGGCCGGCGCTGCACCAAGCGCAGGCAGCCGTCCAGGCGCGGACTCAGGATGAGCTCGGCCACCGCGTCGCCGGGCTCGCGTTGCAGGGCTTCGCGCAAGGCCTGCGCACCCTGCGGCGTGAGCTGCACCTGCGGCGGGCGGCGGTCCGGCGGCGGCAGGCCGAGCGCGGCTTGGAGCTCGCCGGTGTCGGTCATGCGCACGATCGCGTCTGCATCGCCGATGGCGCGGCCATCGAGGTAGAGCTGCGGTATGCCTGGCGGCCCGCCCGCCCCAGGCGCGGCATCGGCAGGATCGTCCAGCGCATCGACCTGGGCGTAGTCGATGCCCAGGCCGTCGAGCACATGGCAGGCGCGGGCCGAAGCGGCCGTCCTCGGCCACCCGGCCGGCCCGTCCATCAGCAGGACCAAGCGGTGGCGGTGGGACAGGGTGTGGATCTGTCGGGCAAGCTCGGGACTGAGGGTCACGTCGGTCGGCCTGGGAGAAGGGGCGGAGGATCGGTGCCGGCGCCAGCGCGGCCCACTGCGCAGCCGCAGGGGCAGGCTAGTCGAAGCAATTCTCGAAGTTCTGCGATTGGAGGGAGTTCCGGTTGAACGCCCGGATGAAGGTTTCGGGGTCGGCGAGGTAGCGCTCATAGCGCTCGCAGCCGGCGGAGACGGCGTGCGCGGCGGCATCGTGGAAGCTGTCGTCGCCGCCGAGGTAGAGCTGGCGGCCGGCGCGCCGCTCCAGCCTGGCCACCGCCGCCTGCAAGCGCTTGCGGTGGCGGGCGGCGGCGCTCCACAGGCGCTTGGGCGCCCGGACACCGTAGGCCTCGCGCAGCGCGGCGCGGGCTTCGTCGGCATAGTCGGGATGGCGGTGGTGGCGGGGCCAGTCCAAGGCGCGCACCACGGCCCAGAAATCGCCGGGGTCGGTGCGCGCCAGGCGCTTGGCCAGCGCTTGCGCCCGGGCGCTGGCCGGCGGCGCGCCCGCTTCCAGCGCGGCGCTGGCCCTGAGCAGGCCGCGCACCTGGTCCTCGGACAGGGTGAACACCACCGAGGGTCCGAGTTCCTGGGTCACCAGGCGATACCAGCCCGGCTTGGAGCCGGCGGCGCGCAGGCCGAAGCATCGCCCCGGAATCAGGGCGACGGCCTGGCCCCTGGCGCTTTCCAGCGCGCAGGCGCGCTTGGCCCGGTAGGCGAACCATCGGTAGGACTCCGTTCCGCGCACGCTCATGGCCTTCCTTGGGCTTGTCCGCATTCGGTCGGCGGATCATACGGCCTCGCGCGGCCCGCGTGATGACAGAGCTGCCGCTCGCGTCCGACGCTGCGGTGCGCAACGGTCCGATCCTGGGCGGACTTGAGCCGGCCCGGCCGGCAGGCGCAGACTCGCCGTAGTCGCCTCCGCATAGAGAGCGTGCGCGGCCGACATCGCGCGCGCGGGGGATCCAAGGTCATGGCATCGGAATCCGGCAGTTCCGAGTTCATCGAGATCGATCCGGAGCGGGTCTTCGCGCTGTTCCGCACGATCGGCTTCGCGCCGCCGCACGCCTCCGCCGACGGCGATCGACCCGGCCTGGCCTTCGCCGGGCGCGCCGAGATCAAGCTCGCGACCGCGCGCCCGGGCGACCCGCTGGGCGTGAGCTCGGCGATTCCCGCCGAGTCCAAGGAGTTCTTCCGCCTGTTGGCCGAACACAGCGGCCAGTTGCAGGTGATCACCGACCCCACCGGCACCTATGTATTCGAGCGCGGGCAGGCGATGGAACATCTGCCGCCCCCGGAGCCGGAGCCAGCGGCTGCGCCTGAGCCCGCGCGGCCCGCCACGGCCGCGCCGGCCAGACCGTGGTGGAAGCTCTGGTAGCAGCGCGGCCTTCCTGCGCAGGCACCACGCCGGATCGGCCTACCCGCTCGCCGCACCGCCTCCATCGCGTCCAACACCTACGCCGGCGTACCTCGCCGCCCGACCGAGGCGGGCAGGCCCGATCCGCGCGCAGTTCGCGGCGCTGGCCGGCAGTGGCGACCGACATCGCCCTAGCGATTCGTGAATGCCGCGGCCACGCCCGATGCACGCCGGCTTACGCACCCGCGCCCACCATGGGCTCTCGTCGCGACCGCCCGTGGGCCATGGCTTCTTCCCAGCATCGAGTCGTCTTCGCCGCGCTGATCGGCAACGCCGCCGTCGCAGCGACCAAGTTCGTCGCCGCCGGCCTGACCGGCAGCTCGGCCATGGCCAGCGAGGGCGTGCATTCGCTGGTGGATACCTGCAATCAGGTGCTGCTGTTGCACGGTCTGCGCCGAGCGCAGCGCCCGCCCGACGCCAGCCATCCCTTCGGCTACGGCCGCGAGCTGTATTTCTGGGCCTTCATCGTCGCCTTGATGGTGTTCGCCGTCGGCGCCGGCATTTCCCTGTACGAGGGCGTGGCCCATCTGCGCGATCCGCGGCCGATGGCGGCGCCGTGGGTCAATTACGTGGTGCTGGGCGTGTCCTTGCTGTTCGAGGGCGCGACTTGGTGGGTGGCGCTGCGCGCGTTCCGCGCCGCCAAGGGTGCGCGCGGCTGGCTTGCGGCCTTCCGCGACAGCAAGGATGCGAGCACCTTCACCGTATTGTTCGAGGACACCGCGGCGGTGTTGGGCCTGCTGATCGCACTGGCCGGCGTGGCGGCCGCGCAGGCCACCGGCGACCCGCATTACGACGGCTATGCGTCGCTGGGCATCGGCGCGGTCCTGGCGGTCACTGCGCTGTTGCTGGCGCGCGAGACCAAGGGCCTGCTGCTGGGCGAAGCGGCGCAACGCCAGGTGGTGGACGATATCCTGCAGATCGCCGACGCCGACCCGGACGTGCGCCGCGCCAACGGCGTGCTGACCCAGCAATTGGGGCCGGAGAGCATCGTCGCCGCGCTCAGCGCGGATTTCCACGATCGCCTGAGCACGCCGCAGATCGAGGCCTGCGTGCTGCGCATCGAGCATGCGGTGCAACGCCGGCATCCCGACGTGACTGCGTTGTTCGTCAAGCCGCAGACCGCCGAGACATGGGCGCTGCGGCGTTCGCGCTGGAACCCGGACCGGGTCGCGCCGGGCGGCGTCGGATAGCTCGAACACGGCGCCAGCGGCGCCATCGTCCCTGCCGGGTGTTGCCTCGGAGTGATCGTCGCCGGCTTCGGGATTCACCGTCGAACAACCCGCCGCGCGCCATCCTCGGGCTGCGGTCGGCGCGGCCGCCGGGACATTGCAACCATGCACTCCAGCGAGGTGCCCCCATGAGCAAGCTGCGCGGCCGATCGCCGCCCGACGACGAGGTCTGGACCGAACGCGGAGAACTGCGCAAGCCCGAGGATCGCTCCGACCAGCCGGCTCAGGATGCCCCGCGGCGGGCGCCCAGGACGCCCGCCGCGCGTCCGCCCGCTTCGACGCCGGCGGCACCCGCCGGCAAGGACGGCTCGCGCAAGTAAGCCGTCGGCGTGCAGCGCGCGCCCCGATGGCAGGTCGGCCGCTGGTTCCGGTCCTGAAGGCCCAGCCAGCGGATTCCATCGGCCGCGCGCCGCGGCCATCGTTCACCCCATGAGACTCTGAAGCCGAGTTCTGCCGTCTACCGGGCCCATCGTTGCGAATCTAACGTAGCCGCCATCGCAACTGCCGGTCGGCACCGCCGACCAGGACACCGGTCATGAAGAAGGTCCTCGGCGTCTACAGCGCCCCCCGGCCGCACTGGGTCGGCGACGGCTTCCCCGCTCGCTCCCTGTTCTCCTATCACTCCCTCGGCCAGCACCTGAGCCCGTTCCTGCTGCTCGACTACGCCGGCCCGCACCGCTTCGAGCCGACCGCGCATCAGCGCGGCGTCGGCCAGCACCCGCATCGCGGGTTCGAGACGGTCACCATCGTCTACGACGGCGAAGTGGCCCATCGCGATTCCACCGGTGCCGGCGGCACCATCGGCCCGGGCGATGTGCAGTGGATGACCGCCGCCTCGGGCATCCTGCACGAGGAATTCCACAGCCCCGAGTTCGCGCGCCGCGGCGGCACCCTGGACATGGTCCAGTTGTGGGTCAATCTGCCGGCCAAGGACAAGATGCAGCGGCCGGGCTACCAGACCATCCTCGATGCCGACATCCCGTCCATCGCCCTGCCCGACGGCGCCGGGCGGGTGCGGCTGATCGCCGGCGAGTACGCCGGCCGCACCGGGCCTGCCCGCACTCACACGCCGATGAATGTGTGGGACCTGCGGCTCAAGGGCGGCCGCCCGGCCGAGTTGCCCGCGCAGGAGGGTTGGCCGATGGCGCTGGTCGTGCTCAAGGGCGCGGTCCGGGTCAACGATGGCCCACGCGTCGGCGAGGCGCAGATGGTCTTGCTCGACCGCGACGGCGCCAATGCCTTCGTCGAGGCCGAGGGCGAGGGCGAGGCCACGGTGCTGCTGCTCAGCGGCGAGCCCATCGACGAACCCATCGCCGGCCACGGCCCCTTCGTCATGAACACGCAGGCCGAGATCGCCCAGGCCTTCGTCGATTTCAGCAATGGCCAGTTCGGCCAGATCGCGCATTGAGCGCAACGCGCGGACGCCGCCCCCGGCGTCCACTCCTTTCCTGTCTCCACCCCACGAGGACCCTGCCATGAGCACACCCGCCAACTTCGCCGGCGCCAAGCCGATCATCGACCCGGCCAATGCCGCCATGCTGCTGATCGACCACCAGAGCGGCCTGTTCCAGACCATCGGCGACCTGCCCTTCGCCACCGTGCGCGCGCACGCCACCGCGCTGGCCAAGATGGCCAGCCTGGCCAAGATCCCGGTGATCACCACCGCCTCGGTGCCGCAAGGCCCCAACGGCCCGCTGATCCCGGAGATCCACGCCCACGCCCCGCACGCCCAGTACGTGGCCCGCCGCGGCGAGATCAACGCCTGGGACAACCCCGACTTCGTCGCCGCGGTCAAGGCCACCGGCCGCAAGCAACTGATCATCGCCGGCACCATCACCAGCGTGTGCATGGCGTTCCCGTCCATCGCCGCGGTCGCCGACGGCTACCAGGTGTTCGCCGTGATCGATGCCTCCGGCACGTACTCGAAGATGGCCGAGGAGATCACCTTGGCGCGCGTGGTCCAGGCCGGCGTGGTGCCGATGGACACCGCCGCGGTCGCCTCGGAGATCCAGAAGACCTGGCACCGCGACGACGCCCAGCAGTGGGCCGAGATCTACGCCAGCATCTTCCCGAACTACCAATTGCTGATCGAGAGCTACATGAAGGCGCAGGACGTGCAGAAGAACGGCGAGACACTGGACTCGCAGCGCGACTGAGCCCGAGCGCGGCGGTGGCGGCGCGCTGTCGATGCGCGGCCGGCCGCTGCCGCAAGCGCTCGCACGCCTGTGGCGCGCGGAGCGACGCCGCGAGGGCCTGGTGCGCGCCGATCGAGCCAATGGCTGCCGTGCGGGTGTACATGCGGGTGTACATGCGGGTGTATCGGATGCGAACACTTGCCCGGGACCGACCGTCGCAGTAGCGTTGCCTCGCGACCCTGCGCCATCGGCCCCGTCGCATCGTACCGGGCCAGCAGGAGGCTGCAGGAGCCGCTCCGCAGAGCCATGGCGGGAATGGCGCATGGCGCCGGACCCGCCTGCTGTCCATCGAATCAGAGCGAGTTCCCTCATGAAGCCAGGCTCCCGGCTGTTGCCTCTGCTCCTGCTCGCCGCCTTCCAGGGCGGGAACTGCGCGGAGCCGTCCTCGGCCCAACCTGCACCGGTGTGGTCGGGCCACCCAGCCGCATCCCCGCTGCCCGGCATCTGGGTCGGCGGCCGCTTGAATGCAGAGGACGTCGCCCGGCTCAAACCGTCCGGGGTCCGCCAAGTGCTGGACCTGACCCGGGACAGCGAAACACCCGGCTTCGACGAAGCGGCCGCTGTCGGGGATGCCGGTCTGGCCTACGCGAACCTCGCCATCGGCGGCGCCGCGGACCTGACCCGGGCGAACGTGCTTGCGTTCGACCGCCTGCTGTCCAGCGCCGAGCGCCCGCTCATGGTGCACTGCGCCAGCGGCAACCGAGTCGGCGCCATGGCCGCCTTGCGCGCAGCCTGGCTGCAAGGCAAGAGCGAAGACGAGGCGGTGGAGATCGGCCGGGCCTGGGGCCTGAAGGGCCTGGAAGGGGACGTCCGGCAGCGGATCGCCGCGCCCGGCCCCTGAGGCCTCGGCCTCGCAGCGCACCTCCGCCGCGGCCCTCGCCGCATCGCGCATCGGCGCCGAGCTCTCGCAGCACCGGCGCTGCGCAGCCGCACCGTCGGAGTGCCGCCTCAGCGCACCCGCCGCAGCCGCCGCAGGAAGTGGATGCCCTCGGCGTCGCCCTCGATGGTCAACACATCGCCATCCACCCGGAACGGGCGTGGCTGGTCGGTGCCGGTATAGCCCGGCATCAGGCTGCCCTCGACCCGATGCACGACCACGCCCTTGTCGGCATCCACTTGCCAGGTACCGAAGTAGGCGACGAAGCCCGAATAGGCCGCGCGCACTTCCGCATCGCTGCCGCGGGCATCGTCGCCGGAGGCGAACGGCGGCGTCGCCGGGGTGCGCATGATCTGCACGTGCAGGTGGCCGGTGGGGTCGTAGACGATGTAGCCCTTGGGGCGCTCGCCGTAAGGGTGGACCACCCGGCCGCTCGCATCGGTGTCGGTGATGCGCTCGACCCGCCAGGTGCCCACCAGGTCGGACGCGGTGGACCGGGCCGGTTGCACAGCGGCGGGAGCAGCGGGCGCGGCCTGGGCGGGCGCCCGCTGGGCCGCATCCTTCGCGGCGGCCGGCAGCGCGGCGCAGAACGCGGCCGCGCAAATCGCGGCGAAGGCCAAGCATCGGGCCTGGGACATGGCGAGGACCTCGGGTCGGGGGACTGGCGCAGCCTAGCCACGCCGGCGGCGCAGGCGACACCGCCGGAAGTCCTGGCCTCGTCTCTGGCTCGATCCGGCGCGCGTTCGGCGAGGCGTTCGGCGGGTTCCGTCCTTGCGCCGGGCCTGTTCGGGTCCGCTCCCGCCGGCCCCGCAAGCGTCGGTCCCGCTGTCCGGCGCGCTCCGCCCAGGCATCGGGAGCGCCGCGCGCGCGGCCGGCCTGGTGCGGCCCTCGCGCGCTCCTCGGCGAATCGGCCTACCATCGCATTCGCCGCTGCCGCGCCGCCAGGCCGGCGCGGTCCCGCCACTGACGGACTCACCCAACGGACTGCTGCCATGGATAGAGCGCCCACCCCCTTTCTGCTGTGCCTGGCCGCCGCACTGTGCGCGGCCGGCCTGCCGGCCTCCGCCGCGCCGGCCAAGGCCGACACCCGCCCCAGCTTCGGCCGCTGCCTGGATCGCAGCGGCGGCGTCACCTTCGACATGCTGGAGTGCGGCCGCATCGAACACGAGTACCAGGACAAGCGCCTGAACGCGGCCTACCAAAAGGCGATGGCCCAGCGCAGCAAGCCCGAGCGCGAGCGGCTGCGCGAAAAACAGCGCGCCTGGATCAAGCATCGCGACAGCCTTTGCGCGCTCGATCCGGACGGTGGTTCGGCGGCGAGGATCGAGTCGGCCAGTTGCAATGTCGAACAGACGGCGCTGCGCGCGGCCGAGCTGGAAGCGCTGGCGCGCGGGCCTTGAATCCCCCCGCGTGCTGCAGCGGCTAGCGTGGCGCGCAGGTCGCCGCAACAGGGCAGCGATGCGGGTCCGCACGGGCCGGCGCCGCAGGCAGCGCCGGTCCGTGCGGGCCGTTCACCACTGCACGCCGGCGCCCACCGAAAAGCCCCATTCGCTGACCGTATTGCCGCTGGCCTGGGCCTTGTAGACATAGCGCCCGTCCTCGGTCACGCCCGACAGGCCCACCGCCAGGCCGACCTCGTTCTGGTAGCCGCCCACGCCGACCGCGAGCATGCTCTTGCCCGGCTGATAGGCCTGCGGCAGGCCGGCCATGGCCATCGCCGAAGCAGTGGCGCCGCGGTAGTTGCGGTCCAGGGTCCACACATCGTTCTCGATGCCGCGGATGCGGCTGTCGGTGTAGCGATTGGCCTGCTCGACCGCGCTGCTCACGCCGCCGCGCAACTGGGCCACGTTGACCGCATCGGTGGCGGCCGACCCCGGAGCCACGCCGCTGATGGTGCGGTTGCCCAGGTTCACCTCGCCGGCCGAGCGGCTGCTGCCGACATAGGCCGCGTCGTAGCCGCTCTGCGCGCCGACGGTGGTCGCCGAACCGGCGCCGAGGGCGACGCTGTTGGCGTGGCCGGCGTTGGCGCCGTTGCCCAGCGCGGTGCTGCCGGCGGCGCTGGCGCGGCTGTCGTTGCCGACCGCCAGCGCATTGGCGCCGCTGGCGACCGCTCCGACGCCGGCGGCGGCGGAATTGGCTCCGCTCGGCCGCGGCGCCGGCGCCGTGCGTTCCTGGCTGACCTGGAACATGCCGCTGGCGCCGTTTTCCACATTGCTCACGCGCTGGTCGAACTGGCTCACGGTCTGGTTGATCTGGGCGACGCTGCCTTCCACATTGGTCACCCGGTCGCCGATCTGGGTGATGTCGCCCTTGATCGTGGTGATGTCGCCTTCGATGCTGGTCACCCGGCCGTCGATCTGGTCGATGCGGGTGTTGACCGCGCCGATCTGGGTGTCGGTGTATTGGTTGGCCGCGGCCACGCCGGCCTTGAGTTGATCGACGTTGACCGCATCGGTGCCGGCCGCGCCCGCGGCCACACCGCTGACGGTGCGCCCGCCCAGGTTGGCCTCGCCGGTGGAATCGCTGCTGCCTACATAAGCGGCGGCATAGCCGCTCTGCGCGCCGACCGTGGTGGCCGAGCCGGCGCCGATCGCCAGACTGTTGGCGTGGCCGGCGACGGCACCGTTGCCGATGGCCAGGCTGTTGAGCGAGAGCGCCTGCGCGCCCGCGCCGATCGCCGCGCTGCCCTGGCCGGCGGCGTGCGCGGCGGTGCCCAGCGCGGTGCTCTGCTCGCCTTCGGCGTCGGCGTCCTTGCCCACCGCCACCGCGGCGGCGGCGCGGCCCTTGGCGCCGCTGCCCAAGGCAGTGGCGTCGGCGGCCGAAGCCGCAGCCTGTTGTCCGATGGCGGTGGCCGAGGCTGCGCTGGCGCTGGCCTGCGCGCCCACCGCGGTGGAACCCGCGGTCTCGCCCGCGCTGCCGCCGGTGGCCGCCGCGTCGCGGCCGATCGCCACGCTGTCGCCGACCGCGTTGGCGCGAGTGCCCGCCGCCAGGGCATAGCCGCTGCGGCCGTCGGCGACCGCGCCGGAACCGAAGGCGATGTCTTCGTCGGTCACTGTCTGCGCCTGCGCGCCGATGGCGATGGAACGGAATCCGTTGATCGCGCTGTCTCCATTGGCGTAGGACTGGTTGTTGGCGCCCACGCCGATGGCGATGCCTTCCTGCCCCGCGCCCGCGCCGGTGCCGATGGCGACGCCGTGGCTGCCGTTGCCGACCACCGAGCGCGTGGACGCGCCCAGTCCCAGGGCCAGCGAACCCTCGCCGTTGGCCTGGCTGTTAGTGCCCACGGCGATGGCGTTCTCGGCGTTGGCGCGGGCATTGGCGCCCACCGCGATGCCGCTGGCGGCGACGGCCTGCGCGCCCGGCCCGCAGTTCACCGAATTGCTGCCTTCCGTGCCCGCCGGATCGACCGGATTGCCGGCCGCGTCCACGCAGTACACCTGGGCGGCGGCTTCTTGCCCAGGCCACGCCACCGCGACCAGCAAGCCCGTGGCGAGCAGCGCACTGGCCAGGCGCGAGCGAGGCAGCGGCAGCGGCAGCGCGCGCAGTGTCGGCGCCGGCGAGGGCGCGGTGCGAAGGACGGGGGAGCGATCCTGGCGAAGCAAACGTGGAATCCTGTTCAAGTCGTAATCTCCTTGGAACGAGCCGGAAGTCGGGACGAACGCCGTCAGGCCGCGCGGCCGCAGGGGCCGGCAACTGAATCGAGTCATCCGATTGACGCATATAAATGTGATTGACTTCACATTTATAGTGAGACTTATATCACTCAATTTTCCGTAGACATGCGAAGGCGCCTTCACCGCCCAGGTGTGCCTGCGCCCCCGGGCTCCGCGCCGATTCGCCCGAGCCCTTGCGCGGCAATGGGTTGGCTCCGCGCCGGGCGATGCCGCTCTCGCCCGGCGCGAACCACGGCGCGCTGCGCCGAAGCCGGGACAGGCACACTTTCCGCAGGCAACGAACTGTTCGTCGCGGCCCCTGGCGGCCTTGCGGATGAACGCGCCCGCCTCCCCGTGCGTCCTGGATGCGCGCGGCGGCGGGGGATCGCCGCGCCCTCGGATGCTGTCGGCAGCCGCGGCGTCGCCGGCGACCGGAGCGATCTCGCCGCGATCGAGGGGTGGCGCTGGGCATGCGGAGCGGCGGGCGCTTCCCGCCCCGCGACTACGCGGCGGGCAGAACCGCGCTGGGCGCGTCCTCGCATCCCGCCCGCCCCTGCCGGAAGTCACTTCCTCGGCGCCTGGATTGCCAGCGCCGACGGCGGCCACGCACTATGGCCGCCATGCTCGAGCTCCTGCGCAAGACGGCGCTGCACCCGCTGAACCTGCCAGCCCTGATGACCTGGCTGGCGGTGGCCTTGTCGCTGCCTCACCAAGGCCCAACGGGCGGCGCGCTGCTGTGGACGATGCTGCTCGTGTTCGCGCTGGCGTTCATGCTGCACGACTTCGCCTGGGCGCAGGCGCCGCGCACGCGCGCGCTGCTGTTCGCGCTGGAAGCGCTGTGCGCGCTGGGCACCTGCTGGCTGGCGCCGCGCGGCGGCGTTTCGCCGGCGCTGCTGGTGATGCTGATCGCGCACTTGGCCCTGGTGTATCCGATCCGCCGGGTCTACGCGGTCGCCGCAGCGCTGAACCTGGCCCTGTACCTGATCCTGCGCCAGGCGGGCCACGGCGCGGCCTTCATCGTGGTGCTGATCTTCGCCGGCCTGCAGGGCTTCGCCGTGCTGGTCGCGCACTACGCGCGCAACGCCGAGCGCACCCGCGACCGTTTGGCCCTGGTCAATGCCGACCTGCTGGCGACCCGCGCGCTGCTGGCCGACAGCGCGCGCAGCAACGAGCGCTTGCGAGTGGCGCGCGATCTGCACGATGTGGTCGGCCACAAGCTCACCGCGATGATCCTCAACCTGCGCTCGCTGGCGATGGAACCCAGCTTGCAGGACCGCGGCGAAGTGCAGGTGGCCCAGCGCCTGGCGACCGAATTGCTGGCCGAGATCCGCAGCGTGGTCCAGGCCTTGCGCGAGGAGCGCGGGCTCGACCTGGCGCTGGCGTTGCGCGCGCTGGCCGCGCCGTTGCCGCGGCCGGCGCTGGCGCTGCGCATCGACGAAGCCGTCCGCCTGACCGACACCGCGCTGGCCGAAACCCTGTTGCGCGTGGTCCAGGAGGCGCTGACCAACAGCGCTCGCCACACCGAGGCCCAACGCGTGGAGGTGGATATCCAGCGCGATGGCGCGCACCTGCGCCTGCGCATCCAGGACGACGGCCGCGTGCGCGCTCCGCTGGCGGAGGGCAATGGCCTGTCGGGCATGCGCGAACGCGTGGCCGCCGCCGGCGGCCGCTTGCGCCTGTCGGCGCAGGCCGGCGCGCCGCTGCGCATCGAAGCCGAGTTTCCCTTCGACGACGACGCCGCCAACCGCGATATCGGCCCGGCCACCGCCGGAATCGCCGGCCCCCTCCAGGAGCGCGCCGCATGAACGCCGCCGCGCCCTTGCGCCTGGCCCTGGCCGACGATCAGATGCTGGTCCGCGCCGGCCTGCGCGCCTTGTTGGAAAAACGCGGCCTGCACATCGTCGTGGAGGCCGGCGACGGCCAGGAACTGCTCGACCGGCTGGCCGCCGCGCCGGTGGACGTGGTCCTCAGCGACATCCGCATGCCCGGGCTGGACGGCATCGCCGCCGTGTCGGCCTTGCGCGAGCGCGGCGATGCCACGCCGGTGCTGATGCTGACCACCTTCGACGATGCCGAACTGCTGCTGCGCGCCACCGAAGCCGGCGCGCAAGGGTTCTTGCTCAAGGATGCCGCGCCGCAGGACCTGATCGGCGCGATCGAGCGCGTCGCCCGCGGCGAGACCCTGCTGCAGCCGGTCAGCTCCGATCCGGTGCGCGCGCGCTATCGCTACCAGGCCAGCCAGGCCGGGGCCAACGCCTTGTTCACCGAACGCGAAATCGCGGTGCTGCGCTTGATGGCCGGCGGCTACTCCAACAAGGAAATCGCGCGGGCCATGTTCCTGGCCGAGGGCACGGTGAAGAATTATGTCTCGGCCATCCTGGAGAAGCTCGACACCCGCGACCGCACCCGCGCGGTGCTCAAGGCGATCACCTTGCAGGTGATCTGAACGCGCGGTGCCGCGGCCCGCCTGAACGGGGCTGCGCCATCGTGGACGCGCCAGCGGCGCCGCAGCCGTTCGCCAGGAGGGCCGCGGCGGTGCGAAGATGGCCTCCCGCACACTAGGGAGTGGTGTCATGGGTGAGCAAACTCGTCCCACCGGGCCGGCGCGGCCGGCACCGTCCAGCGACCCTCTCGCCCCGGTCGGCCCCGGGCTCGAAACGGCCGGCCTGCGGCCGGCGCCGGCCCTCGGCGAAGGCACGCTCTACATCGGCAACGAAGTCTTCAGCTACGACAGCCGGCGGCAAAGCCTGAGCACCCCCGACGGCGACGTGGTCCGCAGCGGCGCGGTCCTGACCGATCGCCGGACCGGCCAGACCGGCCTGTATGTCGGCACCTCGATCAGCGGCGGCGGCCTGGCCTTCGCCGGCGATCCCAACACCCAGGGTTTCGTCGCCGCGGGCACGCTCACCAATGGCGTGGACCGGCTCAGCCTTGGCGTGGCCGGCCGCCCCGCCACCGGCGCCTACCAGGGCTTCGGCAGCCTGCGACTGGACGATGTCCAGTTCGACCTGCGCGCAGTGCGCACGGCCACCGGCACCGGCGGCGGCGCCACCGCGACCTGGCACGGCGATGCGGGCCGCTCGGCCTCCGCCGGCCTGCAGTACGACCCCGACGGCACCTGGCGGCTCAGCGGCGGCGTCAACGGCGGCGAGCAAGGCCCCCGCGTGGACGGCACCGTCACCCTGCGCCCGGGTCATCGCGCCGGCGTCGACGTGCGCGCCAGCATGCCCATCGATCAAGCCCTGCGCGTGGGCGGCAACGCCAGCGTGGGCACCGACGGCGCCTATGCCATCGGCGCCAACGTCCGCTACAACCTCTCCGAGCAGATCACCGCCGAAGGCAGCATCGGCCATCGCCGCGATGCCAGCGGCCGCAACGTCACCGAAGGCAGCGGCAGCATCGGCTACACCTCGCCCCGTGACGGCATCAGCGCCGGCTTGCGCGGCAGCTACAACAGCGAGGGTGAGGCCTCGCTGATGTTCCGCTTCAACATACCGCTCGGCCCCCGCGGGCCGAGCGGACGAGGCGACCAGCGCAGTGCAGTGGAACTGCCCCTGCCCCGCCCTCTCGACCCCGGCGCGCCGGGCGCGCAAGACCCCGCCACGCCCGGCCAGGCGCCGCGCGCAGTCGCTGCTGCGCCGACCGGCCCGACCTCCTCTCTGCTCGATGGCCTGCTCGCCGGCGATCCGGAAGCGATGGCGCGCGCGCGCAACCATCCGGCGAGCCAGGACATGCGGCGCCAGGCAGTCGCCGAGGTCGATGCGCAGCAGGCAGCCACGCAGGCGCAAACGCAGGCGCAAACGCCCGATCGCAACCCATCGCCCGCCAGCCCGCCTTCGCACGGAGCGCGCTCGTTGGCTTGATCCGAGGGGGGGCGGCGGTCGCGGCGCCTTGTGAGGTGCGGCGCGGCCGAGACGGCATGAGGCGCCTTGTGGGCGCGATCGCTGCGTGGCGCGCTGGCGCTGGCGCGCGCGGGCGGCGCTGCTCGCTGCGCTCGATCCCGCACGCATCCGTCCGACCATGCGTTCCATCGCACGACCGGGCGCCCTGCTCCTGCGCTGGGCCGGCGCGCCAGCGCAGGCAGGCGCGCAAGCGGCCGCAGGGCCCACGGTATGATGATCGCGGACCGGACCGGCGAGCGGACGACCGCCGGCCGCTCGCCCCATCCGCATCCCGCATCCCGCCTCCCGCATCCAAGGACGAACCATGCCGCAGCGCTTGCCCGCACGCCCCTTCCTGGCCTTGGCCGCGGCCCTCGCCGCCGGCATCGCCGCACCGGCCGCGCTCGCCGCCGGCGCGCCCAAGGACGAAACGCGCACGCTGCTGATGCCGGAGGACCAAGCGGGCCAGCCCTACACCTGGTCGCTGCAGGACGGTACCGAGCTGATCCGTTCCACCGTCGCCGCCGATGGCACGCTCACGGTGATGCGCCGCGCCGGCCACGAGCGCTACCTGCTCGACACGCGCCACGGCCGCCTGCCGGTGGCGATCACACCGGAGTGCTGGAAGCAGTCGGGCGCCGCGTTCGAGGAATGCCTGCAACCCGGCCAGTGGGAAGAATCTTCGTACCAGAAGGAAGAGCGCGCCGAACGCGAGCGCCGCGACCCGGCCGGCGCCCAGCGCCGCCGCGCGCGCTGGGAATGGACCGGGCTGGACCTCAAGCAATCCGAGACCATCGCCATGAACGCGGTGTTCAACATCGCCATGGCGGCGAACGGCAAGCTGGCCGAGGTCAAGGCCGAGCATTTCGATTGCGCCCAGTCGGCCGTATCGGTGCCGGCGATCCCGCCCGAATCGGCGGCGCCCTGGGCGCAGGCCCAGCGCCTGGGCTTGAAGGGCGACCAAGCCGAAGCGGCGCTGGTGGCTGCGGCCAAGCTGGGCAACTGGCGCGCGGCCTCGGCCCTGGTCCAGATCGCGCTGGACGATCCGGAAGACGACCAGTCCGCGCCGCGCCTGGTCGCCTGGCTGGTGCAAGCCAGGGCGCCGGCCGGGGTCAACCGCCTCGCCGATCAGAATTTCGCCGGCGAGGCCGCCCAGGCGCGGCGCGAGGATGCGGTGGAACGCGGCGACTCGGATCCGGCGCTGGTCTATCGCTGGTACGCCGCCCAGACCGGCGACCCGGAAGCGCAGTGGCGGCTCGCCGAGCAGTTCGCCGCGCGCGATCCGGAGCTGTCGCGCCGCCTGCGCGCCTGCGTGGCCGAACGCTTCCCCGACTTGGCCAAGTGAGCCGGCGCGGGCCGAGTCACAGCACCGCGCAGGTCAGGCCGATCCGCACCGACTCGCCGACCCCGAGCCGGCCCAGCACCGCGCCGGCGCCTTCCAGGTCGGCCAGGCTGATCGAGCCCGGACAGGCTGCGCCTTCGCAGGTCGGCGGCGCGGTGCAGCGCAGGCCGCTGCGCTCGCCCGGCGGATCGCGCACGATCGCGCCTTCCACTTCGTCCGGGCCGTGGTTGGTGATGGTCAGCACGTAGGTGGTGTCGGCGCCGCTGGTCACGGTGTCGTCGTCTTGGTCCACATCGCCGTTGGCGCCGGGCGTGTTGGTCTTGGCGATGGACAGGTCGGCCAGCGGGTCGCGGGTGTTGGTGAAAGTGCAGACGATGTCGGCGCCGTCGTCGGTGGCGGCGCTGTCCAGCAGCACCCGCCGGTTGGGCAGGTCCACCGTGGCCGTGCCGCCGGCGGCCATGCCGGTGCAGTCGATCGCGCTGAGGCTGTAGCCCGGGGTCGGCGCTTCGGTGATGGTGGTGGGCGTGGCGAGCTCGGCCAGGGCCAGGCGCGGGCCTTGCGCGGGGGTGTCGGCGGCGGTGGTGGTCAAGGTCTGCGCGACCACGCCGTTGTCGCCGCTGAAGTCGAACGAGGCCGCACCGCGGCGGCTGATCTTGCGCAAGGTCAGCAAGGGCGTGGCCAGTTGCAGGCGCACTTGGCCGCTGTCGCGGTCGTTGTCGGGGTTGTAGTCGTTGTTGGTCGGGTCGGCGTCGCCGTCGGGCGCCTCGCGGCCGAGGCGGAGTTGCACGGTGTAGTCGCCGTCCGCGGTCGGCGCATCCACGCGCAGCGGCAAGGTAAAGCTGGTGCTGCCGCCGGCCGCGCCGGGCGAGGCAGCCGCTTCCAACGGCGTGGGATCGAGCGCGCAGGTGACGACCGTGTTGGCGCTGTCGGCGCTGCATCCCGGCGGCAGCGGGCCCGCGCTCCAGCCTTCGGGCAAGGTGGCGATCAGGGTGAAGCCGTCGTCGCCATCGGTGGCGCCGGGGCCGTAGTTGGTGACGCTGATGGTCATCTCGCGGGTCTGGCCGTGACGGATGTAGGTCTGGGCCGGCACGGTCAGCGACACGCCCAGGTCGGGCAGGCCGTTGATCTCCAGGGTGCAGGAGGCGTCCTGCTCGTTGGCCAGCGCGATGCCGGTGATGCAGGTGCCGGACGCGACGTAGGTGTTGTCGGCGATCCCGGCCGGGCGTCCGCTGACCTCGGCCTGGTAGCCGTTGCCGGGCAGCACGTAGATTTCCTGGTCGTACTGCATGGTGTCGAGGTTGTCGGCGGGGCTGGCGTGCGGCGTGTGGTCGGCGCCGGTGGTGCCGGCGCCATTTTCGAGCAGACGCCCGGACTGAGTCAGGTCGACCCGCCAACCGTCCGTGCCCAGGCGCTGCTCCCAGGCGAAATCGACGAAGCCCATCACCGCCGAGTGGCGCGCCTGCTGCAAGCGGCCGCAATATGATGTTGACGCCGTCGAAGCCTTCGCCGCCGGCCTGGGTGTACAGGCCCGAGACCACCCGGGTGTTGTCGTTCAAGGGGCAGAAGGGGCCGCGCCGCACATGCGCCGGCCGCCCGGAGACGCTCTCGCGCACGCCGGCCTCGACCAGGGCCGCGGGGCCGGTGTCCATCCGCACCCAGTCGGCGCCGTCCAGGGTCAGCGTGCTGCAGCGCAGCTCCAGCGCCGAGGCCCAGGGCGGGTATTGGCCGTTGCTCCATTCGCGGTCCCAGCCGCCGGCCTGGTGCGCCAACTGCCCGCTCGGGCAATAGTCGGTGCGTTCGGTGCCCGGCGCGCTGTAACCGCGCGAGAGCACATCGGGGTTGCCGTCGGGATTGCGCGGTATCACGGTGATGGTGCTGCCATCGGTGACGATGCCGCCGCAGTAGATGCCGACCTGGTTGGTCATGCCGGAGGTGGCGGCCGAGACCCCGGTCATGGACCGGTCGCGGTGGTACAGCCCGCGCAGAATCGTGCCGGCCGGGCAGCGCAGCGCGCCGCTGCCGACGTCGTTTTTGTTGCTGCCCACGGTGCCGGTGGTGGCGTTGTCCTGCAACACCCCGATGCCGGCCTGGGCCCGCGCTTGGCCGCCGGCCAGCGCGCAGAGAGCGAACAGGGATACGAGGGCAGGCGCGCGCAGGGGCATCGGCGTCTCCTTTCGGCTGCGTGCGGGCTGGGACAGGCCGCAACGCGAGCGCTGCGCGGCCTGCCTGCGGGACGCGCCGATCGCGTCCTCGCGCGGGTCCGTCCCGCACATCGGCCCGGCGGCGGAACTATCGGCCGGGCATATGAATCTCTTCGCACTTGAATCATCGTCTGATGGTTTTTTAGCATCCTGCGGCAAGTCCGATGGCAGATATTCACCGATATCAAATATCGGCAAATTGCCATACAAGAGGTGCACGGCCCCGTGCCGACGGCGGCCGCCCGCGGACCCGCGTTACCGCCATGGCGAAGGCGCTGCGAGCCGGCACTCCTGCCCATTTGCCCTTGGTAGGAACGGCGCCCCGCCGCGATCGCACCCCGCACCGCAGCTCGCGCAGCCGCCAGACCGACGCCAAGGGCAAACCGCCTGGCCGCCACGGGCTCGGCAAGCAGACAGGCGCTGGGATCATCCCGCCCACCGTCCGGGCTTCGACTTGGCCTCGCACTCATGCGCTGCGCGCAATCGAGCGCCGATGCCATCGGCATCGAGCGGACTCGGCCTCCGGCCTTCAACCATCGAGCGACACCGCCGACCAACCGCACCGCCTCGCT
The DNA here is from genome assembly GCA_966185905.1 of uncultured Lysobacter sp. Taxonomy (GTDB): domain Bacteria; phylum Pseudomonadota; class Gammaproteobacteria; order Xanthomonadales; family Xanthomonadaceae; genus Lysobacter. Next base: position 59,991 of record CBIFVU010000001.1, read on the forward strand.
GCCTCGGTTGGCAAGATCCCGCGCAGGACGGCAGGTCCGCTGAGTC
>CBIFVU010000002.1:0-49976 GCA_966185905.1 uncultured Lysobacter sp.
ACCCGACCCCGGCCGAGCCGCTCCTGTCCCCGCCCGTCTCGGCCAGCCAAGCCGGCCCGGCCACCCGCCGCCGCGGCCTGGCCGCGCTGGCCGCCGCTGCCCTCGGCCTGGCCACCGCCGCAGGCGCCCCGGCCCCGGCCGCCGCCGCGGAGGCCCGGACAGACAGTGGCGACAGAGCCGAAGCCGGCCACGCCGCGCGCCGCGCCTACGAATCGGTCGACCCCTTCATCGGCACCGGCGGCGAAGGCCACACCTTCCCCGGCGCCACCGTGCCCTTCGGCATGGTCCAGCTCAGCCCCGACACCGAGATCAAGCCGCGCAAGGAGGCCTACGGCTGGGCCGCCGGCTATCGCTACAGCGACACCAGCATCGTCGGCTTCTCCCACACCCATTTCTCCGGCACCGGCCACTCCGACCTGGGCGACGTACTGCTGATGCCGATCGCCGGCGAGGTCAAGCTCGAACGCGGCGATGCCCAGCGACCGCGCAGCGGCTACCGCTCGGCCTTCCGCCACGACGACGAAACCGCCCAGCCCGGCTACTACGCCGTGACCCTGGACGACTACCGCATCCGCGCCGAACTCAGCGCCACCGAACGCGTCGGCGTGCACCGCTACCGCTATCCCTCCGGGCAAGCCGCGCACGTACTGATCGACCTGCGCACCAGCCTCTACGACTACCCCGGCAAGGTGCTGTGGTCGCGCCTGCGCCTGCGCGCCGACGGCACCGTCACCGGCTTCCGCGAAACCCGCGGCTGGGCGCCGGGCCGCCAACTCTACTTCGCCCTGCGCTTCTCGCGCCCGATCAGCGACCACGCCTTCCACGACACCGAAACCGAGGTGGCCTACAAAGGCTTCCCGCCGCCCGGCGACAAAGACCCCACCCAGCGCGCGCAGATCGAAGGACGCCAGATCGTGGCCAGCTTCGACTTCGCCGACGCGCCCGGCCGCGAATTGGTGGCCAAGCTCGCACTGTCGCCGGTCAGCGAAGAAAGCGCCATCGCCAACCTCGACGCCGAAGTGCCCGGCTACGACTTCGACGCCGTGCGCGCACAGGCGCGCGAACGCTGGACTCAGGCACTGGCCGCGGTGGAGGTGGACGCACCGGCCGACCAGCGCAAGAGTTTCTACACCGCGCTCTACCACACGCTGATGGGGCCGAGCCTGTTCATGGACACCGACGGCCGCTACCGCGGCCCCGACAATGCCGTGCACCAGGCCGAAGGCTTCCGCTACCACTCCACATTCTCGTTGTGGGACACCTACCGTGCGCTGCATCCGCTGCTGACCCTGATGCAACCCGAACAACGCAACAGCGACTTCGTCAATTCGCTGCTGGCCTCGCGCCGCCACAGCCCCTACGGCATCCTGCCGGTATGGTCGTTCCACGGCCAGGAAACCTGGTGCATGATCGGCTACCACGCCGTGCCGGTGATCGCCGACGCCTACCTCAAGGGCATCGGCGGCTTCGACCCCGACCAAGCGCTGGAAGCCATGGTCGCCAGCGCCGACTACGGCCCCTACGACGGCATCGCCCAGTACAAGCAACTGGGTTACGTGCCCATCGACGAAGAAGGCGAGGCCGCGTCCAAGACCCTGGAATACGCCTTCGACGACTGGACCCTGTCGCGCATGGCCGAGGCCATGGGCCGCAAGGACATCGCAGCGCGATTCCGCGAACGCGCCGGCAACTGGCGCCACGCCTTCGACCCATCGAGCGGCTTCATGCGCGCGCGCAAGCGCGACGGCGCCTTCCGCGAGCCCTTCGACCCCAGCGCCAGCGGCTACGGCACCGACTACACCGAAGGCAACGCCTGGCAATATTCCTGGTACGTGCCGCAGGACGTCGCCGGCCTGGCCCGCGCCCACGGCGGCGAAGACGCACTGCTGGCGCGCCTGGACCAAGTGTTCGACGCCCAAGTCGATCCCAAGGTGTTCGCGCACATGGAAGACATCACCGGCTTGATCGGCTGGTACGCCCATGGCAACGAACCCAGCCACCACGTCGCCTATCTCTACGCCCACGCCGGCCAGCCCTGGCGCACCCAACAACGCCTGGGCCAGATCATGGCCAGCCAATACGCGCCACGGCCCGACGGCCTGGCCGGCAACGACGACCTCGGCCAGATGTCGGCCTGGTACGTGTTCACCGCGCTGGGCTTCTACCCGGTAGCGCCGGCCAGCAACGAATACATCATCGGCCGCCCGTTCCTGCCGCGCGCCGCCCTCAACCTGCCCAACGGCAAACGCTTCACCGTGATCGCCGAAGGCCTGGACCCCGCCCACACCTACATCGGACGCGCCACCCTCAACGGCCGCCCGCTGGAGCGCGCCTTCCTGCGCCACGAGGAAATCCTTGCCGGCGGCGAACTGCGTTTCCTCATGCAGGCAGCGCCGGACAAAGCCTGGGCCACCGACCCGGCGCAGCGGCCGTTTTCGATGAGTGCGGGGCGGTGAGCGTGGGTTGGTGAAAATTAGTCGATGAGCGCACTCGGTTGGGGTGCCGAATAAGGGAGTCTTGATCGATGCGCGCCTATCAGCGTGCTTCCGAATGGCGCTCGCTCGCGGGAGAGTGCCCGTATGACCTGCCGCGGCCCGTGCGAGTCGCAGGGCATAGGGGCACGGCCTCAGCAGAGGCTGCGCCTCCAGCGTCAGCGCGATGCGGCTCGAGGGTGCGACCAATACAGACTGATCAAGCGCATCTCTTCGCCGGCGACCTGCACCAGGGCCAAGCGTCCCGCCTGAGCGTGCGATGCAGGGAAATACGACACACTGCGCAGCGGCAAACTGGATTCGAGCAGTGTCCGCACCGCACTGAAGCCGCCGGAGGCATCGCGCGAGAACGCGCCCACGCGCCAGCGTCCGGCCAGCGCCCACAGTCCGACGAAATCGCCCGCCTGCGTATCCGGCCCGCTGGCATTGACCTGCGCGGCCATTAGGAACTTGCCTGGCACGCGCGGATGCGGCTGCCCCGCCTTGATCGCCAACAGATGACTGGAACCCGCGGCCGCCTCATCGGAAGGCTGCGGCTGGCCATTGCCGTCCAAGCGCAAGGCGACGCCTCCGGACAAATACAGATCGCTCATGAGGAAGGCCTGTAGTCCGTGCGCGCACTCGCCCTGCAACAGCGACACATCGCTCAGCTCGAGTCGCTCGCCAGACTCGCTGGCCGGCTCTTGCCAGCGCAGGCTCGCCCGCGCGGCCGCGGCATCGCTGGGCGCCAGGCGCAGCGTCCGAAGGCCTTGCCCGCCTGTGGCGCAGTCGCCGGCAATGGTTGGAGTCCGCGAGGATTCCGCATTCGTGGCGCCGGCGCTTCCTGCAGAAACGCAGCCGGCCAGGCACACAGTCATCCCCACGCCCAGCCACACACTCGCTCGGCGGAGCAGCCGCGCCTCCGCGGCATCCCCTGTGCACGAAGGCGCCTCCAACGTCTCATCGTCTCGGCGCACGGCCGCCTTCCTCCAATGGTGGCGCCGGGGTCTGGAACGTTGGAGTTTCCGCACTGTAATCGGCCAGGGTCGGATTTTCTTTCGAGTCGTCCCGCGCCAGCACATCCAGCCGCCCGTGATTGGCGATGCCGCGCGCCACATCGTTGGCCAATCGCTCGTTGATCCTGTTCTCTTCGGCGGTGAGTACCTTGTCGCGGTACACCTGTTCATTGGTCTCCCGTCCCGCCGACGTCATGTGACCGATCTCGTGCAGCACCAGATAGTTCATCCCACCCAACGGGTGGCCATACCTTTCGACGACATCGATGTTAAAGGCGATTCGCGGTTCGCCACCGTTGAAATCGGCCTCGCCGCGAGCGGACTTGTTGCGATACCCGTTGTAGCCAGTGTCGTGGATGGCGAACTCGGTCTTGGACCACATCTCGCGCAACTCAGAGCCGCTGACCGAGCGTCCATCGGCCAAGGTCATGCGCGCAACGGCGGGAATGGCGCCTAACGTGCGGGTGGTGGCCTGGATGCTCGCATCGAGCTGCGCGAGTGCGGTGCGCTCCTCTGGCTTCAACTCGCGGTCGATGCGCACATTCACTCGGGGCGTGGCCAATGCAGGCGCCTCAGGTGTCGGCGCAGCGGGTGAAATTGGAGCGAGAGCGGCGTACTCGACATCGAGCTCGGCCGCGGGCGGCGCTGGCGTGTTGAGATCTACCATCGCTCCGAATCCGGGCACGGTGCCCACCGCGACGATGCGTTCCTGGTGTACCTGCGCGCGCTGCAAGCCATCCGGCGACAGGATCCCGCCTTGCAGCGCACGCAGCGTGATCTCAACGGTTTTATCCTCAGGCACCCCCGGCAACTGCTCACGGATCGAGGCGTACAGGGGGTGGTTGGCGATGCTGTTTCCGGTCTGGAGCGTGGCCATGAGTCATTCCTTTTGTCTCTGGACGGGCGCACTGGACGGGCGCAATGGTGTCTGTGCGGACTAGCACTGGCAGCGGCGGAGGAGGCGAAGCGGTGGTCCGGCGCTGCATCCCCGGAGCGCCGCCGCCCAGCCCCGCTACGGATGGGGCCTGGCAAAAGCCGGCCCTATGTGGAGTACGGGCCCGGCGAGCGTCCGGATGCAGCCAATGGCTAGAGAGGCGGACCAGTCTAGGAGGCTGGCCCGACCGATCATGGGCCGCCGGGGAGGGGGCCGCAATTGGAAACGGACGAGCGGCGGCGGTGGCCGAGGGCTGGCGATGGTCCGGCGGCCTGGCGGCCGCGAGGCCGCCACGGCGGGCGGTCGCCCTGAGCAGGGCCAAGCGCCGGGAAGCGAGGCGCCTGAGGGAGGAGGCCCGGACGTCCCGGATCGGCGCATGAGACTCGCGCGTTGCCGTCGTTTGGAGTGGACGCGTGCGAGCGCGGGGACGGCAGCCAGTACGCCGCAGACGACCGTGCGGGTCGGACGATATACTGGCGCATCCTCGATCCAGGCCGGCGGCCATTCGAGGCCCCGTCCGACGGCCCACCGCGTTGACCCGGCCGCAGACCGCGACACCGCTCCGCGGGCCTATAGCTCAACGGTTAGAGCAGAGGACTCATAATCCTTTGGTTCCAGGTTCGAATCCTGGTGGGCCCACCAAAATTCAGGCATCGCAACCCCGATCTCACCGCCTCCTCCTCGACGCGTTCACGAATGCGCCCAGGGCCGGCCTGCGGCGTGCCTCAGAAGCCGGATCGCAGGAGCCGGTCGTGCCCGGGAAAGGCGGGCATGGTGCCGACCGCCCTTCCTGGCCATCAGCGCCTATCGGCGAACCTTTGAGGATCGCCTTTCGAGTGCAGCGGCGCAGCCCAGGAAAGCGACAGGCTTCAGTAATAGAAGTAGCCGGCGAAATCCTGAGGATTCCAGCTGCTGGCGGCGCAGCTCCACTGGGTCAGGGCGATGCCGAGGTGCCGATCTCCGGCATCCATGCGCTTGGCGCTGTAGATGTTGCGCTACTTGGTCCGGCTCGCCAGATTCCAGCCATCGGGTTAGGCCGCGTCTTCGCGGAGCCAAAGCATGTCGGTGTTCTGTGGGAGGTTCGGGTCGGTCGTGGCGGTGCACGGTCTGGGCTCCAGGGCGGTATTGTCGCGTCAGTCGCGTCCTCGGATGGCCAGGCACAGGCCCTGCACGTCGTTCCGGCATTTCCTTGGCTCTCCTGGACCCGGAAGGAACGGAAATCGCGCCTGGGTGCCGTTCGATGCCGTGTAGTTCGCGCCGAGCCTTGCGCCCAGGACGATTATCCGAAGCTGCCGCGCTGCGACTGGATGGCGCATCACACTATGGCGTGAACACAATCGATCATTGGCCCACGGCGTTGTTGTGGGCGGCGGTTTGGCCGGTGGCGGCCAGACTGTTTCGGCTGCCTCAAGGCCGTCCTCCGGGGCCGGCCACATTGCCTTGCCGGCACCGGGCTCCGTCCTCTTCCTCATGCTTCGCGGCCGCGAGAGCGTGGGATACGGAAGTTGAGGCGACCTTCGCCATGTAGTGCTGAGGGCGATACTTCCGCAGCAAGTCTACATAGCGATCAATCTAGCGACGGGTATCATGTCCGCTCATCAGGTTTTGAACCTATCCACACTGGTGATGCGCGCGATGGCTTCTTGGCTCTTGGCCAGATTCCCGAATGCACCACGGAGCATCGAGGTCGTTAGGGTGCAGTGCAGCGTCCCAGGGGCCGGTGCTGCTAACCGCGTATCGAAGGGCGACCTTCGATACGCGGCGGTCGTTCTTCTCGGCATCCGACGATGCCTGTGTTGGGGGTGCGGAACGAATGAGCGAGCCAGGCAGTTCCGTCTCCATGGTGGAGCTGCCTCGTTCTCGGAAAGCGCCGGCGATCAAGCGCGAAGGGGATGTTCTGTTGGAGGGGATGTCGGGCCGGATCAGCGCGCGCTGTTTGCGATCCCGCTCGCGTAGGCGCAGTGCACGCTGCCACCTATTCCGGGCGCGCGCGCGGTCGGGCGGAACTGGCCCGAGCGCCATGGAAACGAGCCAGATTCCGTCCGCGCCTGGCCCAGTCTCAGTCTGCGCGCCACCACCGCCGGACAATGCAGTATCACGGAGCAGGCAAGGCCCGGGCAACGGATGGCTCCGCATCCGCGGGCAACAACGACATGGCCAGGTTTGGCCGCAATATCACAAGGAGATTATATGCGTCGTCTTATCGCCAGTGCGGTGCTCATGCTTTCGGCTTTCGCCGCCAACGCCGGCACCGCGACATCGTACGGAAAGGTCACGGCGATGCAGTTCTGGGTCGGTCACGAGGGCGTCCTGATCGTACATCAGAACATGATCAATCCCGATGGCTGCCCTCGCTCGGATCAGTACCTGTTGCGCCAGACGAATGTGTTCTTCAAGGAGATCTATGCGCAGATACTGTCGGCGCACAACTCCGGGAAGCGGGCGCAGTTCCATGTGGAAGGCTGCCATCAGGGCTTTCCAGTCGTCATCGTCAGCGCGACGGCGGATTGATCCGGTTGCCGGGGCTTTGCTCGATGCGCCTCGGGTTGGCGGATTGAGTGCGGCCCAATTCGACGGTCGCGGCCGCAACGATCGGCCGGATCGCGTCTGTGTGTTGCAAAAGGATTTTCCAACATGAAATCTAAAGTGCGACCGATAGCGCTCGTGCTTGCCTCCTGCGCGCTGATTCCGTTCGGCGTCCACGCACAGCCCTCGCCCGAGGCGATCATCGTGTTCGATTTCCATGGCCAAGGTTCGGGCTCCACTTCAGTGTTGGCGGTGGAAGACGCCACGCGGGCGGCGGAGCTCAATGCATCCCGGTCCGGTTATTCGAACTGCAGGCTCAAGGGCTATACCCATTGGCCCGATGGAATTCTCACTTACAGAGCCAACGCAACGGTGACCTGCGAGAAGGACACTACTCCGCCGCCACCTCCACCGCCGCCTCCGCCGAGGCCCGCGCCCACCATCCACCAACCGGTGCGGAACGGCAGCGACCACACCGTCAGTTGGTCGAGCGATATCCCGTCGCGCTACGTGCTGGACCAGGCAGTGTCCGGCCAAGGCTGGAAGGAGCGCTACAAGGGAGAGGCCACCAGCTGGACCCAGCGCGATGCCCCGGTGGGGAACTACGAGTATCGAGTGCGCGACCTGGGCGGTGGCACCCCAAGCGCTTACTCCCAGGTGGTGGTGATCATCGTATCGAACCCGCCGCCGACGCCGAACCTGCCGCCCGCGCCGACCGCGGTCGGGCCCAACCATACTGTGAGTTGGTCTGTATCGGCCGGTGCCGACACCTACCAATTGCATCGGGCTGGCGAGGACGGCGTGTGGGGCACGATGTACCAGGGGCCTGTCACCCAGTGGAGTGCGGTCGATACCCCGCCCGGAGTCTATCGCTATCGTGTCGTCGCCTGTGCCAATTCGGCGTGCAGTCTGCCCTCGGCCGATAGTGTGTTCCGGGTGATGACCGATATCACTCCGATCGTGAGCCTGATTCTGAACTGAGAACGGGCCGGGGCGTTCCCTGGTCGGCAGCCGCTGGTCTGGTGTGATTGCCGACTGGGGCTGAACTCCGCCTCGGCCAGGTGGGAGGCTATGGTGTCCGGCGGGCATGCGCCGTGCCTGTCGGACACTTTTCGTTGTTTTACCCGGCAGGCGCGCACGCCCCGTTGCGGCTCGGAGCGGCCAGCGGCGACGCAGGTTCCGGGGCTGATCATCGCCAGCGGCAGGGGGGCTGGTCGCCAGGGTCGAACATCGGTGCGGGCGGCACGGTCTCCGCGCCTGGGGCGATAAGCGTCGTTATCCGCGACAGCGCCGTAGGCAATCCTCAGCCCTGATGGCGGCGATGCAAGTCAGCCGCAGCCGAGACGGCTCGGCGCCTTCGTCGGCTGCTCGGATTCACAGATCATGAAGGACGTACACTGAGTTGCCGGCCCTGTCGGCAAGCGTCGGACAGTCCGCCGCTGCCCTTGCGCCTCGGTCCCGCCCTTCCCAGTCGCTGCCTTGAAAGGAATCGAGCATGAACCGATCGATGTTCGCCGTCGCCGCCATCGCCTGGATGTTCGCGGCGGGGCCGGTCCGCGCGCAGGACGCGTCATCGCCTGACGAGGTCGAGGCGCTTCCCAGCGTGGCGTTGCCGCCCGACCTGGAGCGAGTGCTCCGCGATTACGAGCGCGCGTGGCGGGCGGGAGACGCGGCGGCGCTGGCGGCCTTGTTCGCGCAGGACGGGTTCGTACTGCAAAGCAATCGTCCGCCGGTGCGCGGGCGCGCGGCCATCCGTGCGGCCTATGAGGGCCAAGGGGGCGGCGCGTTGCGGTTGCGCGCGCTCGCCTTCGATTCCGCAGGCGCGGCCGCGTACATCATCGGCGGCTACCGGTACGGCGATCAATCCGACGACATAGGCAAGTTCACCCTGACGCTGCAGCGGGAGCCCGGCATGCCTTGGCTGATCCGCTCGGACATGGACAACTCGAACGCGCCGCCGAAGCCGCGCGCGCCCGCGCCCGCACCGGCGGCGGATTCGCCTGCCCATTGAGCTTGCCGGGGGCGAACAGCCCCGTTCCCGTCAGCGGATGTGCAGGGCCGTTTCGGCGCGGTGGATCTGACATCGAGCCGCCCTCGAAGGCGGAGCAGGCGCCCTCCACTGCATCCGCGCGTGCTGGACGTTCTGCGCGCGGCCTTGCCCGGCAAGCTGCGGATGAGCCTGGCTGCGGAGGGTCTGGAGCAGGATGGCGGCGCTCTGGTTCGGGCGACGCGTCATCCCTCAGAAGGCCACCTCGTCTCCGCTCAGCGGGAATTCGCGCTCGCGCTGGCTCCAGTGGCCGGCGCCGTCCTTCGCGCGGAACCGGTCGATCGCGAACGGCAGGCCTTCGCTGTCCATCAGGCCTGGGCCGTTGGTGATCTGGAAGTGCAAGTGCGGCCAGCGCGCATCGCCGGAGTTGCCGATCCGCGCCAAGGCCTCGCCGCGGCGGACGCGCTGGCCGACCTTGACTGTCACGCTGCCGGGCTGGAGATGGGCGTAATGGGCGAACTGTCCATCGCCCAGGTCGAGTACGACGGTGTTGCCGGCCAGGGAGTCCATGTTCACGGGCACGGCCGGCGTGAAGCCCGCCGCGGTCCTGGGAACGTTGTCCGGCATTCCGTCGCGGGCCTGGACCACGAGGGCGTCGTCGACGGCATGCACCGTTTGCGCGTAGGCGTGATAGCTGCGCACGTCCAGCGGATCGCCGGATTGCACCTGGCCGTCGATGCGTCGCTTCCAGTCGATGGCGTAGCGGCGCGAGATCTGCGCGGCGCCGCCGGCGACGAACAGGCCGGGGCGATGATGGCGGTCGAGCGCCAATGCGTTGTCCGCCAGCCAATGGTCGCCCCGCACGGGGCTGGACAGCGTTTTCACCGCGCGCTGCGCGATGCGGATGATCGGCCCCTCGGCTGAAGCGCCCGCCAGCGCGATCCGGTGGCGCAGCCGGTCCGGGGCCGGCGCGTCGTGCGCGAAGGCGAGGCACAGGTAGGCGGTGACCGCGCGGCCTGCCTGCAAAGGCTGGCTTTCATCGATGCGGCCACCGCCGATCAGGCTCAAGCGCTCATACAGGGCCGCTCCCGACAGGGCGAGCAGGAGGTCTTCGCCTTTTTCCGTAGGCGCCAGGATGTCCAGGCCTTGGATGGGCAAGGCCTGTTCGGAGTGGTTGAGCAGTTGCAGCTCGTAGACCAGGTAGCGATAACCGCCGGCGCTGAAGGCGCTGGGCTCGAATGGCGTATGCACCGCCAGTTGGATCGGGGGGAACGCGGGCTGGGCGTCATGGGTTGTCGGAGCGGCGGGGGCGGTGCGATGCGCTGCATCGCAACCGGTGGGCAGCGGCAGTGTCGCAGCGGGAGCGGCCAGCGCCGGCGCGGAAAATGCCAGGCCGGCCAGCAGCGCATACAGGGCCGAAGTGTGTTCCTTCACTGGGAATCTCGCGAGTGGTGTCCTTGCGCATTCTGGACCATGTGCGCGCGCGAGCCCAGCGCACCGCCGGTTCTCTTGCCCGGCAGGGCAAGACGCCGGGTGGCGCTCCGGCCAAAGTCCGCTCTCGACCGCCGATGCAGCTTTGCAGCTCGACGCGAGGCAGGCGCCCCGGGTTGGCACGAGTAATCAGATCGTTCCGGCCGCCGGAAGGCTGCATGAAGCGAGGCGGGCCCAAGCGCCGGGCCCGCCTCTTCGTTGCTACTCGACAGGACCCGCGAGGGTGGCGCTGCCGCTCGGTGCCGCCGGCCGAGCGCCGCGCCCCAGGTGCCTGGGGTCGGCATGACCGCAGCTCAGGCGTTGCCGCCACGGTCCAGACCTGCCCACCGGCAACGGCGGAGCAAGGCCACTGCCGGCGGGGCCGAGCCGGTCAGGGCGCCTTGGGCGCGTAGGGCGAGCCGTTGGCCACGTCGATGTAGACGCACTCGTTCTCGCTGCCGGCGACCGTCTTCCACTTGAAGAAGATCTCCGAATCGGAGTTGACTGCCTGCGCGGCGCGGGCGAACTCCACTCGCTTGCTCTGGCAGTAGGCGCGCACGCCGGCCGCGTCGCGGGCGCCGCACGCGACATAGGAGCCGGCGGTGACCTGGGAGTCCACGACCACGCGGCAGTAGATTTCCTGCCGGGCATCGCTGCTGTTGCGGGCCGAGCCCACGGCGCCGGTGGCGTATTTCTCGACCGGGTCGACCCGGACCTCGTAGGAGAACTTCGCCCCTGCCTGGGCTGCTCCGGTGGTCGCGATCGCCAGGAAAAGCGCGGCTGCGGAGACAAGTCGCTTGGTCATGATCATCATCCTTTGAAGTTGAATCCATGGGCCCGGGCGCGATGGTGTCCCGGGCGCGTGCCGATGCCACTGCAGTGATGGCAGCGATAGTGTGGCCGGTGGAGGTCGCAGGGGCCGAGACCAGTGCGTTTCGGTCCGGGGAAACCAGGGCCAGAACTCTGCAGGAAGGGGCTGGCGCGGCTATTCGCTGCTTCGCCCGTCTACCGCTTCGCCAACGACAAGCGGCGCAGGATCCCGGTGTGCGAGGTTCTCGATCGCCTGGCGGTATCTATCGGGAGGTCGATTTCAACGGCGCCCTGCTCGGGCCCTTCTCCGTGGGGGGGCGAGTTCGGGCTGTTCGCCGGTCCGCACGAGCAGGCCGTCTGCCAGGCCCGACGGAGGGCTCCATTGGGGCAGCGAGGCCGACTCCTTGAGGTCCCCGGCATTGCGACCATGGGCGGACAAAGGTTCGGGGCGCCGCGCCCCGGTGCTGGTCCTGCGCGCAGGCTCTCACAACAACAGCCTGGCCACATCCGCCCATCCCGCGACATGGCGCATGCCCTGCGGGGTCGCCGAGCGCTGCGGTCCGAACAAGTACAGGTTCGGCACGATGCCGACCATGGCCTGGAGCACGTCGATGCGGTCGTCGATGAAGTGGGTGATGCCGAGTTCGCGGCAGTGCACGGCTTTTTCCGGCCGCTTCAGGCAAAAGCGGACGTTGGCCGGTTCGATGCCGGTCCGCTCGAAGAAGCGATGGTGACGGAACCAGTGCAAGGTCCGGTCCTGGATGCGCTGCCCGCACTTGGACACGATCCAGGCCTGGCCGGCGAAGCGGGCGACCAGGGACGGGACGACCTCGAACATGCCGTCGTAGGGCGGGGTGTCCAGGGCGTCTTGCAGGGATCCGCCGATGAACGAAGTGTCAGGGCGCGAATCGTCCCCGGGGCTGATCAGGACGCGTCCGACGTCGATGCCGAGTTTCATGGTGGCGTTCTTCCGTAGTGGGTGGCGCGCATTCAACCCGGGCCAGCTATCGAAGGGAACTTGATTATTCGGATCGGCTATAGAAACAATGGATAATGGATCTCCTGCGCGATGTCACCCTCGACGCCCTGGTCGCCTTCGCTGAGTTCGCCGAGGACGGCAATTTCAGCCGCGCCGCCCTCCGGCTGCACATCTCGCAACCGGCGCTGCACACCAAGATCGCCAAGCTGGGCCGGTCGGTGGGACGGCCGCTGTACCTGCGTCGCGGCCGGACGATCGAGATCACGCCTGCCGGCCGGCAGGTGCAACGCTTCGCCCGCGAGCTGTCGGCCGCCACCCGGGCCTTCCAGAACGAGCTGCAGGGCGAGGACCGCGAGCCGACGGTGGTCCTGGCTGCTGGCGAAGGGGCGTACCTGTATCTGCTCGGGCAGGGCATCCGCGCGCATCTGGCGAATCGGCGGCGCTCGTTGCGGCTGCTCACCGCCGATGGCCCGGCCGCGGTCGAAGCCGTGCGCTCGGGGCAGGCCCACCTGGGCGTGGCCTCGCTGGACACGCTTCCCAAGGATATGAGCATCGCCCCATTGACGCGGGTGGGGCAGGTGCTGGCGATGCCCAGGAAACACCCGCTGGCGGCCCGGCGCAACATCCGGCTGGGGGATCTTGAAGGCGCGGCCCTGATCGTCCCGCCGCCTGGACGGCCACATCGCACCATGCTCGCGCAGATGCTGCAGTCCGCGCAGGTCGGCTGGGAGGTCGCGGTCGAAGCCCAGGGCTGGGAGTTGATGCTGCACCTGGTGCGGTTGGGAATGGGGCTGGCGGTGGTGAACGCCTGCTGCCGGATACCGGCCGGGCTCACGAGCCGCCCCATCGCGCAGCTGCCGTCGCTGCACTATGTGCTGTTCCACCGCAGCGGCGAACTGGCCGCGCCGGCGGCCGAGTTGAAGCACAACCTGATGGCCCAGGCCGACGCCTGGAAGCAAGAACGCTAGCTTCGGCCGCAGTGGCCCGGGCTGCACCGGAAGCCGGGCCCGGACTGCCTGCGTCGGCCGAGCGCGGGCAAGCTGCGTGCGGGCGCTTGCGCCTCGTCGTTGAAGCGGCGTCGTGGACTGCCGGCAAGGAGAGAGCGGCGGCGCAGGGAGGGGCATCGGTGCGCGCAGAGGCATCCGGACTCCGGCGCGCCACCCCGCGCGGCCGTGGGGGCCCAGTGCCGGGCGTCAGCTCGTTGGATCGCCTTCGACGTGAATGTGCATCATCAAGCCGCCGCCGCCATCGGTCTCGACGTTGTTGTTGGTGGTGTGGTGGGAGATATGGCAGTGGATCATCCACATGCCGGGCTTGAGCGCCTTCCAGATGACGTCGTAGCGCTGGCCGGGGCCTACGTTGATCGTGTCGGCGAGAAAGCGCTGGTCGGGGGCGAGGGTCTCGCCGTCGCGGGCCACTACCTGGAAGGGGCCGCCGTGGATGTGCATGGGATGGATGAAGCCGCTGTTGGAGCCGACGAAGCGAACCTTCAGGGTCTGTCCGACCTTCATCTTGATCGTGTCGGTCGCCGGATAGGCGCGGCCGTTGATGGTGAAGTAGTTCGGCATGCCGCCTTCCATCGGCATGGCTGGGTAGGTCAGGCCGCCGCGGAGCAGCCATTCCTGCAGTTGCAGGGTGTATTCGTGGTCGGCCTGCAGGCTCGGGTCGGGCAGGGGGTCGTCGATCAGGAGCGCACCGTACAGGCCCAACGCTTGTTGCCGGTCGACATGGTCGTGCGAGTGGTAGAAGTAGGTGCCCGCCTGCACCACGGTGAATTCGTAGCGGTACACCTCGCCGTTCTCGATCGGTTCCTGGGTGACGTGCGCGGGCCCGTCCATGATGTTGGGCAGGATCAGCCCGTGCCAGTGTACGGTCGTGGTCTCCGGCAGGCGATTGGTCACGTTGATCCTGACCCGGTCGCCCTTGCGCAAGCGCAGCGTGGGGCCCGGGACTTGCCCGTTGAAGGCATAGGCATCGACATGCTTGTCGGGCAGGATCTGCCAGCGGATGACCGAGGTCTCCAGGTCGAACACCTTGACCCCGTTCTCGATCCGAGGCGCCAGTTCGGTGGCGCCGCGCGCATCCAGGCCGTACTGCGCGGTGATGTGGCGAGGGTGAACGGCGGCCATGTCGAGCATGGCATCGGCGGGGGTATCGCGTTCCATGATCATGCCCGGCGGCATGATCGCACCGCCCACCTCGTGCGCGCTCAGCCGCAGATTGACGAAGTTGGCCGGGGCGAGCATGCCGATGGCCAACAGCAGCAGGGAGAAGGCCGTCACCGCGACCAGTTGCGGATGGGTCACGGCGTGCGGGTCGTTGGGGTCGGGCGCCATGGCGTGCGCGCCGCGATCCTGGTCTGCGTGCGCTGATTGAGCGTGTTCGTTCTTCGCGGCAGCCGCAGTCTGGCGATGCGCCGTGTGCTGCGCATCGCTGTGTCCGGCATGCTGGGCTCGGTTGTGTTCCGCATTCTGCGCGTTGTCAGGCTGGGCGCGGTGGTGGCCGCCTCCGTTCGCCGACGGCTTGTCGGAGGAAGGGTGGGAATGATGCGGATGGCCGCTGGCCTGTGCGTCGCGCTGGGTCATCAAGCCGTGCTTGAGCCCCTTGGCGACCATCCAGACATTGACCGGGTAGGCCAGCGCGAAACCGGCGATCACGCCCAGCGACATCACCCCCCAGAACAACAACTCGGTGGGATCCATGGCGCGCATGTCGCGGCCCATCATCAACAGGCTCATGACCGGGGCCATGCCGGCCATCATCGCGTTCATGCTGATGAGCTCGGGCAGGAAACTCTTGCGCACGTTCTCCCAGTAGCTGCCGCCCATCATGTTCTTCATGAACAAGGCCTGGAATACGAACAGCCCGAGCGCGAAGCCGGCGATGTACTCGACGATGAGGTCCAACCACATCGGCAGGCCCAGCAGCGCGACGATCACCGCTGCACCGATGATGCCGGTGGCGTCGCCGGCCACGCAGTGGATGGTCGAACCGACGCCCTGTTTCCACAGCGGCTGGATGAAGGCCTCGTGCTGGCCGGGGCGCGGTTCCTTGTCGGCCAGCACATACAGCAGCAGGCCGATGGGGCCCATGTACAGGGTGACGAGGACGAAGCCCCATTTCATCACCGCCGGCTCGGGGTTGCCGCGGAACTGATCCCAGGCGACGTACGCGGTGGAGACCAACGCGAGCGCGAACCAGGCGAGGAGGAAATAATCGATCGGCTGGATGAGCATGCCAAGCCTGTCGTGTGGGACGCAGAATGCGCTCGCGATGGAGCGCGGCGCGTGCCCGAGTATGCGTTCGCGTTTCGAGCAGGGTCAATCGCCGCTGCGCGTTTTCTTGCGGCGTATGCGTCGTCTCACGCGATTGGCCGAACCTTCCCATGTGTGGCGCGAAACGCGCCCTGGGGCGATCGCGGACAGGTTGTCATGTCTGCGCGCAACCGGCGCGAGCGACGCCGCGCTGCATCGGCAGGTGGACATGAGCGTTGGCGCGATACTGCGCGCGCTACGCGCATCCACAGGGGGGCGCTATGCGCCTGTCGCGTCGAACTAGCGCCGCCAGAGCGGACCTGCGCGGCGGGAGCGCGCTCGTTCAGCCCTCGCCAGCGGCGATCTGGCGCAGCGGCTCCTGTATCAGCCTGCGCAGCTCGCTCATGGGCGTGCGGGCCAACTCTGCCAGGCTGCGTCCGCGGCCGAGGCGGCGCGCGACGGCCAGGCCGACCAGGTACCCGCCGCGGGCTGGCTCGGGGCCGGCATGGCCGGCGCTGAAGAAGCGGTTGGCATCCTCGGCCTGGGTGGAGTCCAAAGCCTCGAGCAGCTTGCCGGCGAGATCGCGCAGGGTGGCCGCGTCGGCCGAGGCCAGCCGGCGGTCGTCGAGCAGCACCTGGAGCTTGGAGGCTTCGGGATTGAGCCGCTCGCTGACATAGGTCGCCAGGCCTTCGATCCACAACGCGCCGTAGATTGGCGGTTGTTCGTCCATCAGCAGTTCCGGCACCTGCTGGCGGTGGTAAAGGTGGAAGGACTCGTGGTCCAGGAACACCGACAGGTTGGCGTCGGCGCCGTGGTAGCGCACGATGCCGTCGATGCCGACGAACAAAGGCAGCTTGCCTTGCCAGGGCCGCAGATGCCCGTCGAACTTGAACAGCGAGAGCATTACATGGACCGGCGCGCGCTCGCGCTGGAAGTCCGGGAACTCGGCCTGGAAGTGGCGGATGTGGCGAGCGTAGTGCGCATCGAAGCCCTGGCTGAGGCGGCGCGCGTCAGCGGCGATGGCGTCGAACTCCGGCAGCCACTTGGCCAGGCGCTCGGGCGTGGGTTTCAGCCCGGCCCCGGCATAGAGCGCAGCGTTGGGCAGGAAGAAGGCCGCGTGCAAGGCCTGCGCGCGGTCGCTCGATCCGCGGCTGGCGTCGTAGGCGCGCCAGAATGCCGGCATCAGGTCGTCCGGGCCCGGCGCGCCAGCGGCGGGCGACGGCCCGGCGGCCGCGAGCAAGGGCGAGAGGGCGGCCAGACGAATCAGGTCTCGGCGATGCATGGGCAATCCCGTGGGGTGTTTCGGGTTTCGATCCGGCGTGCGCCCTTTAGCGCCAGGCAGCGATGCTGGCAGGGCGCGAGCAGGCGGGAAGTATAGATCACGCCGGTGCGTGCTTTGGCGCGGCCGTCGTAGCCGGTTGCGATTGGGGCGTTGGCGCAGCGGTCGAGGGCGATCCACCTGGGCGGCCCGCGCATCCTTCCATGGCAACCCAACCCCGCGTTCGCTGACGCGCTGTTGTGGCTGCAAACGTCCAGAGCCAGGCTCGGGGAAACGGCGATGCCGGCGCAGCCGCGTGCGCCGGCATTGTCTGCTGGCTCAGACCCTCGCCGGGCTCTGCTGGATGCGGATCAGGTTGCCGGCCGGGTCGCGCACGGCGCAGTCGCGCAGGCCGTAGGGTTGATCGACCGGCTCCTGCACGATTTCGGTGTCGCCGGCCTGCAGCTGGGCGAAGGTGCTGTCCAGATCGGGGGTGGCCAGGTTGAGCATGGCGAAGCTGCCCTTGGCCATCATCTCGGCGATGGCGCGTTTTTCCTCGTCGCTGAGGCCGGGAGTCGCTTGGGGCGGGTAGAGCACGATCGCGGTGTCGGGCTGTCCGGCCGGGCCGACGGTGATCCAGCGCAAGCCCTGGTAGCCGATGTCCTTGCGGACCTCGAAGCCGAGCGCGTCGCGGTAGAAGGCCAGCGACGCCTCCGGGTCGGTGTGCGGGAGGAAGCTGGAATGGATGCTGAGGTTCATGGCGGTCCTGCGGGTGGTGGCGGAGGGCACATGCTACGGCCGGCGCCGCGGTCAGGCTTCTCGATTCCTGACCGGTCGCGTCACCTGCTTGGCCACGCAGGCCGGCATGCCCTCGGTCGCGCCGGCGCTCTGGCGCTGATAGACGCTGGGCGGCACGCCGACCAGTTCGGCGAAGCGGGTGCTGAAGGTGCCCAGCGAGGAGCAGCCGACCGCGAAGCAGACCTCGGTCACGCTCAGGTCGCCGCGCCGCAACAGGGCCATCGCCCGTTCGATCCGGCGGGTCATCAGATAGGAATAGGGCGACTCGCCATAGGCGGCGCGGAACTGCCGGCTCAGGTGCCCGGCCGACATGTGCGCGCCGCGCGCCAGGGCTTCCACGTCCAGCGGCTGCGCGTACTCGCGGTCGATGCGGTCGCGGACCTTGCGCAGGCGCGCGAGGTCGCGCAGGTGGACCGGATCGGGCGGGCTGGTGTTCACCGGGGCGATGATGCCATCGCCTCCAGTGGCGCTCCAGCCCGCCGGGAAAGGGGGGCCCGCCGGCATGCCGTGACGCGGTGCGGTGGCTCGCGCATCGGCAGGCCGCCCGACGGGTCGCCATGCGGGTTTTGCGACGATCCGCAGGAAACTTGCGCTGACCAAGCGTCGATGGGCCTGGGGCACCGAGCCTGGCAACGGGGTGTGGTGGGGTCGCGCCGGGCCCGGGCAGGCCGGGCCGGCGCTTGGAGTCAGGCTGGCCCGCCGGTGGGCGCCGCCGTTGCTGCGAGGCGGCGCAAGCGGGCCGCGGTTCAGGGGCAAATGGGATCGCAGCGATCGTCCAGTTCCACCCGGTAATTCTCCCGCCGCGGCGCGAAGCTCACCGGGTAGTTCGGTGAAGCCGCGTAGTAGTTGCTGACGCCGTACCAGATCTTGCGCGCGCTGGTCGGATTTTCCAGCCTGACCGCATCGGCATCGGCGGTAGCCAGTACGGTTCCGGTGGGCAAGTGCTTGAGGCTGGCAGTGACCGAACACAGCGGCTTCACGCCCGCGCCGCAGACCGTGGTCGCAGTGATGCGCAGCGTGCCGCTGGCGAGCAGCCCCTTGGCGATGTTCTTGCACGCGACCATGCCCGCGGATGGACCCCAGGGGTCGGCCCAGGTGAAGCCGAAGATCCCGAACTGGCGGTTGTCAGCGTTGGCGCCGACGCAGGCGGGGTGGTAAGGGGGCTGGGCCGAGCCCAGCACGATGCCAATGCCGCCACCGCTGGCATTGGTTGTGAACTGGCCCGACGGGGCGAAGGCCTGGTCGCCGGACATCGTGCTGATGAATATGCCCTCCTGCCCTGCTTGCAGCAGATCGGCGGCGGAGATGTCCACTTCGACCGTCTGCTCCTCCAAGAGCACCCTCCGCGATTTGATCCAGGAGGTGTCGGCCAGCTTGGAGGCGCCGCAGATCGGCGTGCAGAACGCGGGATTGAGGGTGAAGGCCGGGGTCGCAGCCTGCGCGGTGGGGAAAGGCAACGGGATGAGCCCGATCGCGGCCAGCAGGGCCAGGCGGGCGGTTGAGAGCCATTTCATGAGGATCGCTCCTTGTCGCGATAATCGAGTGGGCAGAGGGACGGATCGCTCGCAAGGCGCCGAATGGCGCCGGTGAGCCGCCCGGCTGCGCGAGCAGCGGGCCTGTCGGTACTCGCGATTTGCGCCGACTTAGGATCAGCGGATCGGCGTGCGTCGGCACGAGCGGCTCAATGGTTTCGCTGGTTGTGACCTGCGTCTCTGGTTGCGGTGGTTCCGTACCCGCGAGTGGGTGACCAAGAGCTTCGAGGTCTCGCCCATCGCCGGCTTCGGTGCGATGACCTGAGGCGCGCTCCGCTGCTGCAAGACCGATGGGGCCTGCGAGGGCGATGCGGATTTCCTGATGATGCGGCGATACCGGCAGGAACGGTGGGCGATCACGCGGGTGTCCAGCTTCGGTCGCCGCCCGCCGACGTGAACGGCCGGGCGGTGGTCGCGCGCCACGCGCAGCGCACGCGGGCCGAAACCCGACTATGCTCTGCGCCAGGAGCTCTGTTGCCTTCACGACCCAGGACGTCAAACATGATCCATCGACTGATCGCCGCGGCTACCGCGCTGCTGCTGGCTCTGAGCGCCGTCGCCGATCCCGCGCAGGCGCGGCAATCCGGGCGCGAGTTGCGCTGCGGCTGGTTCGACAACCCCACCCCGGGCAATGCGACCTTGCACGACCGCGACGGCGAATGGACGATCGCCCAGCAAGGCGGTCATCAGGCCGAAGGCGACTGGCCGCCGGAGTACCGCCCGGGCCAATGGATACGCAGCGGTGTGGGCAACTATGGCTATGGCTGCGCCTGCTTGAGCGTGTGGGTCGATGCCGCGGAGCGGACCGTGCTGAAGATCCATTCGGCCAAGCCCCGGCCGCTTTCGGCCTGCCGCAACGATCCTGCGTTGAAAGGCATCGAGCAAAAGCGGCTGCGCGTGGAATGATGGCCCGCGCCGGCGGCCGCGATGGCCGCCTTCGCCCGCAACGACGGTCCCGGTGATGCTCAGGATTCTCGGCAAGCGCTCCTCGATCAACGTGCGCAAGGTGCTGTGGGCCTGCGCCGAACTCGGCCTGCCGTTCGAGCGGGAGGACTGGGGCAGCGGCTTCGGCGATGTCGGCAGCCGGGCGTTCAGGGCGCTCAATCCCAACGCCATGGTCCCGGTGCTGGCCGATGGCGATTTCGTGCTATGGGAGTCCAACAGCATCCTGCGCTATCTGGCCAATCGCTATGGCGAGGGCCGCTTGTACCCGGTCGAGGCGAAAGCGCGCGCGCGGGTCGATCAATGGCTGGACTGGCAGGCGTCGGATCTCAACCCGGCTTGGCGCTATGCCTTCATGGCCCTGGCGCGCGGCTCCGCCGAGCATCGCGACGCAGCCGCCATCCAGGCCTCGCTGGAGGCGTGGGCAGGCTTCATGGCGGTCCTGGACGCTCGGCTGGCCGAGACAGGGGCGTATGTGGGCGGCGCTGATTTCAGCCTGGCCGACATCGCCATCGGCCTGTCGGTGGAGCGCTGGTTCAGGACGCCGTTCGCGCATCCGGCCTTGCCGGCGGTGGCGGCGTTTCGCCACCGCGTGCGGCAGCGCCCAGGATTCATCGCCTGGGGCGAGGAGCGCTGAACGCGGGCGCGCGTCGCCATTACACTGGGCGCGACGTCCTCACTGGCATGGCCGCGATGCTCCATCATCTTTCCTTCGGCGTGCGCGACCTGGCCCGGTCCAGCGCCTTCTACGACGCGGCCTTGGGCGCGCTCGGGTTCCGCCGGGTCTACACGGGCGAAGCGTCCGCAGGCTATGGCCTGGTCGATGGCCAGGACCTGTTGCTGTTGAACCTCGATCCGCAGGCGCGCGCGCCGGGGGCGGGATTCCACTTGGCGTTCGCGGCGCCCTCGCGGGCGGCGGTCGATGCCTTCCACGCCGCGGCGTTGACTGCGGGCGGACACGACAACGGCGCGCCGGGCCTGCGGCCCGAATACGGCCCGGAGTACTACGCAGCCTTCGTGATCGACCCGGAGGGCCACCGGGTCGAGGCCGTGGTGAACCGGCGCAGCGAGGCTTGAGCCGCCTTGGCCGGCGAAGCCGCGGCGGCCGGCCTCATGCCTGCGACAACATTTGCTGCTCGTAGCGTTGCAACAAGCGGTGCAGGCGCTCGGCCGTCTCGATGATCGCCGCCTCGGTGTAAGGCGCTGGCAAGTCGGCGATGGGGGTCGGGAACGGGCCGCCGGTGACCAGCAGATTGGTGGTCTCGCAGCCGTCGTGTTCCAGGTCGTACAGCTCCCACTGATCGGGGTGCACGCCACGGGGGTCCCAGTAGCGCGCGAGTTTCCATTCGCCCGAGCGGACGCAGCGCACGTGGTTGGGCTGGCGCACCGGGCCGGGCGCTAGCCGCGGTATGGGACCATTGTGCGGAAGCTTGCTGTCGCCGTCGCGCACGGTATCGACCATGTCCAGGAAGATCCGGAATTCGCGGTCCGAATGCAGTGAGTGCGGATCGGACGGACCGGGCAGGCGCTCGGTGATCTCGTCGTCGGTGACGAACAACACGCCCTCGCGCGGGCGCCCGTCGGGCTCGCGCGCCTGGTCCGCCTCGCCCAGGATCACGGCGCTGAGGTCGGCGCCGGGGAACGGCGGCACCGGCCGGGAGCGGCGCAGTTCGTCGCCGATCCGTTCCAGCTCGCCGGGCTCCAGCCCGGCCAGCCCGAGCAGGGTCGGCACGAGGTCGATGTGGCTGGTCAGCGCATCGATCTGGCGCATGTCGGCCTGCGGGTTGATGCGGGCCGACTGGATCACCACGGGCACGTGCAGCACTTCCTGGTAGGCGCTGTGCCACTTCTCGATCATGTAATGATGCGCGGCGCCGTACTCGCCGTGGTCGGCCATGAACACCACCACCGTGTCTTCGCGTTGGCCCGATTCGTCCAGCGCATCGAGCACGGCGCGGATATGCCCATCCACCAGGTGCTGCAGCCAGGCGTAATACTGGACAAAGCGCAGCGCCGCGTCGTGGGGGTCGGCGGTGAGCTGGAAGGGGATGCCGGACAGCAGCGCCGCCTGCACCGCATCCAGGCCGGTTTGTTGCTGCGCCGCCAGCCCGGTCTTGGACGCCAGCGCCAGGCCCATCTTGTAGGCGTAGTCGAACTGGCAGTCCGGCTTGTTCGCCAGGGTCTCGTCCAGGCTCGGCGGAAGCGAAGCGTTGTCTTGCGGAAAGCCCAGCGGGTTGAGCGGCAGGCGCAGGCTGCCCGAGGTGGGCGGCTGGCTGAGCGTGCCGCGCGCGGGAACGCGCAGCGGTCCGATCGGCGCGGCCTGGGGGTCCAGGCCGCGGGGCAGGCCGGGATAGGTAGCGATGTCGTGCGGGTTGGCGAAGGAGGCCACGGCGAGCCAGGGCTTGGGCGCGGCCTCGGGCTCGGCGGCGAGCGGGGCGCTTCGCCCGAGTTGGGCTTGGCGGCGGTTATAGGCCAAGCCCAGGCCGCGGCCGCGCAGGAAGCCGCAGACCAGGTCGCGGAAGCCCAGGTCGCGGTAGGCGCCGAGGTTGTTGATGCTGGACCCGTGCGGCTCGGGCCACGACAGTTCCCAATCGTCGAAACCGTAGCGCTGCAGCGACCGCTCCGGCGGATTGCTGACATGCCACTTGCCGAAATAGTGGGTGCTGTAACCGGCACCGCGGAACCAGTGGCCCAGCGTGGGGATGCCGTCGGCGGCCAGCCACGGGAAGTCGTGGGCCTCGCCGCTCTTGAACAAGCCATCGGTCTGGGTCACGCCGGTGCGCGCGCCGTACTGCCCGGTCATCAGCGCGGTGCGGCTGGGAATGCAGGCCGAGGAGGCGATGGTGTGCTGGCGCAGCACCACCGAGTGCTTGCGCAGCGACCACAGGCCGGGGAAGAACGGCCGGTAGCGGTTGTCGCCGTCCGGCTCGCCCTGGAAGCCGACGATGTCTTTCAGGTCCTGGGCGAAGCCGCCCTGCGCGCCGTAGGCGTAGCGGGGAAAGCGCAGTTGATCGACCAGGATCACCAGGATGTTGGGGCGGGCGGTCGGTGGAGAAGAGCGGTCCATGGCACCTCTGTGGGATGAGCGCGGGCCCGGCTTGGGACGCGAGCGAACGCGGTGGCGCTGCCGGCGGCGAGCGCCGGTTCGACATAGGCCAAGACGCGGATTGAGCACGCAAGCGGCCACTGGAAGGAACGTGCCGGCGCGGCGGTTGTGAACGTCCGCTGTGGCTGCGCGGGCGACGAGTCGGCGGCAGCAGGCCGCAGCCGCGGGCGATGCGCACGGAACTGAGCGATGCCGGCTGCGGGCGCGCGCCGATGTCGACGCCCGCATCGGCGCGGCCAGTGAGCTCAGTCGAGGCCGGCGTCGAAGTGGGTTGCGCTAGTCCAGGTAAGCCGGGAACGGCGGCAGAGCGCCGAAGTCCTCGGAGGCGTGCTGGATCACCAGGCGCGCCTTCGTGTTCTCGATCAGGCGCTCGATGCGGGCCATGGAAGCCAGCGAATCGGCGCGGTTCCAATTGAAGGCCGGAACCAATCGCTGTTCGCGGCTTAGGCGCTGATGGTAGACATCGCCGGACAGAACCAGAGTACCGCTGTTGCGAAGCCGGACCATCAGGCTTTGGTGGCCTGGCGTGTGTCCCGGCGTGGCCAGGATGGTCACCGTGCCGTCGCCGAACACGTCGTAGTCGCCGGTGAGGGGCTTCACTTTGGCGGTCTTGTGGGCGCTGATCGCGTGCTTCTCCACTCCGAACGGTGGGTGTGATCCCTCGGCGGCTTCCAGTTCCCTGGCGTTTATCAGCCATGTCGATGCGCCGAACAGGTTCGCGTTGCCGGTGTGGTCGAAATGGAAATGCGAGAAGGACAGGTACTGGATATCGCCCGGTTCCAAGTCCAGGCGCTTGAGCTGATCGACCAGGGTGACCGGGACGGTGAAGCGCGCGCCGGGCGCGAGTTCCACGCCGGTCTTCTCCCGGGCGATGGCGTCGCCCAGCCCTGTGTCCCACAGCAGCCAGTCGCTGCCGTGCCGGATCAGGAAGCATGGATAGGACATGTCGGCCGGCTTTCCATCCAGTTCCCCGGTGTCCGAGAACGGCGCCATGTCCTGTACATGGGCGCGTCCGCAATCCAGTGCGTACAGTTTGACGCCCAGGGCCGGCGTTTGTCCGGACGCCGCGGCCAGAGGGGCTGCCGCCAAGCACAGCAGGGCGGCTTGGCAGAGGGACCGAACGGACATGTGCGGCATGGTGGCTTCCTTGGGCGGGCAGCGGAGCGTGAGGGGCGGTGCGCCGGCGTCGCATCCGCGCTGTGCGGCCGGATGAGCGCATCGGACAATCTGTGGTCGATTTGATATCGGCTCGCGGAAATTGCAATCACAACGCCAGCGAGCCGGGTGCAGTGGGGCGCGGCGGCCTGCTGGGGAAACTGGGATCCAGAGCCGCGCAGCCAGTCGCGCCGGCCTTTCCGGACTGAGCGGAGGATCAGAACGACAGGCTGGCGGTGAGACTGCCGAAAACGGGCCTTTGTTCCTGGCCTTCGAACTCTCGGCTGCTGTGGTAACGCGCCAGAGCGAACTTCCAGCGTCCGCGGATCAAGGCCACGCCGTAGCCGATTTCGCCCACGAAACGCCGCTTGTCCACGCGATGGCTGCGGCGGAAGGTATTGCCGTCCAAGGTGATGTCGCGCAGCACCCAGCGCAGGTCCGAGGCCAGGAAGACGTGCGCGGCGAACGGTCGCCGGCCGGGATCGCCTCGATGGTCCGTCGCTGTATTCTCGCCTGCCGGCCGCAGCGGTGTGCTGCCGAAGTCCTCCGGCAGGCGCAGGCCGTACCGCAACTCGGCGCCGGCATTGGCATAAGTGGACAGGTTGCCGAAGCTGCCGCCGCCGTGGGCGATCGCATCCCATCCGCGCTCGTCTTGGCGCTGCGTGTCGAAGCGATAGCGGCGCATGCGTTCATGCACCAGGCGGAAGACGGGCTCATCCTGAAGTTGGTGGTCCCAGCCTCGAAACCGGTCGCCGCCGAGCAGTTTGTGCGCGCTGTTCTGCGTCTGTTTGCCCTGCGCCGAGGGGCCGACGACACCGAACTGCAGTTGCGTGGTGTGCAGGCGGTCGTCGTTGCGGACGTTGTAGCCCAGCCCGGCCAGCAGCACTGCGGCATAGGGACGGTCGTCGTGGATCAGGTCGCGGCGGCTGTAGTCGGTGGGGGTGAAGATGCCGTGGGCCAGGGTAGCGATCAGGTTGCGTTGCTGGAACCGGTGTGCTCCGAGCAGCCCGACTCTCTGGTCCAGCCAGCGCGCAAAATGCGGCAGACAGGCGGTTGTCGCCTCGTCGTCGAGCCCCGGTGAGACCAGGGTCAGTTGCACGCCGTTGCTATAGCCTTGGTCCTGGCCGCTGATTACATCGTTGTCCAGGCGCAGGCTGATCGTGCTCGCCGGGCGCGGCCGGCCATCGGCACAGGCCGGCGGCTCGAATGCGGAGGCGGTTGCCGCGTTCGGCGCGGCGGCGGCTGCTATGAGCAGTGACAGGACATGGACGCGCATCGTGGGCCGGAAGTGGTCGGTTCTGGAACGCAAACGGGCACGCCGGAAACCAGGCGCGCCGGGACACTCAGTCCTGTCGCCGGTCGGGTCGGCTGGACGGAGCGGACGCGGCAGTGGACGAAGCGTCCGCCACGACGGCGTGAGCCGCGGGCGGCATCGTCTGGCTGCGTATTTCCAGGGCTCCGTTGATGACGAACTGCACGCCCATGCTGATCAGCAAGAAGCCCATGATCCTGGAGATCGCGTCCAGGCCGGAGGCGCCGAGCGCGCGCATCAGCGGTTTTGCGCCCCTCAATCCGACCCAGGTCAACAGGCCGAAGGCGACTGCCACGGTCAGCGCGGCCAAGTGCGTGGAGACGGTGTCGAAGCGATCCTTGTGCACGGTGCTGGCGATGCTGATGACCATCGCCAGGGTGCCGGGACCGATGGTGCTGGGCATGGCCAGCGGAAAGAAGGAGTAGTCCTTCGTCTTGCTGGGCTGGCCGGAGGGCGGAAGTTCCTGTTCCTCGCGGGTCGAGGGGAACAGCATCGAGAATCCGATGTAGCTGACGGTCAACCCACCGGCGATGCGCAGGCCGGGGATGGAGATGCCGAGGCCATGCATTACCCAGGTGCCGGCGTAATAGGTCACCACCATGATCAAGACCACGTTGATCGAGGTCTTGAGGATCTGTCGGTTCGCTTCCGCGGGGCTCCAGTGCCGGCTCAGGGTCAAGAACAGGGCCATGGTCGAGAGCGGGTTGGCCAGTGGGATCAGCGTGGTGATGCCGAATATCACCTTGTGCAGGTATTCGTTCATGGGCGGCCTGGCTCCTGACCGAGTGCCTGCGCTGATGGAGTGAGAGCTTGCCGGTCGTGCGCTCCTGGTTTTCCCGAAGCGCGCCGCCACAAGTTGCGAAATTCATCGCAGAGGGCAGAACAATCAATCACAACATCTCGGCGCTCCGCTCCGTGGCCGCCAGGGGAGGGGAAATCGGCGTCTATACGATTTCCGGCTGCCGCCATGGAGGCGGCGCGAATGCCGACGCGGACCCGTCGAAAGTCTTTCGATAGCGCATGCGGACGACGCTGGCCCTTGAGGCAGCGTTTGCGCGGGGCGCGCTCGCCATCCTGGCGCCTGGCGCAGGGTTGAACCGCGAACGCACCGCGGGCCACCGGCGGATGTGCCGGTGGCCCGCGAGCGCGACCCTGGATGAGCCGGATTACAGCGGTTGGTTTTCCGCCGGAACCAGGTCAGGAGCGGCCTGCTTGACTCCCGCGCGGCCGAGCAGCTGTTGCCGCGCTGCCATCGCTTCGGCCACCGAAGCATAGCCGAGGGTCGCCTTGCCTCCGACCTGGGAAGCGTAGACCAGCGTGCCGCCAGTGCTGTCGGCCAGCGCCTGCACATCGGTGCCCGGCGCGAAGTACACGTTGATCCGGGGTCGGATCACGATCGCCCGGCCATCGGCAGAGACCGCCGCAGCCAGTTCCTCACCCGGCGAGTCCGATGGGGCGGTCCCGACCGACGACCGGCTACGGACGGTCGCTTGGCCCGGGGCGGCGGTCGTGGACGGTTCGATGACATAGCCCGACGCGGTCACCGCATCGTTGCTGGTGCCGGCGTCGGCCTTGCGAATGGTCGCCGACGGCACCAAGCGGAACTGGGTGTCGCCGATGCTGAAGGCATCGCCGGTCGCGGCCAGCTCCAACTGTGCCTGTGGGGTATAGGTCTGGGAGAAGACGGTCGGTGCCATGGCCAGCAAGAATGCGCCGGCATACAACGGAAGGGAACGCTTGTTCATGTCAGTGCCCCAGGATGCGGATCTTGAACGAGGTGAGGTTGCCGGCCGAAGGCGCGCCCGCGGCCAGGCCGACGTCGGCGACCTCCACGGTCCAGTCGCCGGTGGCGGGCTCGTCTAGGAAGGCATTGACCGCCGCGAACGGAATATTGACCACGCGGTTGCCGAAGCCGGCGCGGGCAGGCAGGACGAAGGCCTGGGTGCCGCTGGGCGAGGTCAGGGTGACCCGGATCGGGTTGGCGACCGCTTGGCCCAGGCCCCAACCGCCGTTGAGGCCGTAGGTCGTGGTCAATCCGATCTGCACCGCCTCGATGTTGCGGATGTTGTCGTCGATGCGGACGACCGCCTGCGCCGGGGCATCGGCGGAGCCGATGGCGACCGGGGTCGCGAGGTTGGCGCGCTCCCAGCCGCTGTCCACCAGGGCGGGCAGAGACTTGAAGTTGCTCGCGCGGGTAACGGCGAAGGTCGCATCGGCGAGGCCGAAGCCGTACCAGTTGCTGAAGCGGCGCCCTGCGGCATTGGTGATCCAGCCCTGGGACAGCAGCGTGCCGTTTGCGTCGCGGACCTCGGCCTGCTGCGGATCCACCTGCCGCGCGGTGGTGGCGAGGATGTACTTGACGTCCCGGTAGGTCAGCCGGGGATTGGCTTGCAGCATCAGGGCGACCACGCCGGAGACGTTCGGCGCTGCTGCCGAGGTGCCGTTCATGCGGCCGGTGTAGTTGCAGGTGTTGTCGATCGTGGAGTTGCTCGAATCCAAGGCGTTCCGGGGAGCGGCATCGCTGTTGTAGCCGCGGACGCAGCCGGAAAGGTCGGTCGTGACGATAGCTGGATCGAAATTCAGTGGATTGGTCAGCGTAGAGTGCGCCCGCTGTTGGCCGTACTCGCCGCCCAGGCCGGACACCCACAGCGACGAGCCCGGGGTGGAGTAGTTCGACCGGCGTCCGGCGGCATTGACCGCGGCGATCGTCATCACGTTGAACAGGTTGTTGCGGTCGTCCCAGATCGACTGGTCGCAGCCGACGCCCAGGCCGCTGACCGCAGTCGAGCAGGTGTTGATCCCGAGGCCTCCGCTTCTCGGCCAGTTGGAGAACCCGTTGCCGGCGGACTTGACATAGACCGTTCCCAGGCCGCCGCGGGTCGCGGACATGGCACGCTCGCGCGCGGCGATCTCCAGCTCGCTGACCACGGTCGGTGTGGTGTCGGCGAAACTGCCCCAACTGTTGTTGGAGACCTGTACATCGGCCAGCAGGGGGTGGTCCCACCAGACGTCTTCCAGGGACGGGCCGAAGAACAGGCCATGGCTTAGATAGTTGAAGCTCTTGAGACGGGCCGAGGGCGCGACGCCGCGGACGCCGATCCCGTTCCAGCCGACCGCGCCGATGATGCCACCTACGGCGGTGCCGTGGGCGTGATCGGCGCGGAGCGGCGTGGGATCGTGGGTATCGTTGCCGAAATGCCAGGAACCGTTGGGCACCATGTTGGCGGCCAGGTCCGGATGGGCGATTTCCATGCCCTGGTCGATGACCGACACCACCACGCCCTTGCCGCGGATGTTGTAGGTGTGCAGGTCGTCGATGCCCATGTCCACGCTGAAGGTGGGCCGGGTATCGCCCAGCACGGCCTGGCCGTAGTTCATCAGATGCCATTGGTAGCGATACAGGGGGTCTCCCTGCGCTTGCTGGGCCTGCGCGGCCACGGGGGCCAATGCCCCCAGCAGGGCCGCGCACAGCGCGGCCTTCTTCAGGTTTCGATCGATCACGGACGGCTCCATTGATATCGGTTGAAAGGGCCGGGGCGCGCGGCCGCCGGTGTCCCGCACGACGGAGTTACTGGTAGATCAGAGTGAAGGTCACGCTGCTGTTGGCCGCGCCGGCGGTGGCGGCGGCGGTGGCGACGTATTGGGCGTAGTAGCGCAGTTCGGCGCCGCCGCCCTCGATGGCGGCCGCCTGCGAGTTCTGCAGGTCGCTGGGGTTGCCGAGCAGGATCTGGGAATGGTCGGCGTTGAGCAGTTGCAGCTGGACGTTGCCGGCGGTGCCGGCGCCGGCGTCGAGGGTGAGGTTGTTGCTGCGGGTATCGACGGTCGGTCCGGGCTCGAAGAAGGTCTGGACCTGGGCGGTGGCGGCGTCGCAGTCGGCGACGCGGATGACGAACGGGGTGCGCCCGGCGATCTGGCCGGCCGCGCCCAGGGCCGAAACCGCGACCGGGGGCAGTTGCACGCGGATGTCGGCGGGCGTGGGGCCGTTGGTGAGCACGCAGGTCGGCGCGATCACCGAGCCTTCGAAGCGGATGGTGCCGTCGACGGCGTTGGCGGCGGTCGGCGCGGCCAAGGCGGCGGCGAATGCCAGTGCAGCGGAAATCCCCCTCATGTTCGACTCCTGGTTCGTATAGGTCGTGGATGTGGCGCAACACCCGCGGCCGACGCATCGCTGGATGCGCGCGTGTCCGGGCAGAGCGCGGAAAGAGGCGCTGAGCGGTGCTCGGCGCTTCAACTGCAAAAGAACGTCCGGGGCCTCGCCTACCCCACGCCTGCTCAACGATGAATCCGCGCATCGCGCAGCGTGGGGTGTCTGTGTGCGCCTGCGTTGTGCATGTGGGGATGTGGCAACAGGTCCGGCACAACGTGCGCTAGCCAAGACGAAGGCAGCGGCCGCGAACGGAGAATCCGATGCTGCCGCGCCGGGCGCATCGCGGAGCGCCTTGTCCAGAGACGCGGTCGAAGCGGTAGCAGTAGGGCGATGCGCCTTTGGAACGTTCTAAAAGGCGGGTCCAGCCAGCAGCCTTCTCCCCACGGCTGGGCCACCGACGATGCTGGAGGCAAAATGAAGATCAAGATCACGGTCGCGGCGGTCGCGACTGTTTCGACCCTATCGGCGGCGATGGCATTCTCGCTGCAATCCACACGTTCAGCGTCCACGGCCGACAGCGTCGGCGGCGCTCCGTCGCCGTCCGTATCGGCGGCGGCCGCGCTGGCGGCAGAGCCATCCTTGGCGATTCCCGAACAGGGGGATCCGGTCAAGGGTACGTTCTCCGAGGTGCTGAAATGGCCATTGATCGGCATCCATGCGGTGCTGCTGCCCGATGGCCGGGTGCTGTCCTATGGCACCGACGGCAATGGCGTGCAGACAGGAAAGTTCATCTACGATGTATGGGACCCGTTGCTGGGAACGGGCGAAGGCTCGCACAACACCCTCCCGAACCGGACCTTGGTGGACCTGTTCTGCAGCGCGCAACTGGTGCTGCCGGAAGAGAGCAGCGTGCAGATCTTCGGCGGCGACATCACCGGCAGCGACGGGCAGTCCACGAACCGAGCCAACTCCGACGTCACCCTCTACCGCCTGGACGACGACACGCTCACCCGCACCGGTGCGATGCACCGAAAGCGCTGGTACGCCACGGCGACGACTCTGCCCAGTGGCGAGATCTTCCTGCAAGGCGGGCGCGAGGGCGAGGATCGGCCGGAAGTGCGGCAGAACGACGGCAAGTTCCGGTTGATGTCGGGCATCGATACCAATGCGATGAACTGGTGGTATCCGCATAACTTCGTCGGCCCCGACGGCAACGTATTCGGCTTGGTCAACAAGTCGATGTACCGCATGCGTCCGGTCGGCAGTGGTGCGATGGAATCGCTGGGGACCTACTCCGGCGTGGACATCGGCAATAGCTCGACCGCGGTGATGTTCGAGGCTTCCAAGATCCTGCAGGCGGCAGGCGGAACCGACGACAGAAACGCCAATGGCCGCGCCTACGTCATCGACATCGGCGGCCGCACGCCCAAGGTGACCGAAACCGGCTCGATGAAGCGAGCACGGCACTGGTCCACCGCGACGGTGCTGCCGGACGGAAAGGTGTTCGTGTCCGGCGGCGCAAAGCGCGACTCCAGTGTGCTGAAGATGCCGGCCGATTACCCCGACAGCGAGGTCGCCTACACCAGCGAGCTGTACGATCCCGCCACCGGCCAATGGGCGGATGGCGCTACTGCCAAGCGCATGCGACTTTACCATTCCACCTCGCTGTTGCTGCCCGATGCCAGCGTGCTGACACTGGGCGGCGGCGCGCCGGGACCGCAGACCAATCTCGACGCCGAAATCTACTACCCGCCGTACCTGTTCGCGGCCGACGGAAAGCGCGCGGTGCGGCCGACCATCTCCGACGCCCCGATGAGCGCGATGGCGGGCAGCAGTATCGCCGTGGCCACGCCGGACGCGACGAACATCGCGAAAGTGGTTCTGGTCAAGACCGGTTCGGTCACGCACTCCTTCGACATGGACCAGCGTCGTCTGGAGCTGAGCTTCAGTCTCGACGGAGCTGGACTCAAGGCGCAGTTGCCCGAGCAGGACTCGCTGACCCCGCCGGGCCAGTACATGCTGTTCCTCATCGACCGGGCCGGCGTGCCGTCCCACGCCGACATCCTGCGCATCGACGCGCGGCCGATGACGCGCGCTTACAATGTCTACGCCGCCTATGAGGATGGCGCCCGGGTCCAAGGGGGTGGGCTGGACGGCAGTTACGCGTATGTCAGCGGGCTGCTGGGCAAGAGCGTGGATTGGAATGGATCGCGGTTCGTGTTCGGCCCGGCGAACGGACCCAGCGCGGCGAGCAATGTCACCATCCGGCTGCCGCAGGAAAAATACAGCGCGCTCAACATGCTGGCCTCCGCGGTGCATGGTAGCCAGGCAGCGCAGTCTTTCGTGGTGAACTACACCGACGGCAGCCAGGCGCGTTTCACCCAGGGGGTGACCGATTGGTACCACCCGCCGCAGTACGGCGAGCAGGTGGCCGTGTCCATGGCCGCTCGCCTGAAGGCCGACGGCAGCCGCGACACGAATACCGTCCGCGTATTTGGCTACAATTTCAAGCTCGACCCGGCCAAGACGGTGCGCAGCCTGACCCTCCCTGCCAACGACCGAGTGCGGGTGCTTGGCGTGGAGGGCGTCCGCTGAGGCTTGACGGCGTACAGCCGATCGCACAACGAACCGAGGGGGCCGAAAGGCCCCCTCTTTCGTGCCGGGCGCAGGCGCGGGCGGCCGCTGTCGAGGCTCCGGCGAGTGCGAGGCCGAAACGAAAGAAGGGGCTCAGAACGAGCCCCTTCTCCAGGCGTTCGTGCGCTCGGGCCGCGTTGCGCGGGCCGATGCGGGCGAACTCAGTGCTTCATGTTGCGAGGCTGGACCAGTTGGGGGCTGACCTCCTTGATGCCCGCCTTGCCTTGCAGAGTATCCATCGCCTTGATGGCTTCGGCTACGGAGCCGAACTCGATCGTGCCTTTTCCGCCGATGGCCGACGAGTAAGTGAGTTTGCCGCCAGTGCTGCGAACGGCATCGGCCAGGACGCTGGGTTGGTCGAAGTAGACGTTGAGCGAGGAGGTGATCACGACGGGCTCGCCGCGTTCGGACACCGCCGCTGCCAGCTTGGTGGCCGGTGCGGCGTTGGCTTGCGCCGGCGATTGGCGAGGCGACTTGACGGTGGAGCCGGTGGTCGGCCTGGCCGTCGCGTCGGGGATGTTCACGCGGTACTTGCCAGCGACGACGAGCCCGTCCTTGGGGGCCGATGCGCTGACTGGGGCGACTTCGGCGGAGGGCGCCAGGCGGAATGCGGTATCCCCGACCTGGAACGAGGCCCCGGTAGCGGCCTGGCGCAACTGCGCGGCCTCCGCGTCCTGCGCCTGGGCGCTGCCCGCCGCGGCCATGCCCAGCAGGATTGCAAACAAAAAAGTATCGGTCTTCATGTCAGTGCCCCAGTACGCGGATCTTGAACGCGGTCAGATTGCCCGTGGCGGCGGCTCCGTCCGCCAGGGGGACGTTGGCGACCTCCAGGGTCCAGGTGCCGTCGCCGGTCTCGTCCAGGAACGCGTTGCTGGAGATGAACGGAACGGAGAAGCCTCCCGTGGCCTGTTGCGCTGCCATCGCGGGGATGACATAGCTGCGGGTGCCGTCGGGCGAGGTCAGCGTCACCCGCAGCGGCAGCGCCCGGACACCGCGGACGTTATGCGCGTAGGTGGTCTCGAAGCCCAGTTGCACGCCTTCGACCCGGGCGATGCGGCTGTCGATGCGGATCGACGCGGAAGCCGGTGCATCGGCGTTGCCGATGGGCGACGGCGTGGCGAGCTCGACGCGCTGCCAGCCGCTATCGACCAGCGCCGGCAGGGATTTGAAAGTATAGGCGCGCTGCACCGCCATGGTCGCGTCGACCAAGCCATAGCCGTACCAATTGCTGAAGGGATGGCCGGCGGCATTGGTGACCCAGCCGGGCGCCATCACCGTGCCGTTGGCGTGGACGGCGGCCGGCTGGTCGGGATCGATCTGGCGCGCAGTGGTGGCCAGGATGTACTTGACGTCGCGGAAGCTCAGCCGCGGGTTGGCCTGCAACACCAGCGCTGCGACGCCGGAGACGGTAGGCGCAGCCGCCGAAGTGCCGTTCATGGTGCCGTTGTAATTGCAGGTTCCGTTGATCTCCGACTCGCTGCTGGATAGTGCGTTCCTGCTGTCGTCGTCGGTATTGTAGCCGCGCTCACACCCGATCAGATCGGTCGTGGCGATGGCCGGGTCGAACGCCAGAGGATTGGTCGCCGTGGAGTACAAGCGCTGATGGCCGTACTCGCCACCGAACCCGGACACCCAGAGCGAGGCGCCGGGCGTGGAGTAGCTCGATCGCCGGCCGGCAGCGTTGACCGCGGCGATGGTCATGACGTTGAACAGGCTGTTGCGTTCGTCCAAGCCTGTTTGTGCGCAGCCTACGTTCGCCGCCTGAGTTTCGGCCGGGCACACATTGCCACCCAGCGTGCCTTGGAGGTAGCCGAAATCGTTACCGGAGGACTTCACGTACACCGCACCCAAACCGGCGCGCGTGGCGCTCATAGGACGTTCGAAGGCGGCGATCTCGTTCTCGGAAATGTCCGCCGGGATGACGCCGAGGCGGCCCCAACTGTTGTTGACGATCTGCAGGTCCTTGGATTCGGCGCCGTCCCACCAGGCGTAGACGATCTCTTCATGGGTGAGATCCTGCTCTTTGCCGTTCGCGTCGTCGCCATCGTTGTCGCCGAAGCCGTTGAAGCTCTTGAGCCGGGCCGCCGGCGCCACGCCGCGCACGCCGATGCCATTCCAGCCGACTGCCGCGATGATGCCGGCGACGCTGGTTCCATGCGCGTTGGCTGGGTCGAGCGGGGACGGGTCGTGCTCGGGCCGGCCGGGATCGAAGTTCTTCGAGCCGTTGGGCACCATGTTGGCGGCCAGGTCTTCGTGGCGGATGTCCACGCCATCATCGAGTACGCCGACGATCACGCCGTTGCCCCGGATGTTGTAGGTATGCAGGTCGTCGATGCCCAAGTCCACGCCGAAGGTGGGCCGGGTATCGCCCAGCACGGCCTGGCCGTAGTTCATCAGATGCCATTGGTAGCGATACAGGGGGTCTCCCTGCGCTTGCTGGGCCTGCGCGGCCACGGGGGCCAATGCCCCCAGCAGGGCCGCGCACAGCGCGGCCTTCTTCAGGTTTCGATCGATCACGGACGGCTCCATTGATATCGGTTGAAAGGGCCGGGGCGCGCGGCCGCCGGTGTCCCGCACGACGGAGTTACTGGTAGATCAGAGTGAAGGTCACGCTGCTGTTGGCCGCGCCGGCGGTGGCGGCGGCGGTGGCGACGTATTGGGCGTAGTAGCGCAGTTCGGCGCCGCCGCCCTCGATGGCGGCCGCCTGCGAGTTCTGCAGGTCGCTGGGGTTGCCGAGCAGGATCTGGGAATGGTCGGCGTTGAGCAGTTGCAGCTGGACGTTGCCGGCGGTGCCGGCGCCGGCGTCGAGGGTGAGGTTGTTGCTGCGGGTATCGACGGTCGGTCCGGGCTCGAAGAAGGTCTGGACCTGGGCGGTGGCGGCGTCGCAGTCGGCGACGCGGATGACGAACGGGGTGCGCCCGGCGATCTGGCCGGCCGCGCCCAGGGCCGAAACCGCGACCGGGGGCAGTTGCACGCGGATGTCGGCGGGCGTGGGGCCGTTGGTGAGCACGCAGGTCGGCGCGATCACCGAGCCTTCGAAGCGGATGGTGCCGTCGACGGCGTTGGCGGCGGTCGGCGCGGCCAAGGCGGCGAACAGAAGCAGAGCGAGAGATTTTTTCATCGGAATCCCATGGAATGAAAGCGGCGCGGCATGCGCGCGGAATGGCGGTGGTGGACCAACGGTCAGATGCTGGATGTCGGAGCGAGGCGAAGCTCGCCCTGCGATCGCCGCGATGCGTTCGCGGATCGCCTTGTTCTGTAACGAACAACGAACGTGGCTCCCCACATCGCTGTAACCCGGCGGAAATGATCGGTTCGAGGTGGGGTGAGGCACCCGCGCGTGCGTTTGCAATGTGGATGGCAGGGCACTCGCACGCTGGATGCAGTGTTGTGCCAACCCGCAAACTCTGCGGTTGAATCGCGTTGCGATGGTCGCCGTGGTTCCTGGGGTGGAGCGGAGATTTCGCGTCAAGGCTGCCGATGGATGTAGGGAGGCGCGGTGTTCAAGCGTTCAAAAAGAGACAGCCTCATTGTTTCCCTAGCCCCATGTTCGCAACGAATGACCCAGTCCCGCGCTTGCGCGACGACCAGATCGCCGCGATCCGTTCGGCCTTGCCTGCGATGCTGTCCAAACGGCAAGGCTCGGACGAATCTCTGCGACGGTTCGTCGAGGGCGGGCTGCTGGTGATGCTGCACGGTCGGCACTGGGCAGCGCTTCCACCGGAGCGCTACGGGAACTGGCGCAACAACCGGGTCCGGCACGTTCGCTGGCTGGAGCGCGGAGTCTGGGTCTTGGTGGCCGCAGCCTTGGGCATGAGCGAGGACGACCAAGCCAAGGTTCTGGCGTATGAGCGCCA
Source organism: uncultured Lysobacter sp. (assembly GCA_966185905.1). GTDB lineage: Bacteria > Pseudomonadota > Gammaproteobacteria > Xanthomonadales > Xanthomonadaceae > Lysobacter. The sequence continues at coordinate 36,129 of CBIFVU010000002.1, forward strand.
GCACAGCCAACGCCGTCACCGGATCGCCGAACGCAGGCGCCGCAGCCGCCTGTCGGATCTGTGGCGCTACGGTTGAACCGGGCGGGAGATGCTGCCGGACAAACGCCTGCCTGATGTTCAGGATCGTCCGCACCGGGCGCGAGGACGCATCGCGCCGCGACCGCGACAAAGCCGCGCGGATGCAATGTGATCGGAATTGCCACTGCGCCTTTCTGGCGTGGACGCAGGGACGGCAGCGCGTTCGTCGGGGCGGGAGTCGACCTGGCGCGGCAGTGGTAGGGGGACGCTGCCCTGGGTCGTTACTTGCGCAGCGAGAGCGATCTCGCTCCAGCCCGCAGGCCGACTGTGAGCCGCCTGGGCCCCTGGATACCTTCCAGTACACGAACCGAGGTCACCGCGAATGATCAACAAGACTGTCTGCACCCTCCGTTGGCGCGCGCTCTGCTTGGCCCTCGTCGCCGCCGTCGCGTTGCCGGCCATGGCCGGAGAGGCCGATCCGGCGCTGAAGGCGGCGATGAAGCGCGATCTCAAGCTGACCGACCATCAATTGGCCGACTACCAGAAGGCCGAACGCCTGTCCGCGCGCCATGGCAAGGGCCTGCAGCGGCAACTGGATCGCGATTACGGCGGCGACTGGATCGAGCGCGGCGCCGACAACAGCTTCCGTTACGTGGTGGCGAGCAAGTCGGCCAAGGGCCACCAGGCTCCTGAGGGCGTCGAGATTCGCAACGTGCGCTTCAGTCTCAAGGAGCTGGATGCAGCGAAGGCGAGCCTGGACCGTGCGTTCGCGCGCTATGCCGATGGCGATTCGGCGCAGGGCCAGATCTACAGCTGGGGCGTGGACCCGCGCACCAACAGCGTGGTCGTCACCGTGGCGGAGGGCGATTTGCAGGCGGGCATCGACTTCATCGCCGCCAGCGGCGCGGATGCGGACGCCGTGCGCCTGACCACCAGCGCCAATCCGCCGCGGCTGAAGGCCGACATCGTCGGCGGGGTCAAGTACAACTTGCCGGTCAAGAATGTGCGCTTCGAGTCGTGGTGCTCCATCGGCTTCTCCGTGACCCAGGGCGCCAACAAGGGCTTCGCGACGGCCGGCCACTGCGGCGAGGCCCAGACCAACGTGACGATGGGCGGGGCGACGGTCGGTACCTTCGCAGCCTCCAACTTCCCGGGCGGGGACTATGCCTGGGTGAAGGTGGGCAGCAGCCATACGCTCAAGCCGACCGTGGAGGGCTACGACAGCGCCGATGTGACCGTGAAGGGAAGCACCGAGGCGGCGGTCGGCGCGGCGGTTTGCCGCTCCGGCGCCACCAGCGGCTGGCACTGCGGAACGATCCTGGCTAAGGACAAGACGGTCAATTACGGCAAAGAGAAGGGCGTCACCCAGATCGTCAACGGCCTGACGCATACCGACGCCTGCTCCGAAGGCGGCGATTCCGGTGGAGCCTGGGTGACGGTCGCTGGCCAGGCCCAGGGGGTGACCTCCGGTGGCGGAAGGTACGACAAGTGCTCGGATACGGCGGCGGACAACAGCTACTTCCAGCCGTTGAATCCGCTGCTGGAGGCTTACGGTCTGACGCTGTTGACCAGCCCCTGAGTCCGCGCGCTCCGGCGCGTTCCAGTTCGTCCAGGCTCGCCTCCTGCGCCTGGCCCGCGCGTCGGCGCGGGCCAGGCCAGGGGACGAATACGATGTCATCGTCTACGATGCCATCGTCCCAGCGAGAGGCCCGCCCGCAGCGGGTCTCTCGCGCGCTCACGGTGGCGGGCCGGTCGTGTTGGGCCTAATCGCGCGGCGACCGATTTGGTTGCAGGCAAGGGGCTTGGCTGATGCGCCCGGCCGTCGGCCTGGGCGAGCGCATCATTCGTAGTTCAAGGTGAACGTCATCGAAGCAGATACCGTTCCGGGCGCGGGCGAGCCTGCGCCCGTGCGGTAGTAGGCCGCTTGCAAGGGGACGCGGACGCTGCCGCCCGCGCGCAGGTGCGGCGCATCGACATCGTGGGCCGCGCCGAAGGCGATGGGGCGGCCTTGACGGTCGCGGATCTGCAACCCGAGGCCGCGCGCGCTGGAAGCCGGGTCCAGCGCGAGCACCGAAGCGGCGGCGTTGGCCAGCGGGCCCAGCGGATCGAGCCGGTAGCTCAGGCGCGCCATGCCGGCCGGGCAATCGTCCAGGCGCAGTTCAAAATCCTTCGCGCCGGCGCTGGCGCCGGCCTGCGGCAGGGCGTTCGCGGCGATAGGCGCCAGGACTACGCGCACGTCGGCGGTGTCGCAGGTGGCCGCACGTACGCTCAGCGTTCCGGCGAAGGCGACGCTGGCGCTGATCGACTGGCCGCTCGCGTCGGCATACGCCAGCGTTGGCAAATCGGTGCCGGCGACCGAGCCGGCGCCGCCCATCTCGCCCGTCTTGATCCATTCCAACCGCAGGCGGGCGCGTGTTGGCCCAACGCCGGCATTGGAAGCCGCGTGTTCGAGCGTGGGCAGCACCTGCCCGGATATCGACAGGCGTACGCCGATGCCTTCCACGCTGGTGGCGTATAGATCCTGGGCCAGCGCCGGTCGCGGCGCCTGCGCATAACGCCAGCCGGCGCCGGGACCGGCATCGGGCGCGATACAGCCTGGCGATGGCTCGGGCAGGGGATACTCGGCGCTGTGCAGCACACTGCCGGCGGCACGGTCGCGCGGCATTGCGATGGCGGCATCGATGGCGATGGCCTGCTGCGGCGCAGCCGGGCAACGGGCCGGCGCGGTCTGCGCGAACTGTGCGGCGCAGAGCGCGAGCGCTGCCAGCCCGCGCACCCGATGGCGATCGCGCCGGCAGCGCGGGTCAGGGCGCATCGCTGCGGCTGCAGTGGGCTTCGATGATCGCATAGGCATTCGTGCGCTCTCGGGCGGGCGGTGGAAGGGCGTAGTCGAAGCTGCAAGCTTGCTCCGCGGCCGCCCCCCAGCGCGCGCGCAGGCGACCGCTCGGCCGCAGGCCGGTGGCGTGGACGCGACTGGCCTGGGCGACTGCGCCCACGATGCGGCCGTCTTCGTCGAGCACCTCGGCGGCGAAGGGCAGGCCACTGCCGTTGCTGCGGCGCAGGTGGAAGATCGCGCCGCGGCCGCCTTCGCTGGCATACGTCAGGCGCACCAAGGCGCCGGCGTAAGGCGCGAACGTCTGGCTGGTTCCGGCGATGTTGACCGAGCCATGGGCACTGAGCGGGTCGACCTCGACGGTGTTGCGCGCATAGGGAACCAGATACGCCGCCAGGGCGTAGCCGCGCCGGTCCACGCGTGCGCCGGCCTGGTTGAGCACGCGCGCGCCGTGCGCGCCCGGGGCCTCCACCAGGGCCAGGGTTTCGCCGTACTGCGGACCGATGGTGAGACCGCCCGCGTGCAAGACGGCCACGCCATCGGCGCCCCAACTGCGCTGGCGATGGCCTCGGCTCCAACCGTAGGCGCCGTTGAGCGTGGCGAACGGCAGGCGGTACTGGGCGTTGGCGTTGCCACTGCGTCCAGCGAGGTCGGCATCGGCCAGGCTGAGTCCGTAACTCAGCGCGCTATCGGCGCCGGCCGAACCGCTGAGGCCGATCCGCGCCGCGTCACCGCGCGCGCGCCGTTCCAGCGAGGCATCCGCCGTGGCCGAGCGCCCCAGCGGCAGATTCAGGCCTAGGAAGTACTGGTCTTCGCGGCCGCCCAGAGGATCGTCCAAGCGCGCAGCGGTGAGCGCCAGGCCCAAGCTGCGCCAGCGCCAACGCAGCCCGGCCTGATAGTTGCTGTGGCTGCCGCCGCCGCGGTAGCCGACGCGCGATCCGCTCAGATAAAGCGAGCCGCGCTCGCCCAGAGGCCAGTTGAGCGCGATCTGCGCGCTGTCGCGCAGCGCTCGCAACGGTGGCCCGACCCGGCCCGACTGCCGCAACCTCAGCGCGCTGTACAAATCCAGGTGAGCGCGCTCGGAATAGCCGGAAAAACTCGCCGAGACCACCGCCTCGGACCCCTCGAAGCGGCGATTGAATCCACCCCGCCAGCGCCAGGCCGTGCCGAAGCCATCGACCTGTACCGGGTTGGCGTCTAGCGAGAACGCGCCGACGGGCGTGTTCCAGGCTGAACCCAGCACCGCCGACGCATAGCCGCGGCTGAGCAGGGCGCCGCCATAGCCGGTGAAGCGGTTGCTGAAGCCATACTGCGCGCTGGCCTGGGCCACGCCGGGCGTGGCGGTCAGCGATGATTCGTCCACCTGGCCCAACACCAGTTCATACCCCAGGCTGCCGGCCCGGCGCAGTTGCGGATTGAAGGCGTTGGGCACGCGGAAACGCGCCACGCGTCCATCGGCTTCGATGACCGCGACCTCCAGGTCGCCGCCGTTGCCGGCCGCGTACAGATCGGCGATCTCGAACGGGCCGGGCGCGACATTGCTTCGATGCAGGAGGTTGCCGCGCTGCGAGACCTCGACTACGGCGTTGCTGTAGGCGGTGCCACGCACCACGGGCGCATAGCCGCGCAGCGAGTCGGGCACCATTCTCTCGTCCTTGGCCAGGCGCAGGCCGCGGAAGCCGTACACGCCCAGGCTTGCGTCGCCGGCGGTCGCGCGGCCGAGTTGCAAGCGACCGCTCCAGCGCGGCACGGCGCGTTCCAGGTAACTGGCCTGGGTGGTCCCGCGCCAGGAGGCGCCCTCCGAGCGGCTGAGCGAGCTGCGTTGCCGATAGCGCCAAGCCCCCAGACTGGCGCCCAGTTCCAGGCCGAGATAGGCCGAGTCGGCATCGCCGCCCTCGCCGCGCACCTGATTCTGGCTGTAGCTGTAGCCGAGCATCACCGCGGCCTCTCCGTGCTGCCACAGCGCCGGGTCGACGGCGCCGCGCGCGCTTCGGCGCAGCGCCGCCTGCGGCACGCTGAGGCCGATGGCCAATTCGCCGAAGTCCACCTGCACATCGGCCTGGGCGATGCGCTGGGCGAGATCGACGCATTGGTCCTGTTCGTCCGCGCCGGGGACTTCGATGCCCAGGCGTTGCAGCAAGCGTGCGCGCAGGCACGGGCGAGAGGACCGACCGGAGGGGTCGGCGAGGAACTCCACTTCCTCGCTCGCCACCGATTCGCCATTCAGGCGCAGGGTCATGCGATAGCGGCCCGGCGCGATATCGCCGTTGAGGACGTAGCGCGACAGGTCCGCGTCGCGGGCGCTGCCGGACAGATAGCGCAGATCGAAGCCGGTGCTCGATCCGTCGGCGTCCGCTCGCGCGGGCGGAGGATCCTGCGCCGACGGCTGCTCCGCGGCTTCGATGGAGACCGGCCCGGCCAGCGCAAGATACAGACCGATCCCCGCGCAGACTCGCGGCATCGCCGATCTCGGACGCGCCCGGCCGAAAGCGGTTGCCGGCGCCCTGCCCAGCGCAGCGGCCGTTGCCGAGTCCACGCTCAATCCACGGTCTTCGCGCGCAGCTCGGTGCGGCCGCCGTGATCGTTGATGACGGTGTACTCGACCTGCGAGCCAGGCGCCGCCGCCGCGGCGAGGCCGGGCAACTCGAAGCGCAGGGCGCCGCCCGGCGCGACCATGCCGCCCTGGTCGCTGGAGGCGATGCCCGGCGACTGCAGCGCCACCCGGTTGATCGACACGTGGAAGCGGCTGGGATTGCGGGCCTCCAGCGCCCAACGCCCCTGATCGGTGCGCACCGAGCGCCACTGCAGTTGCGCGGCGGCGGCCTGCGCGTCGCCCGGCAAGCCGGGTGGACGCAGGAAGATCTTGATGCGGGTGCGGAAGGCGATCTGCAACTGGTTCTGCCCTGCCGCGGACGGATCTGCGCCGGGTGGGATCTCCAGCATGTTCAGCCAGTACACCGATTCGCGCGCCGCTTCGGCGGCGTCGGTCGGAGCGCCGGCATCGACGCTCGGCCCACTGTAGATCAGGCGCAGAGTCTGCCCTTTGCCCGGTTCGATCCGCGCCACCGGCGGGGTGACCAGGAAGGGCGCACGGCTGGTATCGGGCGACTGCTTGGGGTCGCCATCGTCCACCCACACCTGGACCAGGGCCGCGCGCTCGCCGGCATTGCTGAGCTTGACCGCCACCTCGCGCTGCTGCGCCGGATAGATCACGCGGGTGCCGGCAATGGTGACGCCGGCCGACGCCGGTGCGATCGCGCAGCAGACCAGGGCGAGCCAGGCCAGCGCGGAGACGAGCGGGCGCGAGGCTGGTACGAAGTGGCGGGGCGGGATCATGCGTGTGCGTCTCCATCGGCGGACGAAAGCGAGCGGACGCACTGCATCGGAGATTCGGGCCCAGCGCGCGGTGCGTCCTTGTTATCAACGGTTCGAGCGACGCTCTCCCTACCTGTGCGCGCAATGGCGAGCGAGGTTGGCTTCGGCGCGAGCAACGTCTTGCCGGCCCAGGTTGTTCGGCGCTGCCGTAGCGCGTCCCGCGGCGCGCGGCTTCGTTGCTTCGGACGATCTGAAAAAAAGACACCGTGCTCGGCACGGTGTTCGGGGGCGACCGCGAAGCGCTTTGCAGCGCCGCAGTCTGAATCGAAGATGGTTTCAGTCGATACCAAACGGGGAGATGCGGGCGCGATTGAAGCGGCGCTTCGCGGCGGATTCTCCTCGTCCCTTGTTGCGAGAACGGATTCGGGGGCGCTGTCCCCACCTTCGACGCGCTGTCTGGTCGCAGCGGCCTTCGCTCGCAGCGAGGGGAGTAGGGGGAATGGCCGCTCGTTCGTTTAGTAATCGAATCATGAATTCCGGCAGCGGAATGAATGGGGCGGCCGACGCGTTGGGCTCAGGGTGTTCTGGCGGCGGCAGGACCCAGGTCGTTCGGATAGAGGGGGAGTCGTGTCAGTCGATGTCATGCGCTTTGGCGCTGTGGGAGCGAAGTTGGCCCGTGAAGAAAAACCGCAGCGGGGCGCGGCTCCCGGGCGCCACGCATCGGACAGGGCCGCGGCCAGCGTCGACAACGAACAGCCGGTCGCCGACGCCTTCGGCGCAGATCCGAGCGCAGCGGCGGCCGACGCGCCTTTCGCCGGGCAGGCCAGCGACGTACGCACGGAGCCGGACGATGGCTTCGACGACTTCGTCCGCGAGAGCCGCGAGCCGTTGATCGGATTTCTGCGCAAGTCCCTGCCTTCCTACGAGGATGCCCAGGATCTGGCGCAGGAAACCTTGATGCGCGTGATGCGCTATCGCGGGCAACCGCCGGACGCCCTGAGGATCCTGATGTACCGGATCGCAATCAATGCGCTGAGCGATCGCAGCCGGCGCCACAGGCTCCGGCGCGAAAGCGAATACATCAGCCTGGACCAGAACTATCACGCCATTCCTTCGCCGGACCCCAGCCTCGACCACCGCTTGGCGACCGAGCAGGAACTCGCCGCGGCGAGAGCCGCGATCCTGCAACTGCCCAAGCGCAGCCGTGAGGTGTATCTGCTCAATCGCATCAACGGCATGAGCTATGCGCAGATCGCCGTGCACTGCGGGATATCGGTCAAGGCGGTGGAGCGCAACATTGGGCGGGCGCTTTCGATCCTGCGCGCGCGCATGAAAGAACACGGTTATGGGGTCATGCAGGGATGAGGCGCCGGCCCGGATCGATGAGCGCTGCCCGCGCGGCTTCGCTGGATGCCGGCGACCAGGCCGCGGTCTGGGTCGCCCGGCTGGCAGCGCCGGACTGCGATGCTGGCGATCGGGCTGGATTCGCTCTCTGGCTGGAGGCCTCGCCGAAGAACGTCCGCGCCTATGTGCAATCCGAACGCTTGCATCAGGCCGCCGCGGCCTTGGCCCGCGATGAGGCACTCCAGGCAGAGGCTCGCCAAGCGCTGCGCCGGAGTCGGTATTGGACCCAGCCGGAGGCGCCGATGTCAGCGCCCCTGGCCGTCGCCGTATCGTCTTTGCTGGTCGGGTTGCTGACCGCAGGCTGGTTATGCCTGCGGCCCCACCACCACTCAACCGACGCGGACCGCCAATCGCACTGGAACAGTCCGCACGCCATCGTGGCGGCGAAGCGGCGTATCGTCGCCGTGTTCGACGGCCCGGAGCGCACACGGCCGCTGTGGCGTCAGGGCTTTGTCGGCCTGCAAGCGCTGGCCGATCCACGGCAAGGCCTGTTGGGCCAGGCCGGCGCCGGTTTCGCCCAGGGCATCGGCGCTGTCATGGCCATCGGCGAGCGCAAGGACGCAGCCCGGGTTGGCCGGCACCAGGACGGGGCAGCCCTGCCTGCCTATTCCGAGACGGACCGGGCTCGCCCTCGGTACCGGCCGCGGTTGCTTCATGCCGGGGACGGCGAGCGTCCGGGGCGAGACGCGCGGCAGGACCCGCCGGTATCGGCCGCGGCAGAGGGCGGCGACTTGGTGTTCAAGGACGAGCGCCTGGACGCAGTGCTCGAACAGATGAATCGACACTCGGCGTTGAAGCTGCGGCTGGCCAACCCGGAGATCGGCCACATCGCTGTCAGTGGGGTGTTCCATCTCGGCGACCAACGTGCTTTGCTCGATGCGTTGGAGCTGGGCTGGGCGCTGGAGGCCGAGGCTGGACCCGGCGGAGAGATCGTGCTGCGGCGCAGCCCGGAGTGAGGCCGGCGCCGCCGCTTGAACGCTCAACATACTGTCCGGCATGAGCCAGAGCGCGGTGGACGTCGACGCGGCGGTGCCTTGTTCGCCCAGGCCGGCCTCTTGCGGGGCCGCCCCGATCGGCGTATCAACCCCGGATGCGCGCCAAGATCGCTTTCTGCCTCGTCTTCTCGTTGGTCCTGCTGTTGGCCGGGCTGGCCAACGCTGTGCCGTATCTCAACACCCGCGGCGCCTACCAGCACGATGGGCAGGAGGTTGCGGGTTTCCCCTGGCCGTTCCGCAAGATCGGCGGCGATTGCGGCGCGGAGAGCTGCGACACCTACGCCTTCCATGCCGGTTATTTCGCCGCCGATGCGGCGGTCGGATTGGCGGCCGCGCTGGCGTTGGGCAGCCTGGCGGCTTGGGGTTTCCGGCCTCGTCGCCAGCGCGGTTGAGCGCAACCTGGGCCGGGCTGCGCCGACGCGCGGCGCGTTCGTCTCGGCCGTCATCGCAAGGGCCGGCCACCCGCGCACCACGTGCGGCCTTGCGGAGTGGGCCAGCCGCTGGCGGCGGGACGCTTCGCAGGCGCGCCGGCCTGGGTCAGAATCGCCGGACGATGCAGGCGGCGGAGCCAAGACGATGCAGAGTAGACAGGGCAGAACGAGGCGCTGGCGCAGCCTCGCTCGCGCCAGTACGGCAGGGTGGCTGCTCATGGCCGCGGCCGCGCCGCTGGCAAGCGCAAGCGCAGGTGAAGGTGGGGCTCGCACTCGCGTCGTGCCGCTGGATCGTCTGGCGGCCTGCGCCGCATCCGCTGATTCGCTGTCCTTCGACTGCGGCTCGCTGCACGTGGCCGCGCGGGACGACAACCGCTTCGTGCTGTCGCGCGGCGGGCAGCGCGTGGCGACCCTGGACCTGTCGGATTCCGGTTACGACGGCCCGGGCTATTCGCTGTTTCTCTATCGTTCGCACCCGGCCGGCCCGCGCGAAGTGCTGCTGATCGAAGCCACCGCCGATCCCGGCACGGCCTGGTACTACGCGGCCGTGCTGGAACGCGGGCGCCTGCGCGATGGCTTCCGCATCGGCGAGCCTCGCGCGGATTCGGAGGCGACCGCGCTGGGCGATTTCCTGGCGGTGTCCACCAGCGAAGACACGGTGGTGCTGCGCTTCGTCAAGGCGCGGATCGCGCCGTATTCCCGGGTGCCCGAGGGGTTGCGCGAACACGACGGCGGGCTGTACCTGCAACGGCGCCTGCCGCCGTTGCGCTGATCGGTCGCGCGCGCGTCCCGGCGCGGGGGCTCTCCACGAGGCTGCGCGCTCGATCCGGCCTAAGTCCGGGGCAGCCCGCAGCGGCCGCAGGTGCGGGGACACTGTTCGCCCATCAGCGACGCATAGACCGAGTTATTGCAAAGATAGGCCCGGCTCGGGCAACCAGTGCCTTTGTCCGAGCATGCCGGCGCGGCGGGCGCCTGATTCCAGTACAGCGAGGCGCCAGCGCTGCAGTCGGCCAAGGCGGTGGCGCGCAACGCGCGCGCGCCGGCGTGCGTGAGCTTGTTCGCCAGCGGTCCGATCCGATACGCCAAACGCTGGCCCGTCGCGATGGCGCTGATCCCGACGATCCAACGGCCGTTGGGGCTGATCGACAGCGGCTGGTTGGCGGGGCCGCCGAGAGTGCCCAGGTCGGCGATGTCGGTGGTCGGCGACCAGGCGAAGCCGGCCTGGGCACCCTGAGCGGTTTCGGCCGTACCGATGATGCGGCCGTTGTCGGCGATGCGGCTGGCGTGGACCAGGGCGCCGCCGAGGGTGCCCAGGTCGAGCGCGTCCTCTCGCTCGATCTCGCCGCTGGGCGCCCAGGCGAAACTGCGCGCCAGGCCCTGTTCGGAGATGTAGTGACCGGCAACCACGCCGGCGGCGTTGATGTCCACGGCGAACAACTGCTGCCCGCGCGCGCCTCGCGGCACTGAGCGCAGCAGCGCCGGCGCCTCCCGCGGCGAGGTCCAGCGCACGGCGACCAAGTCGCCGGCCGCATCGGCGCAGGTGCCGGCGACATGGCCGCTGGCGTTGATCGCGCTGGCCAGGCAGTTGCTGCTCCCGAGTGGGCGCGGCAGCCAGGCCACGCTGTAGCCGCCCAATGCGTTCGGCCGCCACTGCACGGCTGCGGTGCCGCCTTGGCGTAGTTCGCAGGTGCCGGCCACGACCGGTTCGGGCGCGGGATCGAGCGCGGCGATACGGCACTCGGTCACCGGCGAGAGCAGCGGCGGCAGCGCGCCGGGCAGCGGCAGCGCGGTCGCCGCGGTCTGCCCGCGTTTCCACACGACCGGCAGGTCGCTGCCGCCGGGGGTGGTGCTGATGCCGGCGACCGCGCCGGACGCATTGATCTGCCAGGCCTCGGCGCGGTCGTCGCCGATGCGGCCTTTGAGCGTTTCCGGCGCGACCGCGGGCAGGGACGGTGTGGTCCATCGCACCGGCCATTGCATGCCGGCCTCGCCGCGTTCGCAGTTGCCGGCGATCTGGCCGTCGCGCGCGATGCCCAGCGCATGGCAGGCCGAGCCGGTTTCCAGACCCGCCAGGACCATGGCCGCGGCGCTGCCGCCGGCCCAGTAGGTCGGCACGAAGTCGCCGTCCGCGGTGCGGCAATGGCCTGCCGCGCCGCCAGCGTCGTTGACGTCGATCGCGCTGCAGGCGCCGCCGTCGAGGCTGTCCAGCAGTGCGGGCGCGGCAGCCGCGGGCGCCGCGCCTGCCAGCGCCAGGGCGAGCCAGGCCAGGGCGAACCGCGCGGCAGAGGCTCGGACGCGATGCGCGCAGGTGGATGAGGCAAACGGGCGAGGTCGGCGCATGGTCGGTCTCCGGTCGGGGGGCGGATGCGTCACTGCGCGCTGCGGTGCGAGTGCCGGCGCACGCAGCGAAGCGGGCCGGCCGCCGCAGGTTCGAGCGCGGCGCGATGACCCGACAGTCGGCGATCCGGCTTGGCTCGGATGTGCGTGCGGTCGGAAAGTGAGGGTGGGTGAGCGACCGGGCCGTCGTCGGCCAGGCGGCGCGCGAGACCACGGCATTGCGCAGCGGGTGCCTCGGCCTGTTGCGCCGGCCTGCCCTCTGCGGCGCAGCGGACCCTACGCCAGGCACACTGGCGCAGCTTCGTTCAGCCTGCGTGCGGTTCTGCCCAGTCCGAAACCGGCCGAAACCGGCCCGGGCGTGTAAAATGGCGATCTTTTAGCCAAGAGCATGCTGGAACCCACCCGACGGACCCCGGTCCGCGGCCCGACTTTCGTCCGTCTGCTCGCCGAACTGGCCGATGCCGAGCTTGCGCCGCCCAGGCAGGCGCTGTCGGATTCGCTCAGCCAGTGGATCGACTGGACCCATGCGCTGGCCCTGGCTTCGGCTCTGGACGCGCGTGCCGCGGATGGCTCTGTGGACGAGCGCGCGGACAGCGAACGCGAAGCCGATGAGCGCTCCGCCGTGGCCGGCGCCGACGAGGAATGCGCGCAAGTGCGCACCACCTTGGCCCGGGCCATCGCCGCCGACCCTGCGTTCGCCATGCCCGAGCCGCGCGCCGGCCAGGGCGTCGGCGCGGCCGGCCCGGACGATCGCGACGGCGGCTTCTACCGCCAGCGCTATCTGGTGTTGCAGCAGACCATGGAGGCGCACATCGCCCGCCTGCGCGCCCGCCTGCGCGAGCGGTTGGCGCTGCGCAGCGGCGAGGTCGCGCGCCTGGCCGCACTGGATGCGGTGATGGAGCGAGCGCTGGCGCGGCGCGAACGCAGCCTGCTCGCGGCCGCTCCGGCCTTGCTCGGCGCGCGCTGCGAGCGTTTGCGCGCGCAAGCCCAGGAGGCGGCGAGCATCGCGGACACCGCCGAGGGGGCCGCAGCCGCCGTTCCCGCTTCCGCGTCCGTTTCCGCGCCCGGGTCCTGGGCCCCCGCTTTCCGCCGCGACATGCAGCACCTGCTGCTCGCCGAACTGGATCTGCGCCTGCAACCGGCCGAAGGCCTGCTGGAGGCGCTCCGCACCACCGCTGATGGATAACATGCTCAAGAAACTGCTCACTCCCCTCGTCTTCCTCGCCGGCCTGGGCGCGGTGTGCTGGATCGCCGTGGGTTATATCGGCACCAGTGCGCTGGCCTTGTCGGTCTCGCTGCTGATCGCGGCGTGCTACCTGGCCGGCGGTTTCGAGCTGCACCGCTATCGCCAGGCCACCGCCACGCTCGCTGCCGCCGTGGCCGACCTGTCGGCGCCGCCGGCGCGACTGGAGGAGTGGCTGCAGCGGCTGCATGCCTCGCTGCGTCCGTCGGTGCGCCTGCGCATCGAAGGCGAGCGCGCGGCGTTGCCGGTGCCGGCGTTGGCGCCCTATTTGGTGGGCTTGCTGGTGTTGCTGGGCATGCTCGGTACGCTGCTGGGCATGATGGTCACGCTGCGCGGCACCGGCACCGCGTTGCAGAGCGCGGCCGACCTGCAAGCGGTGCGCGCTTCGCTGGCGGCGCCGGTGGCCGGGCTGGGCTTCGCTTTCGGCACCTCGATCGCCGGCGTGGCGGCTTCGGCCATGCTGGGCTTGTTGTCGGCGCTGGCGCGGCGCGAGCGGGCCGAAGCGGCGCAGGCGCTGGATGCGGCCATCGGCGCGGGCCTGCGCGTGCACTCCCAGGCCCACCAGCGCGAGGAGACCTTCAAGCTGCTGCAACGCCAGGCCGAAGCGATGCCGCGGCTGGTCGACCGGCTGGAAGCGATGGTGGCGGCGATGGAACAGCACAGCCAGACCGCGAACGAGCGCCTGGACGCGCGCCAGGCCGGCTTCAATGAGCGCACCGAAGCGGCCTATCTGCAACTGGCCGCGTCGGTGCGGCAATCCTTGCAGGACAGCGTGGCTGAGAACGCGCGCGTCGCCGGCGCCGCGCTGCAACCGGTGGTGGAATCGACCCTGGCCGCGGTGGCGCGCGAAACCGCGGGCCTGCACCAACGCCTGGACCAGGCCGCGCAGCGACAGGCCGAAGGGCTGGCCGCCGCCTTCGCCGCCACCGCGGGCACTTTGACCGAGATCTGGAGCCGCGCCGCGGCCGAACACGAACGCACCGCCCAGGCGCTGGTGGTGGACATGCGCAGCGCGCTGGAACAGTCGGCGCACACCCTGGGCCAGGGCGCCGGCGATCTGCTGGCCGCGCTCGACCGCCGCCTGGAAGCCAGCGCCGACCATAACGCGCAAGCCTGGCAGGGCCTGCTCGCGCAGCAGACCGCGGCCCAGGCCGCGCTGGCCGAACGCAATGAGCAGGCACTGGCCGCCACCGCAGCGAGCCTGGACACCCAGGCCGCGGCGCTGGTGCGCGTGGTCCAGCATGCGCACGGCGAACTGCAGGCCGCGCTCGC
>CBIFVU010000003.1:0-46236 GCA_966185905.1 uncultured Lysobacter sp.
ACAGCGCCGTGTAGTGCCGCCACAGGCGCTCGATGGTGGCGCGATCGAACAGATCCCGCGCATACAGCAGGTCGCCTTCGATCGCTCCGCCCCGGTCGGCCAAGGACAATTGCAGGTCGAACTTGGCCGCCGATTGGCCACCGCCCAAGGCTTCGGCACGCAGGCCAGGCAAGGTCGCCGCTTCCTCCGCCTCATGCTGTAGATCGAACAGGACCTGGAACAACGGACTGTGGCTGAGGCTGCGCTCGGGCTGTACCGCGTCCACCAACTGCTCGAACGGGATATCGGCGCGGTCGTAGGCCGCCAGCGTGGTATCGCGAACCTGGGCCAACAGCGAGCGGAAGCCCGTGCCGCCATCGACCTGGGCGCGCAGCACCACGGTGTTGACGAAGAAACCGATCAGGCCTTCCAGCTCGGCGCGCGGACGGTTGGCCACGGGCGAGCCTACGGCGATATCGGTCTGGCCGCTGTAGCGCGCCAGCAGCGCCTGGAAGCCGGCCAGCAACACCATGAACAGGCTCGCGTCCTCGGTCTGGGCCAGAGTCCTGAGCGAGGTGGCCAGGGACTGCGGCACTGCCACCGGCAGGCTGTCGCCGCGGTAGCTCTGCACCGCCGGGCGCGCCCGGTCGGTCGGCAGTTCCAGCAGCGGCGGCAGATCGGCCAGTTGCTGCTGCCAGTAATCCAACTGCGCCTGCTGCTGCGCTTCGGTCAGCCAGCGGCGCTGCCAATGCGCGTAATCGATGTATTGCAACCGCAGCGGCGGCAATCCCGGCGCCCCGGTCAACGCGGACAGATAGGCTTGCGACAACTCGCGGCGCAACACGCCCACCGACCAGCCGTCGCTGGCGATATGGTGCAGGCAGATCGCCAGGGCATGTTCCTGCGGCGCCAATTGGATCAAGCTGGCGCGGATCGGCAGTTCATGGGCCAGGTCGAACGGCTGCGAGGCCTCGTCCCGGATCCGGACGGCCAACTGCCGTTCGCGCTCCTCCGCGGGCAAGGCCCGCCAATCCTCCACCGATACGGCGAAGCGCTCGGCAGGCAGCACCACTTGGCGCGGCTCGCCTTCGACCTGACGGTAGACAGTGCGCAACACTTCGTGCCGTGCCACCACCGTGGCCACCGCGCGTTGCAGTGCCGAGACCGACAGTTCGCCATGCAGGCGGATTGCCGCTGGCATGTTGTAGGTCGCGCTGGGCCCTTCCAGCTGGGCCAGGAACCACAAACGTTCCTGCGCGTGCGACAGCGGTGCGTCCTCACTGCGCGGCACTGCCCGCAGCTCGGTACCAACATCGCCGGCCTGCGCCCGTCTGGCCTGTTGCTCGACCGTCGGCGCCTCGAACACATCGCGCACGCGCAGCGTCAGGCCGCTGTCGCGCAGTTGCGCGACCAGCTTGGCCGCCAGCAGTGAATGTCCGCCCAGGTCGAAGAAGCGTTCGGTCACGCCCACCGACTCCAGGCCCAGGACCGTGCACCACACTGCGGCGATGGCCGCTTCGCGCTCATCGCGCGGCGCGACCTGTCCCGCCGCGGCCCGCGCCGGCGCCAGCACCGGCAAGGCCTTGCGGTCGACCTTGCCGTTGTCGGTCAGGGGCATCGCATCGAGCACGGCGATCTGCGCCGGCACCATGTAGTCCGGCAGCTCGCGTTGCAGCCCGGCGAGCACCGTATCGGCATCGGCCTGCTTGCCGGTCACGTAGGCCAGCAGGCGGCGCCCGGCGCCTTCGCCGGCGACCACCGCCGCCGCTTCGCGCACGCCGGGCTGCCGGGCCAGCGCCGCTTCGATCTCGCCCAGCTCGATGCGGAACCCGCGCAGCTTGATCTGATCGTCGCGACGGCCGAGGTACTCCAGCCGGCCATCGCTGCCATAGCGCGCCAGATCGCCGGTGCGGTACAGGCGCTGTCCCGGCGTGGCAGCGAAGGGGTGCGGCACGAAGCGCTCGGCGGTCAGCTCCGGCCGGTGCAGGTAACCGCGCGCCAGGCCTTCGCCGCCGATGTACAACTCGCCGGTCACACCGACCGGCGCCGGGCGCAATTGCGCGTCGAGTACGTACAGGCAGGTGCCGGCGATGGCGCGTCCGATGGGCACGCGCTGCAGGCCGGCGTCGTCGTCGCCGACGGTATGCACGCAGCAACCGACCACGGTCTCGGTCGGGCCGTACTCGTTGACGATGCGGATCGAAGGCGCGCGGCTGCGCCAGTGCGCAGCGGTGGCCGCGCCCAGTTCTTCGCCGCCGACCACGAAGGTGCCCACGCCCGCGGGCGTGCAGTCCAGGTCGCGCAGCACGTCCAGATGCGCCGGGGTCAACTTGACCCAGCCGACGTCGGGAGTTTGCTGCAGGAAGCCGGCCAGGGCCTCCAGTTCCCCCGCTTCCGGCAGCAGCACCACCCGGCGCCCCGCGGTCAGGGGCAGCAGCAGGCTGGTCACGGTGGCGTCGAAGCTGACCGAGGAATTGACCGGGGCGCCCAGGCCCTGGTCGGCGCGGTAGTGCGCGCGCGCCCAGGCCAGATAGTTGGCCAGCCCGCGCTGGGTCACCATCACGCCCTTAGGCCGCCCAGTGGTGCCGGAGGTGTAGATCACATAAGCCAGCGATTCGGCCTGGACCGCGACCGGGCCGGGCGCGGCCGCGGGCACGGCGCTCCAATCGAACCCGGCCAGGGCCAGGCAGGCCACGCCGGCCTGGCCGGTACGCTCGCCCTGTTCGTCGACCAGCAACAAGCGCAGCCCCGCATCCTGGCAGATATAGCCGATGCGCTCGGCCGGATACCTGGGATCGATGGGCACATAGGCCGCGCCGAGCTTGAGCGTGGCCAGGATCGCCACCGGCAGGTCGGGCGTGCGTGCCAGGCACAGGCCGACCAGATCGTCGGCCCGCACTCCGCGCTCGCGCAGCGCCACGGCCAGGCGGTCGGCGCGATGCTCCAGTTCGGCATAGCTCAGGCACTGCCCATTCCATTCCACCGCCACCGCATCCGGTGTCCGCGCAACGGTCGCGCGCACCGACTCCAGCAGGCTCGGCGGCGCCTGCGCCGCGGGTTCGGCCGACGCCGCGGGCGAAGGCCGGTTGAAGTCCTCCAAGATGCGCTGGCGCTCGGTCGCCGCCAGCACCGGGAGTTCGGCCAGGCGTTGTCCTGGGGCACGCACCATCGACTCCAACAGCAGGACCAGGCTCGCCGACAGGCGCTCGGCCGTCGCCGGCTGGAACAGGGCGCTGCGGTACAGCAGCGCGCCGTCGATGCGCTCGGGCGAAACGATCACCGAGAATTCCAGATCGAACTTGACCGTGCCCGATTCGCCCGACAGAGGCTCGGCCTGGACCGGGCCCAGGGCGAAATCGTGCTCGCCCATCGTCTGCAGGGTCAGCATCACCTGGAACAGCGGCGTGTGCGCCAGGCTGCGTTCCGGGTTCAAGGTTTCGACCAGATGCTCGAACGGCACGTCCTGGCGCTCGTAGGCCTCCAGGGTGGTCTCGCGCACGCGCTGCACGAAGGCCTCCACGCTGTCGCGCTCGCGCACCTGGGTGCGCATCACGAGGGTGTTGACGAAGAAGCCGACCAGCTTCTCCAGCTCCGGGCGCGAGCGATTGGCCACCGGCGAGCCGACGCAGATATCGTCCTGGCCGCTGTAGCGGGCCAGCAGCAGTTGCACCGCGGCCAGCACCAGCATGTAGGGCGTGCAGCGATGCCGCGCGCAGAACGCGGCGATGTCCGCAGCCAGCGCGGGTGCGAACACGATGGGCACCTGCCCGGCTGCGCTGGACGGGGCCTCGCCGCGAGAGGCGTCCAGCGGCAGGTCCAGCACCGCCGGAGCGCCGGCCAGGCGCTGGGTCCAATACTCCATCTGCGCGGCCAGCTCGCCTTGCTCGAAGCGCTGGCGTTGCCACAGCGCATAATCGGCGTATTGCAAAGGCAGAGGTTCCAGCCCGGGCGACCGGCCCTGGATACGGGCAAGGTAGAGCTCGGCCAACTCGCCGGCGATGACGCCGGTGGACCAGCCATCGGAAACGATGTGGTGGCAGACGATCGCCAGGACGTGCTCGTCCTGCGCCACCGGGAACAGCCGCACGCGCAGCAACGGCCACTGCGCCAGATCGAACGGCGCCGCGCCCAGTTCGGCCAGCGCGGCCTCCAGCTCGGCCGGCTGCAACCGCCCTTCGGCGACGGCGAAATCGACCGGGGCCTCGGCGAGGATGTCCTGGTACGGCACCCCGCCCTGCTCGGGGAAACGGGTGCGCAGGATCGCGTGGCGCTCGACTACCGCGACGAAGGCATCGCGCAGCGCCTCCACCTCCAGCGCGCCGCGCAGGCGCACGGCATGGCGGACGTTGTAGGCGGCGCTGGCGCCGTTGACCTGTTCGAGGATCCACAGCCGCTGCTGGGCGAACGACAGTGGCGGACGCTCGCCGGTCATGCCCACCGCGATGGCCGGACTCGGGGCGGACGCGCCCGGCGAGGCCTGGGCGATGCGTTGGGCCAGCAGAGCGATGGTGGAATTGACGAACAGGTCGCGGACGCTGAGTTCGACCTCGAACGCATCGCGCAGACGCGCCACCAACTGGGTGGCCAGCAGCGAATGGCCGCCGGCCTTGAAGAAGTCCTGGTGGATGCCGATGGCCTCGCGCCCGAGCAAGCCGCACCAGATCGCGTGCAGCGCCTGTTCGAGTTCGTCGCGCGGGGCGAGGATGTCCTCGACGGTACGGGCGGCGGGCGCCATCGCCAGCAGGCGCACGCGGTCGATCTTGCCGTTGGCGGTATACGGCATCGCCTCCAGCAACACGAACTCGGCCGGGACCATATAGGCCGGCAGGCTCTGCTCCAGTCCCGCGCGCAACGCGTCCAGGTCCACGGCCGCACCCGGCTCGGGCACCACGAACGCCCACAGCGCGGCGCCTTCGGCCCCCTCCTGCTTGACCAGGACGCGGCAGTGGGCGACCGAGGCTTGGGCGCCGAGCACGGTCTCGATCTCGCCGAGTTCGATGCGGTAGCCACGCAACTTGACCTGGTCGTCGGCGCGGCCGAGGAATTCGATGCGCCCGTCCGGGCGCATGCGGGCCAGATCGCCAGTGCGGTACAAGCGCGCGCCGGCCTCGCCGGCAGCGGGGCTGGGGTGCGGCACGAAGCGCTCGGCAGTCATCCCGGGCTGGCCCCAGTAGCCGCGGGCCAAGCCCGGGCCGCCGATATAGAGCTCGCCGGCCACGCCGACCGCCACCGGGCGCAGATGTGCATCGAGCAAGTGCACGCGGCTGTTGGCCAACGGCAGGCCCAGCGGCAGTCGTGCCGATTCGGCCAGCAACGCCTCATCGATCTCGGTGGCGAGCACGCCGACGGTGGTCTCGGTCGGGCCGTAATGGTTGAAGATGCGGCAGCCGGGCGACACTGCGCGAATCCGCCGCACCAGCTCGCGCCCCAGTTGCTCGCCGCCGAAGACCAGGCAATCGCGTGGAATCAGCGCCGCTTCGTCGGCCAGGTTCAACAAACCCTCGAAGTGCGAGGGCACGATCTTGATCGCATCCACCCCCGCCTCGGGCAGCACCCGGGCCAGGTGCGCGCCGTCCAGGCTGGCCTCGTCGGCGACCAGGAACAGGCCGCGGCCGCTGCACAGGGCGCCGAACAAGGTGGTGTAGCCCAGGTCGGCGGCGACCGTGGAGAAGAACGAACAACGCGCCGACTCGCCCAGCCCCAAGCGCTGGAGCGCGCCATGGACGTAGTTGTTCAAGGCGCGATGGCTGACGGCCACGCCCTTGGGCTGGCCGGTGGAGCCGGAGGTGTAGATCAGATAGGCCAGTTGGTCCGGATGCGTGGCCGGCAGGTCCGCCGCCGGCGTCTGCGCTTCGCCCTCGCCCTCGCCCTCGCCCGGTTCCAGGCGATCCAGCGCCCAGCACGGCTGGCCTTGCAGGTCCTCGGCCAGGGCCAGTGCGAGGGCCTGGGTGGTCAGCACCAGCGAGGCGCCGGCATCGGCCAGGATACGGCGCTTGCGCTCGGCGGCGAACTGCGGATCCACCGGCACGAAAGCTGCGCCGGCCATGAGGCTGCCGAGCATGGCCACGATCATGTGGGTGGAGCGTTCCAGCACCAGCGCCACGCGGTGTTCGGCGCCGACGCCGACGCCGCGCAGGCGCACGGCCAACGCGTGGGCGCGGGCATGCAGCGTGGCGTAGTCCAGGGCGCCGCCCGGGCCTTCGACCGCGACCACCGTCGGGCGCTCGACCGCCCAGCGCGCGATCAGGTCATGAACGCTGGCCTGCGCCGGGTAGGCCAGATGGGCGGTGTTGGCCGCGGCGATGCGGGCCAGGTCTTCGCCGCAGGGGACCAGCAGCGCCTGCAATGGCGTCGCCGATGCGCCGGGCTCGGCCAGGCGCTGGACCCATTGCGAGAGTTGCGCCATGAGCACGGCGGCGGTGCCCGGCGGCAGGCCGGCGGCTTCTTCGATCTGCAGCCGCAGCGACTGCCCCAGGTCCAGCGCGCTCAGGCGCAGGCCGAAACGGTCATCCTCGCTGCACAGCTCGGCCACCGCCAAGCCGACCGCACCGGCTTGTTCGGGCGGCGCAGCCTGGATCCACTGGAATGCCGGCAGCGTGTCGAGCCGGGCCGCATTCGCACTGCCGCGCAGGGCGTCGCCGCAGGCGAAATACTCCTGGTGCGCGGCGGCCTCGGCGCTGGCCGCGGCGCAGCGCTGCAGGAAACCGCCGAAAGCCAACCCCGCCTCGCAGTCCACGGCGATGGGCAGGTACTGGGCCAGCGGCCCGAGCGCGCCGCGCAGATCGGGATAGGCGCGGCCGTCGAACTCGCGCCAGCACAGGCTGCGCGCCAACCCGCCGTGCCTCGCCAGCAGCGCGGTCCACAAGGCGAACAGCAGGTCCTGGGCCTGGCAGCCGTGCGCCTGCGCGACGGCCGCCAGCCGCTCGCGGTCGGCGCGGTCGAGCTCGGCGGTTTCGCGCTGCACCGGCGCATCGTCGCGCCGCGCCAGGCGGCAGCCGTAGACGGTCTGCGCCTGCGCGGCCTCCAGGTCCAGTTCGCGCCAATGGCGCGCGGCGTCCTGCTCGTCGCTGGCCAGCAGTTCGTTCAGCCACTGCGCCACATCGGCGTACTGCATGGCCTCATCGCGGCCAGGCAACTCCCTTCCGGCATAGGCCGCGCCGATTTCCTCCAGCAGCAGCGCCATGCTGGCGGTATCGGCCGACAGGCCGTCCAGGGTCACGCACAGGCAGTGGCTGCCATCGTCCAAAGACTGGAGCACGGCCGAGGCCACCGGCGCGCCGTCCTGCACGCCGGCACCGGGCTCGGCCTGCATCAGCGCCAGCCGGTCGTCCTCGCCGATCACCTGCAGCGGGAACACCACGCCCGGCGAGGTGTGGAACTGGGTGCGCAAGATCTCGTGCCGCTGGGACACCGTGGCGATGGCCGTGCGCAGGCGCGCCGGTTCGAGCGGGCCGTCCACGCGCAGCGTGCCGCGGATGCACTGGCGGCGACCGTCCATCCGCCGCCGCCAGGCGAACCGCTGCTGGGGGGAAAGCTCGAAACCGTCGACCACTTCGCCGCCCGCGACCATCACATCACTCATGTCATTGTTTCCTTGGCTTCACTGCGCTGCCGATGCCTTGCCCTGCCCCGCCGCTGCGGTCACGCCGGGACTCTGTCGTCGAAGATGTCGGCGATGGCGACCACGATCTTGCGTTCGCCCTCGAACGGATTGCGCGCGTGCGCGCACAGCACGTTGTCGACCATGATCACGTCGTGCTTTTCCCACGGGAACTGCACCGACAACTCGTCCACCGCGCGGCGCAGCTCGGCCACCACCTCGTCTTCGATCGGCTCGCCATCGCCGTAGTAGACATTGCGCGGCAGGCCCTCCAGGCCGTAGAGACGGATCAGCGAGTCGCGGGTGGACGGGTCCACGCAGGAAATGTGGTGCAGGCAGATCTGGTTGAAGAACACGTCCTCGCCGGTGACCTGGTGCTTGCGCACCGCGTCGCAGACCACGCTGGTGCGCAGCCCCGAATCGCCGAACCACTCGAACTCGATGTCGTTGCGGCGGCAGTAGGCCTCTACCGCGGCGCGGTCCTCGGTCTGGAAGAAGTGCTGCCAGCTCACGTCCACCGAATCGATGTAGTTGCGCACGTACTTGAGCTTCTTGCGCCGCATCTTCTCGACCAGGGCCGGATCCAGGCGCTTGTACAGCGCACGGCAGTCCAGGATCGGCGACTCGCCGCCGCTGCGCGCCGGGATCACGCAGGAGAAGAAGATCTTGGTCGGGTAGCGGTGCAGGTGCGAGCTTTCGTTGTGGATCAAGATCGCCTTGTCGGACGGATACGGCGTGGACTTGTAGACCCGGCCGCTGACCGAATCGCGCGGCAGGTCGCCGTACTCGTCGATCAGGCGGTCGGACACGGCCGCGGCGAAGGATTCGAAATCCACCGGCGCGGCGCCGTGGCCGAAGCCGCGGAACAGGATCGCGCCGTATACGCGCAGCTCGCGCTCGATCCATTCGCGGTTGGCCGCCGCCCAGGCGGCCAGGTCCACGTCCTCGCGCAGCGGCCGCACGCACAGCGGGTAGCCCTTGGCGCTGTCGAACACCGCCGAGCTGACCATGTCCTGGCCCGAGGCGGAGACCGTGCGCCGCCGCACCGAGCGCAGCTTGCTGAGCTTGTCGGATTCCATGCGCGCCTTGGCCTGGCGTTCTTCTTCGATTTCCGTGGCAGAGATCATCTCGAGGCTTCCGATCGTTTGGTCGGGTCGTGCGACCAGGTTGGCGAGCAGCGTGGTCAGGCGCGCACCCATCCGGCGGATGGTGGCCTCGTCGAACAAGCCGCTCTTGTAGGTGAAGGCGCCCAGCAGGCCGTCCTCGTTCTCGACCACGAACAGGCTCAGGTCGAACTTGGCTTCCTGGATGTCGAAATCGATCCGCTCCAGCTCCAGCCCAGGCAGGGCGAACTGGGTCGGCGGCACGTTCTGCAGCACGAACAGCGCCTGGAAGATCGGCGCCTGGTCGATCCGGCGCTCCATCGCCATCGAGGACACCAGCAGGTTCAACGGCAGCTCGTGGTGGGAGAAGTCCTCGGCCACCGACGCCGCCTCGCGCCGCAGCAGCGCCCGTGCGCTCTCGGTCGGGTCGAACACACTGCGCAGCGGCACTTGGTTGACGAAGAAGCCGACCAGCGGCTCCAGCTCGGGCCGGGCGCGATTGGCGTGGGTGGTGCCGACGACGATGTCGTGTTGTCCGGAGTACTTGCTCAAGAGCAGCTTGAACACGGCCTGCAGCAGTACGAACGGGGTGGTCCCGGCCTGCGCCGCCAGCGTCCTGGCGGCCTGCGCGAGTTCGGCCGGAATCCGGAACTGCACGCTGGCGCCGGCGCTGCCGACCTGAGGGCTGCGCGGGCGGTCCAGCGGCAGCGCCGTGGCCTCCGGCGCGCCTGCCAGGCGGCGCTTCCAGTAGTCGATATGTCCGGCCAGCACGCCGTTGCCGTGCTGCTCGCGCTCCCACAGCGCGTAGTCCGCGTACTGGATCGGCAGCGGCGCCAGCTCCGGCTGCGCACCGCTGCGATAGGCGGCATAGCACGCACCCAACTCGCCGGCGATGACCTCGTTGGACCACCCGTCCGAGACGATGTGGTGCATGGTCACCAGCAAGGCATGGTCGTCGCGGCCCAGTTCCACCAGGCGGGCGCGGATCAACGGCCCCTGGGCCAGGTCGAAGGGTGTGGTCACCTCGAGCTTGCGCGCCGCGTCCACCCGCGCCTGCGCGCTGTCGCCCTGCCCCGCCGGCAGCGGATCTTCCAGCAGCATCGCCTGGGCCTGCGCCGGCGGCTGGACCACCTGCACCGGCAGGCCGTCATGGCTGTGGAACACCGTGCGCAGGCTTTCGTGGCGCGCGACGATGGCCGCCAGCGCGCGCCGCAGCGCGTCCTTGTCCAGCGCACCCTTCAGGCGCAATCCCAGCGGCACGTTGTAGGCGGCCGAACCGGCGGCCATCTGGTCGACGAACCACAGCCGCTCCTGGGTGTAGGTCAGCGGCAGCCGTTCGGGCCGAGGCCGCGCCACGATGGCCCCGGCCGGGGGCGCGTCGGCGGGCAACGCCGGGCTGCCCTCGCCTGTGTCCGGGCCCGCTGCGGCGTCGATGAACGCCGCCAGCGCCGCCACGGTCGGATGCTCGAACAGGTCGCGCACGGTCAGCGCGGGCGCCAGCGCCTTGCGCAGGCGGAACACCGCCAGGGTGGCCATCAGCGAGTGGCCGCCGATGTCGAAGAACCGGTCCTGGTCGCCGAAGTCGCGCTTGGCCAGCACGGCTTCCCACACCGCCCGGACCGCATCGCGGGTGGCCTGGCGGCCAGCGAGCGGCGCGTCCTCGCTGTCAACGGTCGCGGTCGCGCTCGCCGGCGCGGCCTGGACGCGTTCGCGCAACAGGCGGGCGCGGTCGATCTTGCCGTTGGCGTTCAACGGCAAGGCCTCCAATGCGGCCAGGTCGGCCGGCACCATGTATTCGGGCAGGCGTTCGCGCAGGGCCGAGCGCACGGACTCCAGGCTCGCGCCTGCCGCCAGCACCACCCAGGCCGCCAGGGCCTCGTCCACAGCGGCGCCGCTGCGGGTCAGCACGGCGCAATCGCGCACGCCCGGGACGGCGCGGACCACGGCGTCGACTTCGGACAGCTCCACGCGATGCCCGCGGATCTTGACCTGATGGTCGCCGCGGCCGAGGAACATCAACTCGCCGTCGCTGCGCCGCCGGGCCAGGTCGCCGCTGCGGTACATGCGCGCCTGCGGCTGGCCGGCGAAGGGGTCGGGCAGGAAACGCGCGGCCGAGCCGTCGGCATCGCCGAGGTAGCCGTCGGCCACGCAGGCGCCGCCGAAGTACAGCTCGCCCACCTCGCCGACCCCGACCGGCGCCTGGTCCGGGCCGAGCAGATAAGCGGCCACGTTGGGCAAGGGACGCCCCAGCGGCACCGTCGCCGGCAGGTCCTGGCCGATGCGGTGGGTCAGCACGCCGATGGTGGTTTCGGTCGGGCCATAGTGGTTGACGATGGCCAGCGCCGGGTCGATCGCGCGCACGCGCTCGACCAACGCCGCCGACAGTGGCTCGCCACCGAACACCAGGCAGCGGCGCGGCAGCAGGCGCTGCGGATCGCCGGTGCGCAGCAGCATCTCGAAATGCGAAGGCACGATCTTCAGGCAATCCACCGGGCGCTCGGCCAGGGCCGCGGCCAGGCGCTCGGGATCCAGGCTGGCCTCGTCGGCCAACAGGCGCAGGCAGCCGCCGCCGCACAGCGCGCCGAAGAGGGCGGTATTGCCCAAGTCCGCGGCGATGGTGGACAGGGCCAGGTACTCGCTCTGCGCCGGCAGTTCCAGCACCGAGTCCAGGCCGCGCACATAGTTGAACACCGCCCGGTGCGGCACCTGCACGCCCTTGGGCTTGCCGGTCGAGCCGGAGGTGAAGATCACATAGGCCGCATCCTCAGGGCGCGCCTGGCCCGGCCAGTCTGCGGCCTGCGCGGCAACGGCGGCGCAGTCTTCCACCCACAGGCAAGCCAGGCCGGCCGCCTCCAGTGCGTTGCGCGCCGCCTCGGCCGGCCGGTCCAGCAGCAGCGCCGACAGGCCGGCTTCACCGGCCACGGCAGCCAGGCGCGCCGGCGGCGCGCTGCGGTCCAGCGGTACATAGGCCGCGCCGGCCGCCATCGCGCCCAGCAGGCCGATCACGAACTCAGGCGAGCGCGAGGTGCACACGCCGACGCGATCGCCGCGCCCCACCCCGCGTGCGCGCAGGGCCGCGGCTACGCCCGCGGCGGCGGCGGACAGGCCGGCGTAGTCCAGCATGCGCTCGCCGCAGACCACCGCCGGCGCCTGCGGCCGCAGCCGTGCCTGCGCCGCGACCAGTTCCGGCAGCGTCGCCACGGTGCCCCAGTCGCGAACCTGCCCCTGCCAGGCAGCGATCTGCGCTCGTTCGCTCTCCGGCAGATGCTGCAACGACTGCAGCGTCTGCCCGGGATCGGCGCAGGCCGATTCCAGCACGGTGCGCAGGCGCGCCACCCAACGCTGCGCGGTGTCGGCCTCGAACAGATCGGTGCTGTACTGCAGCGTACCGCCCAGGCGTTCCTCGTTCGGCCACATCACCAGCAGCAGATCGCATTTGGCATTGAGCTCGCGCTGTTCCATCTCCAGCGGCGAAAAGCGCAGGCCCGGCAGTTGCGCCTGCTGGCCTTGCACATTGGCGAAGGCGAAGCGCGCCTGCGCCAACGGCGCACGGTCGAGCCCACGTTCGACCCCCAGCATTTCGACTACGCGCTCGAACGGCAGGTCCGGGTGCGCGTAGGCGTCGGTCATGGCGGTGCGCACTTGGGCCAGGAACTCGGACAGGCGTTGTTGCGGCTGCGGCCTGCAGCGCACCGCCAGCGAGTTGACGAAGTAGCCGATCAGCGGTTCGAGCTCCTTGCGCTGGCGATTGAGGGTGGAGATGCCGACCACGAAATCGTCCTGGCGTGAGGCCTTCCACAACAGCAGCTGCCAGCACGCGAGCAGCAGCATGAACACCGTCGCACCGTTGGCCCGTGCCAGTTGCTGCAAGCGCGCGGACAATTCGGCATCCAACTCGAAGGACACCGCCCCGCCCTGCGAGGACAGCCGCGCCGGACGCGGCTTGTCGGTGGGCAGCGCCAGTTGGTGCGGCACGCCACCGAGCTGACGGGTCCAATACTCAGCCTGCGCCGCCAGCGCCTGCTGCTGTTCGGGCTGGGCCTGCCAATGGGCGTAGTCGCCGTACTGCACCGCCAACGGCGGCAGCGATGGCGCCTGGCCGGCCAACGCGGCCTGATAGGCGACGAAGACCTCTTGGAACAGCACGTTCATCGACCAGGCATCGGAAACGATGTGGTGCATGGAGAAGAACAACAGGTGCCGCTGCTCGCCCAGTTCGACCAGGAAGGCGCGGATCAGCGGGCCGCGGCCCAGATCGAAGGTCTGCGCGGCATGCCGCTGCAGCAGGCCGTAGCCCTGCTGCAATGCCTGCTCGGGGTTTTCGGCCTGGACCCGGTCCACATGCAGCGGGAATGCGGCCTGCGGGTCGATTCGCTGCTGCGGGCCGTCTTCGCCTGCGAGGAAATGGGTGCGCAGGATCTCATGACGCTCGGCGATGTGCTGCAGCGCGGTGCGCAGCGCCGGCACCGACAACTCACCGTCGATGCGCAGGCCGCCGCCCATGTTGTAGGTGCTGCTGGCGCCTTCGAGTTCGTTGATGAACCACAGGCTGCGCTGGGCGTGGGACAGCGGCGCGACCTCGCGCGCCGGGCGTGGGGCGATCCCCGGCGGCACCGGCTTGGCCTGGGCGTGCAGGCCGCGTTCCTTCATCAACTTTTCCAGCAAGGCCTTCTTGGCGTCGGAAAGGCTGGCTACTGCGCTGTCGGTCATGGGTCTTGGCTCTATCGTGGTTCGTTGCCGGCGCCGGGAGCGGGCACCCGGGCCGGGAGGGTTGCTGCGGGGTGCCTGGCTACGCTCAGGCCGAGTCGGCGCCGAGCAGGCGCAGGGCCTCCTCGTCGGACATCGACTCGATCTCGCGCATCAGCCGGGCCACGGCTTCGGCATCGTCGGCCGGCAGGCGCGCGGCCAGCGCGCGCGCGGTCGGCGCCTCGAAGATCAGGGCCACGTTGATGTCCACCGCCAGGCGTTCGTTGATCCGGGTAGCGGCCTTGACCGCCAGCAGCGAGTCGCCGCCGGCGTCGAAGAAGTCCTCGTCCAGGCCGACGGAGGCCACGCCGATGGCTTCGGCGAAGATCGCGGCCACGCGGGCGGCAGCGTCCTGCGCCGCCGGATCCTCGCTGCCGGGGGGCGCGGACTCGCTCGCGGCGAATGCCGGCGGCAACAGGCGCTTGTCGATCTTGCCGTTGACGCCGATGGGCAGGCGCGCCAGCGGAACGATCGCGCTGGGCCGCATGTAGGCGGCCACTGCACCCTGCATGTGCGCGCGCAGGGTCTCCACCAGCCCGTCCGCGCCGGGGTCGTCCACCTGCACATAGGCCGCCAGCCGCGCTTCCTCGCCCGGATCGGCGGCGACCACCGCCACCGCGTGGCGCACCAGCGGATGGCCGAGCAGGGCCGATTCGACATCGCCCAGTTCGATCCGGTAGCCGCGCAACTTGACCTGATCGTCGTTGCGGCCGACGAATTCCAGGTCGCCGTCGGCGCGCAAGCGGGCCAGATCGCCGCTGCGGTACAGGCGCGCACCGGGCTGGCCGGAGAACGGATCGGGCACGAATCGCGCTGCGGTCGCGGCGGGGTCGCGCAGATAGCCGCGGGCCAGGCCGATACCGCCGAGCAACAATTCGCCGACCTCGCCCGCTGCGACCGGACGGCCGGCTTCGTCTGCCAGCCAGGCCTGGGTATTGCCGAGGCAGCGGCCGATCCCGGGTGTGCCTTCGCCGGCGCGGCACTGCTTGGCAGTGACGGTGACGCTGGCCTCGGTCGGGCCGTACTGGTAGCAGAAGCCGCGGCCCTGGCCCCACAGTGCGACGGTGCGCTCGGAAATCGGTTCGGCGCCGGTCACCAGCATGCGCAGCGCGGGCAGGTCCAGGGGTTCGGCAGTGGTCAGCACGGTCGGCGGCAAGGTCGCCACGGTGATGGCCTCGTTGCGCAGGAAATCGACCAGGCGGCTGCCGATGCGCGGATGTGCGGCCGGCAGGAACTGCAAGCGCGCGCCCGCGGCCAGGGTCGAGAAGATCTCCTGCACCGACACATCGAAACTGGTGGGGGTGAACTGCAGGACCTTGTCCTGCGGCCGCAGCCCGAGCAGCTCGACCATGCGCGCGGCCAGGTTGGCCAGGCCAGCGTGGCGCACCTGCACGCCCTTGGGGCGGCCGGTGCTGCCGGAGGTGTAGATCACATAGGCGATCGAGTCCAGGTCCGGGTCGGGCAGGCCGGCGCCCGCCGCCTGCGGGCCTGCGGCCGCGTCCAGCGCGGCCTCCAGGACCAGCACGTCCACGCCGGCCAGGGCCGCATGCGCGGCATAGGCCTGTCCGGCGAGCAGCAGTTCGGGGCGGGCATCGTCCAGCATTGCCTGCAGGCGCGCTTGCGGGTAGCTCGGGTCCAGCGGCAGATAGGCCGCGCCGGCCTTGAGGATGGCCAGCGCGGCGATCAGGAATTCCGGCGAGGGCTCGGCCAGCAGGCCGATCGCGCGTTCGGCGCCGGCACCGCGTGCGCGCAGTTGCGCGGCCAACCCATCGGACCTGCGCCACAACTCGCCATAGCACAGACTGCGCTCGCCCAGCGCCGCGGCCACCGCGTCCGGGTCGCGGACCACCGCTGCCTGGATCTGCGCCAGCACGCTGCCGGCCGGCAAGGCTGCGGCCGGGCCAGGGCCGGGCGCGGCGAGCGTGGGCGCCGATTCGAGCCCCGCGGGGAGCGCCGACTGGAGCGCCGACCCGCGCGCCGGCCCGGTCAGCGCCCCGATGCGCGGATTATCGGGCAAGGCGCGCAACAACTCGCCCAGGCGCTCGGCCAAGGCCTGTGCCAACGCTTCGGGCACGTCCTGCGCGCGGCAGGCCAGGCGCAGTTCCAGACGTTCGGACAGGGTCGCGCTGACGGTCACCGCATAATTGGTTTCCTGGTCGGCGCCGACCGACTCCACGCTCAATCCCGACAAAGCATCCGAGTCGGCCACCGCGCCGAGCGGGTAGTTCTCGAAGATCACCAGGCTGTCGAACAAGCGGCCGCGGCCCTTGGGCAGACACTGTTTCTGGATCTGCGCCAACGGCACGTAGCTGTGGCGGTCGGCCTCGCGGAACGCCTGTTGCAGGCGCTGCGCTGCGGCGGCGGCATCGTCCTCGCCGTCCAGCTCGGCCTTGACCGGAATGGTGTTGATGAACAGTCCGACCATGGTCTCGATCCCCGGCACCTCGGCCGGGCGGCCGGAAACAGTGGCGCCGTAGACCACCTCGCGCAGGCCGCTGCGCTCGCCCAGCAGGCAGGCCCAGGCCAGTTGCACCAAGGTGAAGGGGGTGACTTCATGGGCCTGGGCGAAGGCCAGCAGGCGCCGGGTATCGGCCGCGTCCAGCGACCAATCGCGCAGGCGCACCGGTGCGGTGTCGCCGGTGGCGTCGGCGTCGGCAGCAGCATCGGCATCGGCATCGGCAGCCGATGCGACAGGCAGCAATGGCGTCGGCAAGACCGTCGCGCGCAAGCGCTCGCGCCAATAAGCCAGCGCCTTCGGCACGTCTTGCGCGATCAACCAGGCGATGTAGTCCTGGTACGGCGCCGCGGCGCCCAGATCGGGCGCGCGCCCGGCGCCGAGCGCGGCATAGGCGCGCATCAGGTCGGCGTAGACCAGCGGCAGGCACCAGCCGTCCAGCAGCATGTGGTGGTTGGTCCACAGCATGCAGTGGCGCTCGTCTTCCAGGCGCAGCAGGCTGACGCGCTGCAATGGGGCGCGCGCAGGATCGAAGGCTTCGGCGCGGTCGGCCTGGCGGTAGCGCGCGAAGGCCTGTTCGCGCTGCCGCGGGTCGAGCGCGCGCCAGTCCTGCGTGCGCCAATCCATCTCAGCGCGCTCGACCACCACCTGGTGCAGGCGGTCGATCTCGCCGACGAAGGCGGTGCGCAGGATGTCGTACTTCTCGCTGACCGCGCGCCAGGCCTGGCGCAGGCGGTCGGCGTCGAGCGCGCCGCGGAACACCGGCCAGGTCTGGGTGAGGTAAGCGTCCGGACGCATCAGGGTATGGAACAGCATGCCCTTCTGCATCGGCGTGGCCGGATACAGGCGTTGGATGCGGTAACGCGCCTGCCATTGGTCCAACTCGGCCTGGCCGGCCTGGGCCAGGGGGAAGTCCGATGGGGTGAACCCGCCCTCGCCCACCGCCAGGCAATGGGCGCAGATCGCGCGCAGGGCCTCGCCGACGCGATCGACCAGGGCCTGCATCGAGACCGGATCGTGCTGTGTGCGGCTGTAGTCCAGCACCAGCTTGCAGGTGCCCCCGGAGACCACGGCATTGAAGCCCAGGGCATGGCTGCGCACGCGCGCCGGACCGACATTGGCATCGCCCGCGCCCTCGGCCAGGGCGAAGCCCTCGGCCGCTGCTGCGTTGGCGGCGAAGGCATCGCCGAACTGGCCCAGGTAATTGAACAGCACCTGCGGCGCGGCGGCCGCAGCGGCCTCGGCCAGTTGCGCATCGCCGCGCAGGTGCAACAGCAGGCCATGGCCGATGCCGTTGCCCGGCACCGCGCGCACCTGTTCCTTGACCGCGCGCAGGAGCGCGCCCGGGTCCTCGCTCTCGGCCGCCAGGGTCAGCGGATAGCTGGTGGTGAACCAGCCGATGGTGCGACCCAGGTCGATGTCGTCGAACAGGGCCTCGCGGCCGTGCCCTTCCAGGGTCAGCCGCTGCACTGGCGCGCCGCTCCAGGCGCGCAGGCCGCTGTACACCGCCGCCAGCAGCAGTTCGTGCACGCCGCAACGGTAGGCCTGCCCAGCGCGCTGGACCAGCTCGCGAGTCTGTTCGGCGGGCAACTCGAACTGCACATAGCCGGTGCTGGCCTGGCTGGCGGCGGCAGGGGCATCGCGGCGGCACGGCAGTGCGGCCGCGGGCTGCGCGTACTGTGCCAGCCAGAAGCCGCGCTCGCGCTCCAGCGCCGGGCCCTGGGCATAGGCCAACAGGCGCCGGCCCCAGTCCTGGTAGGCGCTGCTGCGCGGCGGCAGCGCCAGTGACGCGCCTTGGCGATGCTGGCGCAGCAGGCTGTCCAGATCCTCCAGCAGGATCCGCCAGGACACGCCGTCCACGATCAGGTGATGCAGGCAAACGAACAGATGCGCGCCGCCGGCATCGCGCAACAACACCGCGCGCAGCAACGGGCCCTGCTCCAGATCCATGCCGGCCTGGTAGCCGGCGCAGATCGCGTCGATCTCGCCCGGCGCGAACGCGCCGCCGGCGGCGTCGTGCGTGGCGCAACTGGCCGCGGCCAGCGCCTGGATCGCCGCCGGCGTGGCTGCCGGCGCATGCACGCTGCGCCAGGCGCCACCGGCGTTCTGGGAGAAGCGCAGGCGCAGGGCATCGTGCTGCGCGTACAGCGCCGCCACCGCGGCCTGCACGAAGGCCTCGTCGGCATCGGCCGGCGCGCGCAGCAGCATGGATTGGTTGAAGTGGTGGCGATCGGCCGGATCGGCGGTGAGGAACTCGCGCTGGATCGGCAGCAACGGCGCCTCGCCCTCGGCCGGCGCCCGCTCCGGCGGTGCGGTGCCGGCCGTCGCGCCGAGCACGGCGCGCAGGCTGGCCACGGTCTGGTGTTCGTGCAGGTGGCGTGCGGTCATCGCCAGGCCCGCCTGGTTGGCGCGGGCCACTGCCTGGATCAGCAGGATCGAGTCGCCGCCGATGGCGAAGAAGCGGTCGTGGATGCCGACCCTTTCGAGCTTGAGCAATTCGGCCCAGATCGCGCACAGGCGCGCTTCGGCCTCATCGCGCGGCGCCACGTAGCCCGCGCCGGGCTGTACCGCTCGTTCCGGATCGGGCAGGCCCCGCCGGTCGACCTTGCCGCTGACCGTGACCGGCAGCGCCTCCAGGAACACATAGCCGGCCGGCAACATGTACTCGGGCAGTTCGCGTTCCAAGGCCGAGCGCAGGCGCAGGGCCAGGGCCGCCTCGCTCTCGGCCAGCGGCCAGGCCGAGGGCGCCACATAGGCCACCAGGCGCTTGTCCGCGCCTTCGCCGTGGACGATGGCGCAGGCTTCGCGCACGCCGTCCAATCGATGCAGGGCCGCGCCGATCTCGCCCAGTTCGATGCGGAAACCGCGGATCTTGACCTGCTCGTCGAGGCGGCCCAGGAATTCGATCCGGCCGTCGCCGAGCACGCGCACCCGGTCGCCGGTGCGGTAGGCGCGGCGCGCCAGGTCGGCCGGCTGCGCCGGATCGGCCAACTCGCCGAGGAAGCGCTCGGCCGTCAGCTCGGGCCGGCCGATGTAGCCCAGGCCCACCGCGATGCCCTCGATCAGCAATTCGCCCGGCACGCCGACCGGAGTCGGCTGGCCGGCGCCATCCAGCACCCGGATGCCCACGTGATCGAACGGCCGGCCGATGGTGATCGCCTGGCCCGGCTCGATCCGCACGCTGGTGACCACCACCGTGGTTTCCGAAGGGCCATAGCCATTGTGCAGCGGCCAGCGTCCGGCCCAGCGCGCGGCGACCGAGGGGTCCAGCGCTTCGCCGCCGGATACCAGGCATTCCAGCGCGTAGGCGCGCTCGGGCTCCAGGTGGGCCAGCAACGCCGGCGGCAGCACCGCGTGGGTGATGCGATGCTCCAGCAGGAAAGCTTCCAATGCCTGCGGCGACTCGCGCTGCGCCTGTTCGCACACGAACAGGGCGGCGCCGGAGGTCAAGGCCAGGATCCAGTCCCAGGTGGAGACATCGAAGCTGATCGAGGCGAACTGCGCCACCCGCTTGGACGGCCCCAGGCCGAAGCGCCCAAGCGTGCCGCGGCGCAGGTTGTCGGCGCCGGCGTGGCTCAGGCGCACGCCCTTGGGCAAGCCGGTGGAGCCGGAGGTGTAGATCACATAAGCGGTCTGCCCAGCGCGCGCCGGCGGCCAGTCGCGGCCGATCGCTGCGGCCTCGGCTGCGATATCGGCGCCCTCCTCGTCCACCGGCAGCAGGATCGGGGCGATGCCCTGCAAGGCCGGCAAGCGCGAGGTTTCGGTGGCGATGATGGACGCGCCGCTGTCCTGCACCAGATAGCGCAGCCGCTCCGGCGGATGCTGCGGGTCCATCGGCATGTAGGCGCCGCCGGCCTTGAGGATGCCGAGCACCGCGATCACCCAGTCGGCGCTGCGCCCCAGGCACAGGCCCACGGCTTGTTCGGGCGCCAGCCCAGCGGCGAGCAGGCGCGCGGCGAAGCGATCGGACAGGCGATCGACCTGGCCGTAGTCGAGCCGGCGCTCGCCGCAGACCAACGCCAGTGCGCGCGGGTCGCGCTGCGCCTGGGCAATGAAGGCCTCGTGCACACCGCCCTCGAACGCGGGCGCCTGCGCCGGCGCCCGCCATGAGTCGATCAGCGCGCGGTCCTGAGCGCCGAGCAGCGGCAAGGCCGATACCGCGTGGTCTTGCGCGCTGCACAGCGCGGCCAGCAGCACGTCCAGGCTTTCCGCCAGACGCTGCACCGTCTGCGGGTCGAAGCGGTGCGCATCGAAACGCCATTGCCAGCGCAGCGCGTCCTCCTCTTCGACCGAGCCCAGTTCCAGTTCCGCGGCGTCGCTGGCGGCGCCCTGCCGTCCGCAGGCGCCGCCCCAGGCGAAGCCCGCCTGGAACAGCGGGCCGGGCACGCCCGCCAGCGCCGGCACCGCGCGCAGCGGCAGCCAGCGGTGCGCCAGCGCCGCGTCGATCGCGCTGGCGCAGTGGCGCAGGTAGTCCTGTGCGCCCACGGCGCAAGCCTCGCCGGGGAAAGCGAACACCGCGCGCACCGCGAGCGCGCTGTCCACGGCCCGGTCCCAGCCGGTGCGGCGATCGCAGTCGCGGTCTACAAGCAGGCTGCCGGCGCGCACGGCGACCGTCGCGCCGCCCTGCCCGCTCCAGCGCCCCAGCACGGCCGCATACGCGCCCAACACCACCGCCTGCGCGGCGATGCCCAGGCGCTGGGCGCAGGCGCGCACCTGCGCGGCCGATACCGCCGAGACCGCTTGCCACTGCGCCCATTGCGCGCCCTCGCCCGGGCGCGGTCGGTCGAACGGCAATTCCAGTGCCGCCGTTTCGGCCCACAGCTCGCGCCAATGCGCTTCGTGCGCGTCCAGCGCCTGCTCGCTGTCGATCCGCGGGCCCTGCTCGGCCAGATGATCGAGCAAGGCGTCCTTGGCGGCGCCGATGCGGCGCTTCCAGGCCTCGTCGAGCGCGCCGTCGGCGGCACGCGCCTTCAGCCGGCCGTCCTGGGCATAGACCAGGATCCCGTGTTCGGCGGCGTGCTTGAGCAGGTTGGACAAGTCTTCCATGCGAGGCTCAGAACTCGAAAGTGGTGGCGTGTGCGCCGGCATCGGCGCGCGCGGGTTCGGCCAGGACGTGCGCCGCCTGGATTCGGGGTTGGGCGCGCAGGGCTTCGATCGCCTGCAGGCGCTCGCGCGGCAGCCAGGCGGAGGCCTCCAGGCCGCCCTGCGGCGCGGCGGCGACATGGGCCAGGGCGCGCTCGAAATCCGCGCGCAGGCCATCGATCATGGCCTCGTCGAACAGATCGGCGCGGTAGTAGAACAACAGCTCCAGGCGCTCGCCCGGCACCGCCATCACCATCAGCGGGTGCTCGTTGCGGTCCAGGCTCTTGACCCAGTCCACGCGCAGGCCGCCCTCGTCGGCCTCCGGCACGGTCAGCGGGAAGTTCTCGAACACGAAGAAGGTGTGGAACGCCGGCACCAGGTCGCGGCGCCCGGCCTGGGCGCAGATCTCGAACAGCTGCATGTGGCCGTGCTCGTCGCGGTCGGCCTGCATGCCCTGCAAGGCGCGCGCGCATTCGGCCACGTTGGCGTAGCGCGACTGCGCCACCCGCACCGGCACGGTCTGGATGAAGGGGCCGACGATGCTTTCGACCCCGGCCAGACCGCTCGGACGGCCGGAATGGGTGGTCAGATAGGCGATATCGTCGCTGCCGGTGTGTGCGGCCACGGTCATCGCCCAGGCCGCCTGCACCAGCGCCGACAGGGTCAGGCGCTGGCTGCGCGCGGTCGCGGCGAGTTGCGCGCTCAGGCCGGCCTCGACGAAGCCGTGCCAGCGCCCCACGTGCTTCTCGCCGCCGCCCGGCGCCGGCGCGCGCTGGCCGGCGTAAGCGGCGGGCGCGGCCAGGCCTTGCAGATAAGCCGCCCAGTGGGCGCCGGCGCGATCGCGGTCGAACCCGGCCAGCCACTGCGCGTAATCGGCAAAGCTGCGCGGCGCCGGCAGCGCGGCGGCCTCGCCGCGACTGCGGTAGAGCGCGCCGACTTCGGCCAGCACGATCCCGCGCGACCAGCCGTCGGACACGGCGTGGTGTTCGCTCAGCAGCATGCGGTAACGCTGATCCTCCATCCGCACCAGGTGGATGCGCATCAACGGCGGCTCGGCCAGGTCGAAGCCGCGCAAACCGTCCTGGCGTACCAGTGCATCGAACTGCGATTCCTGGTCCTGCACGCTGCGGCCGCGCCAATCCAGCTCGATCCACGGCAGCATCGCCTCGCGCTCGACCACGGCGTGATAGCGGCCATCGACCGAAGCCACGAAGCCGGTGCGGTAGACATCGTGGCGATCGACCACGCCCTGCCAGGCGCGGCGCAGCGCCTGGGGATCCAGGCGACCGGACAATTCGTTGACCAGGTGCGAGACGTAGGCGCCTTCCACTGCGCTCACCGAGGCATCGTAGATCAGCCCGGTCTGCATCGGCGTGGCCGCGAACACGCGCTCGATCCGGCCCGGCTCCTGGCTCTTGCCGAGCGCAGCCAACGGGCCGGCCAGCGCCTCCGGGATCGCCGGGCCGGCGGCGCTGGCCGCTTCGGCCTCGGCCAGCAACGCCGCCAGCGCCTGCGCATAGGCGTCGGCGAAGGCCTGCACCGTGGCGCGATCGTAGCGTTCGGTACAGTAGACGAAGGAGAAGCGGGCGCAGTCCTGCAACACCGCGCCGATCACATCGATCTCGTGGATGCGTTGCTGGCGCGGCGACAACTGCCGGCCCGGCGCCTCGGCGGCGAAGGCGAAGCGGCGGCCCGGCTCGACGTCGAAGCGGCCCAGATAATTGAAGCTGATCGCCGGCCAGCCGACCTGGGCCAGCGCGCTGCGGCTGGAGTCGGCGCCGAGATAGCGCAGGGCGTTGAAGCGGCGTCCCTGCTGCGGCACGGCCTCGCGTTGCGCCGCCACCTGGGCGGCGCCGGCCAGCAGGCCCTGTGCAGGGTCGCCGCTCAGCCGCAGCGGATACAGCGAGGTGAACCAGCCGACCGTGCGGCTGATGTCGATGCCGGCCAGCTCGCCGTCGCGGCCATGCCCTTCCAGGGTCAGGTAGATCGCGTCGGCGCCGCTCCAGCGGGCATGCGCACGCTGCAAGGCGGCCAGCAACAGGTCGTCGATCTTGACCCCGGCAGCGGCGGGCAAGCGCTGCACCAGAGCGGCGGTGGCGCCGGCATCCAGCGCGATCTCGACCGACTGCTCGCTGCCGCGCAGGTTGGCGCCGTCGCGATCCAGCGGCGCCATCGCCGTGGCTGCGCCGGCGAACCCGGCCCAGTGACCGACTTCCTCTGCGGCGGCGGCCGAGGCCGCGTCCTGTGCGACCGCCGCGACCCACTGCCGGTAGCTGCTGCTCTTGGGCTCGAAGACCACCGGCTCGCCCGCTTCCAGGCGCAGGCACGCGCGCTCGAAATCCTCCAGCAGGATGCGCCAGGACACCCCGTCGATGCCCAGGTGGTGCACGGCCAACAGCAAGCGGTCGTCCTGCGGCTGACTGCCGCGCAACAGCGCAGCGCGCAACAGCGGCCCCTCGGCCAGGTCGAGCGAGGCCTGGACGGCATCGCAATGGCGCTCCAGCGCGGCCTGGTAGCCAGCCGCGTCGGTGTAGTCGAGCGTGTGCACCTGCACCTGCACGGCCGTGTCGGCAGACAGGCTCTGGCGCACCCCATCGGCGTTGTGCTGGAAGCGCGCACGCAGCATGTCGTGCTGGACCAGCACCGCCTCCAGTGCCGCGCCGATCACTGCCGGCTCGACCGGCGCGCTCATGCGCAACAACGCAGACTGGTTCATGTGCCCGGCCTGCTCCAGGTCCAGGGCGAAGAACCAGGCCTGGGTCGGCGACAGCGGCACCTCGCCCTGCAACAGACCTTGCTCGGCCTGCACCGGCACCGCGCTTTCGGCAGTCGCGGCCAATTCGGCCAGGCTCTGGCATTCGAACAGCGCGCGCGGCGCGATCGCGATGCCCGCCTTGGCTGCGCGCGCCACCACCTGGATGGCCATGATCGAATCGCCGCCGAGCTCGAAGAAATTGGCCTCGGCGGAGGCCACCGGCACCCGCAGCACGTCCTGCCAGATCGACGCCAGGCTGCGCTGCAGCGCGGTCATCTCCGCGCCGCCGCTGCGCGGCGGCGGCGCGAGCTCGGCGGAACCGCCGTGATCGCGGCAATGGAAACGGATGCCGAAGGCATCGCGGTGTTCGCTCGTCGCCGACGCGCCCTCCCAGCCCGGCCGCCACCACGCGTTCAACGGGCCTTCCAGGCGGCGGGCGATGTTGGGGCTGGCCGGATCCAGGCCGATCAGCAGCGACGGGCGCGGATCGGCCATGGCCACGGCGAAGCTGTCCAGTGCGCGTGCCGGTTCGATGACGCAGAAGCCGCGCGCGGCCAGCAACGGCTTCAGCCCATGGCCGCGGCTCATGCCGGTCTCGTCCCACAGGCTCCAGGCCAGGCAGCGCGCGGCGCCGCCGTCGGCGCGGCGGCGCGCAGCGATGGCCTCCAGGAAACCGTTGGCGGCCGAGTACGCCGCCACCGAGGAGCCGCCGAAGTAGCCGTTGACCGAGCCGAAATGGACGATCTCCACCTGCGGGCGCTCGCTCAGCGCGCGATGCAGGGCGCGCGCGCCCTGCACCTTGGCCGCCAGGGCGGCGAACAAGCCCTCGGCCGATTCGGCGGCCAGGTTGGCTTCGCGATTGGCGCCGGCGAGGTGGAAGACCTCGCGCAGCGCGACGCCGGCACTGCGTTCGCCGGCAGCGATCAGCGCGGCCAGGTCGCCGTCGCCGCACAGGTCGTGCACGGCGTAGGCGAAACGCGGCCCGTGCGCGGCCAGGCGCTGCAAGGCCTCTGCGCGCTCGGGCTCCAGGCCGGAGGTCGGATCGCTGCGCCCCAGCACCAGTACCTGCCGGCGGGTATGCCGCAGCAGCCAGTCGGCGAGTGCGCAGCCGACCCCGCCCAGGCCGCCGGTCAGCAGGCACAGCCCTTCGCCGGCGAAGTCGGCGGTGGCGGCCAGGCCCGATTCATTCACCGCCGGCACCGCTTCGCGCAGAACCTGGGCATGGCGCCGGCCCGAACGGATCGCCACGGCATCCTGCCCGGCCGGCGCGGCGATCTCTGCGGCCAGCGCCGGCAGGCTGCGCGCGGCGTCGCCATCCAGGTCGATCTGGCGGCAGCGCAGCCACGGCAGCTCCTGCGCCAGCGAGCGCAGCAAACCTTGCAACATGCCCAGCGCGGGCACCGGGCGGTCGCCGGCGACAACGGCGAACGCACCGCGGGCGATCACGTCCAGGCTTGCGATCCGGCCAGCGCCGCCCTCCTCTGCCTGGACATCGGCCTGGACATCGGCCTGGACATCGGCCAGGGCCTTGGCCAGTGCCAGCAGGCTCGACAGCCCGGTCGCCTGTGCGCGGCGCCATTGCGCCGCGGTCGCGTCGGGATCGCAGGCACTGTCGAGCGCACCGCAATGCACGATCCGCCAGGGGCCCGCGGCGCGCGCCGGCAGCGAGCGCAGCAGCGCGGCATAGTGCGCGGGGTCGGCGTCGGCCAGGGAGAACGGCTCGCCGCCCTCGCCCACCCAGTGCACTTGTTCGCCGCGCGCGTCCAGCGCAGCGGCCAAGGCCGCCACCGCCGGATCGGCGCCGCCCAGCAGCAGGACCGGGCCGCTCGCCGGGCGTCGACCGCTGGCCGGCGCGGGCGTCCAGGCCGGCTCGAAGAACCAGGCCGGCACCTGCGGCTGGCTGTCTTCGCCGCCGCCGAGGCGAGCGTCGAACTCGCCGGCATTGAAGCGCTGGGCCAGTTGCGGGCGCTGGATCTTGCCGATGGACGTGCGCGGCAGTTCCTCCGGCGCGACCTCGATCAGGTAGGTGGCCGGCAGGCCGGCCCGGGCCAGCACCGCGCGCGCGATCTGCGCGCGCACCTGCTCGCGGCGCGGGTGGGCGCGCTCTTGCACGCAGTAGAAGATCGCCAGCCGGTCGGTGTTGTCGCCCTCGCGGCGCACGCCGCAGGCGGCCACGTGCGCTTCGGGCACGTCCTCCACCGATTCGACCACCTGCTCGATCTCGTGGCCATAGTAGTTGGCGCCATTGACGATGATCACGTCCTTCTCGCGCCCGGTGATGGTCAAGGCACCGCCGCGCAGCACCGCCAGGTCGCCGGTCACGTACCAGCCGTCGGCGGTGAAGGACTCGGCGGTGGCCTTGGCGTTGTTGAGATAGCCGGAGGTGATCAGCGCGCCGCGCACCTGCAGGCGGCCGTCGCGGCCTTCCGGCAGCAGCCGGTCTTCGCCATCGACGATGCGCACGTCCATGCCCGGCAGCGGCCGTCCGACACTGACGAAGCTGTCGCTGTCGGCGCTGCGCTCCAGGTCGAACTCGCTGTTGAAGATCGTGCCCGAGCAAGTCTCCGACATGCCCCACACCGGCTGCATGGCGTCGGCGCGCAGCCCGCACGGCGCCAGCGTGCGCAGGAAGCTGCGCGCGGTCCGCGGCACCACCGATTCGCCGCCGTTGAAGATGAAGCCCAGCGCGCTCAGGTCCCAGCCCGGTTCGGCCTGGCCGCCCAGCAGGTCGTTGACCAGCGCATAGGCGAAGTTCGGCGCCCAGGTGCTGTTGACCCGATAGCGGCTCATCCATTCGATCCAGCGCAGCGGCTGTTCCAGGACCGTCGCGGTGGCGCACTGGATCTGGCGCGCGCCGAGGTAGACGTCCTGCAAATGCAGCATGACCAGGCCGCCGACATGGTCTAGCGGCATCCAGTTGAGCGAGACCATGCCGGAATGGAAGCCGAACCGCTGGACCGCGCCGGCGGTGCGCGAGATCAACGCGCGGTGGGATTGCATCACCGCCTTGGGCACGCCGGTGCTGCCGGAGGTCAACAACAGCAACGCCACCTCGTCCGGTTCGGGCTGGTGGCAGGCGGCCAGCGGACTATGCTCGGCCAAGTCCTCCAGATGGGCGCTGGGCACCGGGGCCTGGGGCCCGTGCCCCTGCGCCAGCCGGGCCGCCAACGCGGCCTGGTGGGCGCCGTGGCGGCGGCTGGTCAGCACCCGCGCCACCGCCATCGCCGGCCAGGCGTTGACGATCTTGGCCAGGTCCTTGTCGTCGTGGTCGGCGCTGGCCGGCAGGGCCACCACGATGGGCTGCGCGCCGCACAGCACGCAGCCCCAGAACGCAGTCACCAGTTGCCGATTGTCGGCGAACTGCAGCAACACGCGCTGGCCCGGGCCCAATCCGTCCGCGCGCAGGCCGCCGGCTACGCGCGCGGCCTCCTGGCGCAGTTCGCGATAGCTCTGGGTCGGACCCTGGCCGCTGCCGTCGTCCAGATAGGTCACGCCGTGCTCGCCGAACTCGTCCGCGGCGCGGTCGAGCAACGCCGCCAGCGACCAGGGCGAATGCGGCGGTGCCAGCGCCGCGCCGCAGGACAGGGACAAAGGCGCTTGCGCCACATCGGCTCGTGCAACCTGCGCGTCCGTCGGCGCGGCCTGCGGCGGTTGCGCCGGCAGCCGAAGCGGCCGTTGCAGCCGCAACGCCGCGCGCGCGCCCGGCGCGACCCAGGCCAGGCTCACATCGCCCACCGCGACGCCCTGCTCGGCAGCGATCCGCTCCAGGGTCTGCTCATCGAACGCCGGACATTGCGCCAGCGCGAGGGCGTCCAGGCGGCCGTCGCGCGTGCGCGGCAATCGATCCACGGCGACAAAGGCGAAAGGCAGCTCGGCGTCCGGGTCGATTTCGCGCAGCAACGCGGGCAAGGCGTCCGCCGCCAGCTTCTGTGCCGGAACCAGATAGGCCAGCAGGCGCCATACGCCGTCGCGGTCGCGGCGCGGCAGCACGGCGGCCGCGGACACGCCGGCTACGCGCGCGAGCGCGGCTTCGGTCGCGGCCGCATCGACCCGTCGTCCCTCGATCCAGGGGCGTGACGGCTCGACCTGCGCCGCGGCGGATGCAAAACCGTCGATACCGATGCCGTCGGCGTGCAAGCGGCCGCGCAGGCCGGTCGGACGCAGCGGCTCGCCGGTGCCACAGGCCTGAGCCAGTTCGCCGATGACATCGGCCGGCAAGGCCTGGCCCAAGGCGTTGAGGCTGACCACCCGGCCGCGGTGGCAGGCGCGTTCGGCTCCGCCGCGCAGCAACAGGCTCGGGCCGCGGCTGTGCGCATCGCCCCAGCACTGCCACAGCTCGGCCGGCGCCCGCTGCGCCATCGCCGGCAGAGCCGGCGCACCGGGTTCGGCGCCGTGCAGCAGCACCAGCCGACAGTCGGCCAGCGCTTCGGGCTCGGCCGCGGCCAAGATTTGCAGCTCGCGGTAATCCAACGGCCCCAAGGCCAGCACGCTCGGCCGCTGCTGGCGCAAGGCCTCGGCCAGACCCGAGCGGGCGCAGGCGTGGTGCACCGCTCCGGCCGCGGCAGCCCAGTCGCGCACGGCCGCGGCGGTTTCCGCCGGCAATCCGTCCAGCGCCAGCACGCGGTCGGCGCCGTCCAGTGCGCAATGCCGGGCCAGGAACTGCGCGGCCGAGTCCTCCGGCGCCTGCGCCGCCGGCGCGGCCAGCCCGGCGCGCAACTGCTCCAGGTCCAGTCCGGGGTCGGCGACGGCGCGCTCGAGCACCTGCACGAAGCAGGCCTGCAGGCGCTCGACGGTGGCCGCCGAGTACAGCGCGCTGCGATACGTCAGCGCAGCGTGGTTGTCGTGTTCGCTCAGGAACAGCTCGAAGATCAGGTCGAACTCGCTGGCGCGGCGTTGCAGGTGCAGCGGTTCGGCGGTCAGGCCCGGCAAGGCCAGGTCGCTGGCCTCGGTGGACTGCAGCGCGAACAGTACCTGGAACAACGGCGGGTGGTGGCCCGAGCGTTCCGGCCTCAGCGCATCGACCACCTGCTCGAACGGCAGGTCCTGGTGCGAGAACGCGCCCAGCGCGGCCGCCTTGACCTGGGCCAGGGCCTGGCGGAAGGTGCCGCCGCCGAGCGCGGCGCGCACCACCACGGTATTGGCGAACAGGCCGATGGTCTGGTCGAAACGGCGGTCGCGGCGGCTCGCTACCGGCGTGCCCAGGCACAGGTCGGCGTGGCCGGAGCACTGCGCCAGGACCAGGTTGAAGGCGGTGGCCATCACCATGAAGGCGCTGGCCTGTTCGGCTTCGGCCAACGCGCGCACCTGCGCGCACAACGCCGGCGGCAGCACCGCCGCGCAAGTGGCCGCGGCCAGGTCGGGGCTGGATTCGCGCGGACGTTCGGTCGGCATCGGCCAGCAGGTCGCCGCGCCGTCGAGCTGGTGCTTCCAATAGTCCAGTTGGCGGGCGCCGGCCTCGTCCAGCCAGTGGCGCTGGGCGGCCACGTAGTCGCGATACTGCAGCGGCGCCGGCGGACGCGGACTGCGGTCGCCGGCCAGGGCGCGCGCATAGGCTTGGCTGAGCTCGCGCTCGAGCAGGCGCAGCGACCAGCCGTCGGCGATGATGTGGTGGATCACCGCCACCAGCACCTGCTCGCCCGGGCCCGCGCCGAGTACGCTCACCCGCAGCAGCGGGCCGCGGTCG
Organism: uncultured Lysobacter sp.; assembly: GCA_966185905.1. Classification (GTDB taxonomy): domain Bacteria; phylum Pseudomonadota; class Gammaproteobacteria; order Xanthomonadales; family Xanthomonadaceae; genus Lysobacter. The sequence goes on from CBIFVU010000003.1 coordinate 29,404, forward strand.
AGGGCGAAATCGACCGCGATCTCGCGCTCGATCGCCGCCTGCAATGCGGCCTGCAGATCGCCGTCCGCGCCCGCGGCAACCTCGCGCCGCTCCACCCGCAACTCCAGCCGCTCGGCGACCTGCTGGCGCGCTTGCCCGTCGATCTCGACGAAGGTGGTGCGCAGGCTTTCGTGGCGGCGGACGATGTCGTTGATCGCCCATTCCAGCGCATCCACGTCCAGGGCGCCGCGCAGCCGCAGCACCGAGGCGATGTTGTAGGCGCTGGCATTGCCCTCGATCTTCTCGAACAGCCACATGCGTTGCTGCGAAGGCGACAAGCGGTCCTCGCGCGGAGGCAGCGGCGCCGCCGGCGCCGGCGCGGCGGCCGGACGCTCCAGCTTGCGCATCAGCGCATCGCGCTGGGCGGGCGTGAGGTTGGCCAATCGTTGCTCGAGCGTGCTCATGGGGCGTCCCTGCGGTGGCGGTGGGAGGTCAGGCGGCGTGCGCCGGGTCGTTCTGGCTTTCGATCTCGGACAGCAGTCGTTCCAACAGGTCCGGGCTTTCCATCAAGGCGCGCTGCTGGACCACGGCGAAAGCCAGTCCGGCCACGGTCGGGTGGTCGAACATGGCCTGCATCGGCAGCTCCACGCCGGTGCTCTCGTGGATGCGCGCGAGCACGCGGGTGGCCAGCAAGGACTGGCCGCCCAGGGCGAAGAAGTTGTCGTCCATCGCCAAAGCCTCTACGCCCAGCAGTTCGCGCCAGATGGCGGCGATGGCGGCTTCCATGTCGGCCGGCTCCGCCGCTGCGGCCGACTGTCCCGATACGGCTGCTGCATTGGATGCAGCCGACGGGGCCGGCGCCTGGAGCGCGGAGGCGGCCAGCGGCGAAGCCGCCAGGCCGGTGCTCGCGGCCACCGGCTCGGCCTCGATCCAGCAGCGGCGACGGTCGAAGGGATAGCCCGGCAGCTCGACCCGGCGCAGCGCGCGATGAGCGTAGACAGCATCCCAGTCCACCGGCGCGCCCAACCGCCAGGCCTGGCCCAGCGCAGTCAGCAGGTTGGCCTCGGCGCTTGCGGCCGCACCGCGCGCCGCGCCGGCGGCAAGCACCGTGGTGCCGGCGGCGACACTGGCCCGCGCCAGCGCCGAGGCGGTCGCGCCGGGGCCGATGTCGATCATCAGGTCGATGCCCTCGCCCGCCACGGTGGCGATGGCGTCGGCGTAGCGCACGCAGCCGCGCAGTTGCCGCGACCAATACTGCGGATCGACCGCCTGCTCGGCGCCGAGCAGGCGCCCGGTCAGGCTGGAGGTCAAGCTCAGGCCCGGCGCCGCCAGGGCAATCCCGGCGAAGGCTTGCTCGAAAGCCGCCTGCATGGGTTCGAGCATGTGCGAGTGGAACGCGTGCGAGGTGCGCAGCACGGCCGCCTCGGCGCCGGCCGCGCGCGCGGCCTCGATGCACGCGGCCACGTCGGCCGGCGGTCCGGAGACCACGGTGGCCAGCGGACCGTTGATCGCGGCGATATCGCAGCGGCAGTGCGGCTGCGCGTCCAGCAGCGCGCGCACCGCCGCCTCGCCCATCCGCAGCGATGCCATCGCCCCGGCCGGCAGGTCCTGCATCAGGCCGGCGCGCACGCACACCAGGCGCAGCGCGTCGCGCAGCGGGAACACCCCGGCCAGGCAGGCGGCGACGTACTCGCCCAGGCTGTGGCCGACGATGGCCTCGGGCTTGACGCCCCAGGCCATCCACAACCGCGCGGCGGCGTAGGCAGTGGCGAAGGTGGCCGGCTGGGCGTAACGGGTCTGGTCCAACGGCGAGGGCGCGTCGGCATCGGCCGGCGTGGTCAGCAGGGCGCGCAAGTCCAGGTCGACCCACTCGCCCAGCAGTTCGCAGCACTCCTCCAGCGCACGGCGATAGTGCGGGTGGCGGGCATACAGCTCGGCCGCCATGCCAGGGTACTGCACGCCCTGCCCGGGAATCAGGAAGGCGATCTTCGGCGTACCGGCGCGCACCGCAGTCACCTGCGCCAGAGCCACGGCGGCGTCCTCGCGGCTGCGCGCCAGGACAAAGCCACGGTGCTCGAACGGCTCGCGGCCGCGCGCCAGAGTGTGGGCGGCATCGGCCAGCGCCGGCGCATCGGCGGCCAGCAGGCGCGTGCGCAGGCGTTCGGCCACGCGCTCCAGCGTGGCCGGCTTGCGCGCGCTGATCGGCAGCAACTCCAGCGACTCGCTGGCACTCTCGCGCACCGTGGGCGCTTCTTCCAGCACCACGTGGGCGTTGGTGCCGCCGAGCCCGAACGAACTCACGCAGGCCCGGCGCGGGCCGCGCCCGGCCGGCCAGGCGCGCAGTTCGGCATTGACCTGGAACGGCGAGCGCTCCAGTTCCAGCGCCGGATTGGCGGTATCGAAGTGCAGGCTCGGCGGCAGTTGCCGGCGGCGCAGCGCCTGCACCGTCTTGATCACTCCGGCGATGCCGGCCGCGCTTTCCAGGTGGCCGATGTTGGGCTTGACCGAGCCGATCGCGCAGCGCTCGCCTTCGCCGCGCGGGCCGAAGGCTTCGCTCAGTGCGGCCAGTTCGACCGGATCGCCCAGTTGCGTGCCGGTGCCGTGCGCCTCGACATAGCCGATGCTGGCCGGATCGGTTTCGGAGAAGGCCAGGGCCTGCCGGATCACATCGCGCTGGCGGGTCACCGAGGGCGCGGTGAAGCCGACCTTGGCCCAGCCGTCGTTGTTGATCGCCGCGCCGCGGATGACCGCCTGGATGGTGTCGCGGTCGCGGATGGCATCGTCCAGGCGCTTGAGCACCACCATGCCGGCGCCGCTGCCGAACACCGTGCCGCGCGCCTGCGCGTCGAACGTCCGGCAATGGCCGTCGGGCGAATTGATGCTGCCCGGCTCATAGGGATAGCCCAGGTCGGCGGCGTTGACCTTGGCGCCGCCGGCCAGGGCCAGGTCGCATTCGAACGAGATCAGGCTGCGATAAGCCAGGGTCAGGGCCACCAGGCCCGAGGAGCAGGCCGTGTCGATGGTGACGCAGGCGCCGCGCAGGTTGAGCTTGTAGGCGATGCGCGAGGTGGCGTAGCACTTGTCGTTGCCGAGCAGGAGCTGGTGCATGCCCAAGGCCTGCAGCACGTCCGGGCGCGGCATCAGGTTGTTGATCAGGTAGGTGTTCATGCCCACCCCGGCGTACAGCGCGACCTCGCCGGGATAGCGGCTGGCCACGTAGCCTGCGTTTTCCATGGCGTGATAGGCGCACTCCAGCAGCACGCGGTGCTGCGGGTCGGTGATCTCCGCCTCGCGCGGGGTCATGTCGAAGAACTCCGGGTCGAAGTCCTCGGCGCCGTCCAGGCGCGCGCCGGCCTTGACGTAGCCCGGCTGGGCCAATACCGCCTCGGGCACGCCGGCCGCGCGCAGTTCCTCGTCGCTGTATTGGCGAATCGACTCGACCCCAGCGGCGAGATTGCGCCAGAACGCCTCCACGTCCTCGGCCCCGGGGAAGCGCCCGGCGGCGCCGATGATGGCCACGCTCTGGAACGAGGCGCCGTCGGCAGCCTCGGTGTCGCGCGCGTGCTCAGTCATGCTCCACCCCGCTCGCGGCCAACTGGCGCTGGCGCATCAACGCGGCCTTGCGGCGGTCGGCGACCGCTCCGGCGTCGGGCACCACCGCCGGCTCGGCGCCGGCATTGCGGCCCAGGTGCGCGGCCAGTTCGGAGATCTTCGGGTACTTGAACAAGTCCACGATGGTCAGGTCCTCGCCGAAGGCGGCCTTGAGCTGCTTGTGCATGCGCACGATCAGCACCGAGTCGCCGCCCAGCTCGAAGAAGTTGTCGTCGGTGTCGATCGACTCCTGGCCCAGGGCCTGGCGCCAGATCTCCAGCAGGCTGCGCTCGACTTCGTTGCGCGGCGGCTTGATCGTGCGCGCCGGCTTGGCGATGACGCCCAGCTCGGACAGGCCGCGGCGGTCGACCTTGCCGTTGGCGGTCAGCGGCAGCGCCTCCAGGAACACAAAGGCCGAAGGCACCATGTACTCGGGCAATTGCCGGCGCAGGCGCTCTCGCAGAGCATCGGCGTCCGGCGCCGTGCGGTCGCCGGCATGGCCGAGCAGGCCGGTCCAGGAATCGACCTGGGCGTCGGACACCGCGCCGCCGACCATGCTGTGGACGATGACCTGGCGCTCGTCCAGGCCCAGCAGGGCGCCCACGCCCGGGTCCAGGTAGCCGACCGGGCACAGGCCGATCAAGCGGGTCGGCGCGGCCTCCATCAGCAGTTGGCCCATGTAGCCGGCTTCCAGCGACAGGAACTCGCGCGCGGTTGCCTCGCCGTAGACCGGCGCGATCGCATCGACCTGGCCGACGAAGAACAGCGAGAACCCGGCGTTCTCGTACAACCCCGGGTTGTCGCCGCGGCCGTAGGAGGCCGCGGTCAGGGCCGGGCCGGCAGCCACGCGCACCAGCGCGTGCTGCTCGGGGTGGTAGTAGTAATAGCCCTCCTCCAGCCCGGCCACGCGACCGGGCTTGGCGTACAGGTACAACTGCACCGCATGCAGACTGCCGGCGGAGGCGTAGCGGTACTTGGGCAGCGGCATGCCCTCCTCGTGCAGCTCGGACAAACAGCCCAGCACCTCGCTGAGCGATTGCAGGCCGACCGGACCGAGCAAGAACTCGCGATAGCTCTTGCGGCGGCGATAGGCAGCGCGATCGCGCTCCACCGCCGGCAGCGCCAGCTGCGCCTCGCCCTCGCGCCGCTTGCGCAGGCCGGGCTTGGTCAGCTTGAACTCGACCAGCTTGGCCTGCAGCGCCAAGTCCTCGGCGCTGGGCGCCTCGACCGCAGCGGCCGCAGGCGCCGACGACGCAGCCGCAGCCGCCGCGGCCGGTGCGGCCACCCCGCCTTCGGCCACCAGGTAGGCGATCAAACGGCTCTTGTTCTTGCGCCCGGGCTCGTGCGCGGCCACCACCACCACGTCCTTGAACGCCTCGTCCTGCTTGAGCGCGGCCTCCACCTCGCCCAGCTCGACCCGATAACCGTTGACCTTGACCTGGAAGTCGTTGCGGCCGAGGAACTCGATGTCGCCATTGGGCAGGTAGCGGCCGAGGTCGCCGGACTTGTACAGGCGCTGGCCGCTGCGCGGATGGACCAGGAAGGTGGCTTGGGTGCGCTCGGGATCGGCCAGATAGCCCAGGGCCAGCCCGTCGCCGCCCACGTACAGCTCGCCGGCCACCCACAGCGGGCGTTCCTGCAGCTTTTCGTCGAGGATATGGATCTGCTGGTTATGCAGCGCGCGGCCGTAAGGAATGCTGTCCTTGCTCCAGTCCTCGGCCTGGACCGGATGGCAGGCCGACCAGATCGAGCACTCGGTCGGGCCGCCGGCGCCCAGCACCTGGGTCTGCGGCCACAATGCATGCATGCGCTGCGGCAGCGCCGGCGGAATCCAGTCGCCGCTGAGCATGACCTGGCGCAAGGTATGGGTCAGCGGCTGGCCGCTGTCGCCGACGTGGTCGACCAGCATCTGCATCAGCGCCGGCACCGAGTTCCAGAAGCTCACCCGGTGCGCCTGGATCGCCTCGACCCAGCGCTGCGGCTCGCGCAGGTCCTGGCTGCGCGGCATCACCAGGGCCGCGCCGCAGGCCAGCGCACCGAACACGTCGTAGACCGACAGGTCGAAGTTCAGCGCCGAGATCGCGAACACGCGGTCCTGCGGGCCCAGGCCCACGCGGCGGTTGATGTCGGCGATCGTGTTGGCTGCGCCGCGGTGCGGCACCATCACGCCCTTGGGCCGGCCGGTGGAACCGGAGGTGTAGATCACATAGGCCAAATCGTCCAGGCTCTGCCGCGCCGGCAGCGGCGCGCTGCCTTCCGCGGCCGGCTCGATCCGGTGGATGTCGATGCAGCGCAGCGGCGCTGCCTGCGCCGGCAGGCGATCGAACAGCTCGGCCTGTCCGACCACGATGCGCACGCCGCTGTTCTCCAGCAGATAGGCCAGGCGGTCCTGCGGCAGCGACGGATCGATGGGCAGGTAAGCGCCGCCGGCAGCAAGAATGCCCATGACGCTGGCGATCTGCTCCCAGCCCTTGTCCAGCAGCACGCCGACCAGTTCGCCCACGCCGACCCCGGCCTGGACCAGTTCGTGGCCCAGCCCCTGCGCGCGCAGATACAGCTGCCGGTAGCTCAGGCTGGCGTCGGCCGCGATCACCGCCAAGGCATCCGGCGTAGCCGCGGCCTGCTTCTCGAAGGCCACGTGCAGCAGGTCCAGGGCGAAGGCTTCGCCGGTGTCGTTGGAGCGCGCCACCAAGGCGCGGTGTTCGGCCGGCAGCAGGTGATCGGCGGCGTTGTCCTGCCACAGCGACTCGTCGTCGACCAGGCGCTCGATGAAGGCGCAGTAGCCGTCGAACATGCTTTGCACCATGCCTTCGGGGAACAGTGCGTCCACCGAGTCCCAGTTGAAACGCAGGCCACCGTTCCATTCCATGACCTGGTGGTCCAGCCATACCTGCGAGGTCTGGCTGACGCCGAAGACCTCTTCGCCGAAGTCCTTGAGCTCGTCGTTCTCGTGCTCCAGCGTGCGCACGCCCAGGGTGCTGGTGAACACGATGGGCATGGCCACGCGCGAGCCGTTGCGGCGGCCCATTTCGCGCAGCAGGTGGATCGCGCCGATGTAGCGGTGGTCCAGGTCGGACCACAGCTGCTTCTGCACGCGCTCGGCGGTGGCCTGGAACGGCCCGCGCACCGAGTTGTCGATCTCCAGCAGGCTCAGCGAAGTGAAGTCGCCGACGATCTGGTCCACGTCTTCGTGGAAGGGATGGCGCGCGTAGGTGGTCAGGTTGATGCAGAAGCGCGGGTTCTGGCTCCACAGCGCCAGCACTTCGGAGAAGGCCGCCGCAAGCAGCCCCGACGGGGTCAGGCCCAGCGCCACCGCCTTCTTCTTCAGGCGCGACCAGCGCGCCTTGTCCATGGTCTGCATGCGCCGGGTGAAGCGGGTCTCGGCCAAGGCCGAGGGCGCCACCGCCAGCGGCAGGTCCGGCGCGCCGGGCAGGCTGTCGATGCGGTCGAACCAGTACTTCTCGCTGCGCTGGTACATCGGCGTGTCGCGCAGGGCGTGCTCGGCCACCACGTAGTCGCGGAAGGAGAACTCGACCTTGGGCAGCGCCTTGTCCGGATCGGCGTACAGCTGCAGCCACTGCTCGATGAGCATGTTCATGCTCCAGGCGTCCACCAGCAGGATGTCGATGCTGATGCACAGCCGGAACTGCCGATCCTGGAAGCGCAGCGCCTTGATGTCGAACAGCGGCCAGCGGTCGGCCGGCAGCACTTGGTGCGACATGCGCTCGCGCAGAGCCAGGGCCTGGGCTTCGCTGTCCTCCGGGCTCAGGCCGCGCAGGTCGGCGACGTCGAACACGTACTCGGGCACATCGGCCAGGATCTGCTGCTCGCCGCTGGCCAGGAAGATCGCCCGCAGCATGTCGTGATGGGCGATCAGGCGGTTCCAGCCGCGGTTGAAGCGCTCGATCTCGCCGTCCTTGATCGCCACTTCCAGGTAGATGTGGGTGGCGACCTGGCCCAGCTCGACCGCACCGGTGCGGCCGACCCAGTAGGCCTGCTGGATGTCGGTCAGCGGGAAGGGCTGGTGGCGATTGGCCAGATCCGGCTCGGTGCGCAGCACCGGCGCGGCCGGGGCCGGCCGCGCGTCCAGGTCCACGCCCTTGGCGCGCAGGCGCTCGAGCAGGTCGGACAGACGCGGGTACTCGAACAGGTCGCTCAGCGACAGGTCGATCTGCAAGCGGTCGCGCACCAGCGAGGTCAGCTGGGTCGCCAGCAACGAATCTCCGCCGAGCTCGAAGAAGCTGTCGTCCTCGCCGATCGCGTCCAGGCCGAAGCTGCGCTTCCAGGACTCGACGATGCGCTCGCGCACGGTCAACGCGGCCAGCTCCGCGTCGGCGGCCGCGGCATCAGCGGCCGGGACGGCTTCGGCGGCGGCGGCGTCGGAGGCCGAACGGCCCTTGGCATCGATCCAGTAGCGCTTGCGCTCGAAAGGATAAGTCGGCAACGGCACGCGGCGGCCGCGCTCGGCGCGGCGCACCCGGCGCCAGTCCAGGGCCAGGCCGTGCGCCCACAACTGCCCGGCCGCCTGCAGGAAGGCGACTTGGTCGTCGCGCCGTTCCTGGGCGTGGCGGGCGCTGCTGACCAAGCGGCCGCCGGCGCCGAAGCTGCGCCGCGCCAAGGTGCTGAGCACTTGGCTGGGACCGACTTCCAGCAGGATCCGGCCGGGCTCGTCGATCAAGCGCTGCAACCCCTCGCCGAAACGGACGGTGCCGCGCAGGTGTTGCAGCCAGTAGTCCGGGTCGGTCGCCTGCTCGGGACGGATCCAGTCGCCGCTGACGTTGGACAAATAGGCGATGCGCGGCGCGCTCAGGCGCACCTTGGCCAGCGCCTGCGCATAAGGCTGCAACACCGGGTCCATCATCCAGGAGTGGAACGCGTGCGAGGTGTGCAGGCGCCGCGATTCCACCCCGGCGGCCACCAGCGCTGCCTCGACCTCGGCGATGGCCGCCTCGCTTCCGGAAAGCACGCACATGTGCGGTCCGTTCACCGCCGCCAGCGAGCAGGCCGGCGACAAATGCGCGGCGACGTCCTGCTCGGACAAATGCACCATCAGCATCACCCCGCCCGGCAGCGCCTGCATCAGGCGCGCACGCGCAGCGATCAGGACGATGGCATCCTCCAGGCTGAACACCTCGGCCAGGCAGGCGGCCACATACTCGCCGATGCTGTGGCCGATCATCGCCGCCGGCTCGACCCCGTGCGCGCGCCACAGTTGCGCCAGGGCGTACTCGACCGCGAACAGGGCCGGCTGGGTCAACAGGGTCTGGTTGAGCCGCTCGCAATCGGCCGGGTCCTCGGAGAACACGATCTGGCGCAGGTCCTGCCCCAGTTCGGCGAGGAAGCCCTCGGCGCAGCGATCGAACGCAGCGCGGAACGCTGGCTCCTCGCGGTACAGGTCGCGGGCCATGCCCGCGTGCTGCGCGCCCTGCCCCGGGAACATGAAGCACACGCCGCTGGCTTCGCGCGCAGGCTCGGCCTGCGAGGACAGGCGTGCGCAGCGCTCCAGCGCCTCGGCCAGCTCGGCCGCGTCGCGACCGCTGGCGACGGTACGGTAGGCGTGCTCGCGACGGCCCTCCTGCAGGGTGAAGGCCGCATCGGCCAGGTCCAGGCCGGGCTCGGCGCGCAAATGCGCGGCCAACTGCTCGGCCTGGCGCTCAAGCGCGGCGCGGCTGCGCGCCGACAGCGGCAGCACCTGCACACGGCAGGCCGGAGCCGCGGCGGCGTCCGGGCCGGGCGCCTGCTCCAGCACGACGTGGGCATTGGTGCCGCCGATGCCGAACGAACTCACGCCGGCGCGGCGCGGGCCGGTCGAGGACGGCCACGCCATCGCGCGGTCGGCGACGAAGAACGGCGTATTGTCGAAGTCGATGTTGGGATTGGGCTGGGCGTAGTTGATGCTCGGCGGGATCAAATCGTGCTTGAGCGCCTGCACGGTCTTGATCAGGCCGGCCACGCCGGCGGCGATGTCCAGGTGGCCGATGTTGGACTTGACCGAGCCTACCGCGCAGTGCCGGCCGTTGCTCGCCCCACCGCTGGCGAACACTTCGCCCAGCGCGGAAATCTCGATCGGGTCGCCGAGGATGGTGCCGGTGCCGTGGGCTTCGATGTAGCCGATGCTGGCCGGTTCCACGTCGGCGCGGGCCAGCGCATCGGCGATCACCTCGGCCTGGCCGTCGATGCTGGACGCGGTGTAGCCCACCTTCAGCGAACCGTCGTTGTTGACCGCCGAGCCGAGGATCAGCGCATGGATGCAGTCGCCGTCGGCGATGGCGTCCTCCAGGCGCTTGAGCAGCACGATGCCGGCGCCATTGCCCTTGACCGTGCCGCGGGCCTGGCTGTCGAACGGCCGGCAATGGCCGTCGGGCGAGACGATGCTGCCCTCGCGATACAGCATGCCCACGCGCTGGGGCACGTCCAGGCTGACGCCACCGGCCAAGGCCATGTCGCACTCATGCCCGAGCAAGCTCTGGCAGGCCTGGTGCACGGCCACCAGCGAGGTCGAGCACGCGGTGTCCACGTTGACGCTCGGCCCGCGCAGGTTGAGCTTGTAGGACACCATCGTCGAGGCGAAGCTCTTCTCGTTGCCGATGGACATGCGCAAGGTGCCGACCGACTCGACCAATTCCGGGTCGGCGCTCAGGTTGCGCATGTAATAGGCCATCGAGCCGACACCGGCGTAGACGCCGATCGCGCCGCTGTAGCGTTCCGGCGCATAGCCGGCGTGCTCCAGCGCCTCGTGGCAGCACTCCAGCAGCATGCGCTGCTGCGGGTCGGTGATCTCGGCCTCGCGCGGGGTGAACTGGAACAACCCCGCGTCGAAGGACTCGATGTCCTCCACCGCATAGGCGACCTTGACGAAATCGGGGTTGCCGATCAGCCGCTCGGGCACGCCGTTGGCGCGCAGTTCCTCGTCGTCCAGGCGCGAGGAGGCTTCCTCGCCGCGCACCAGGTTGGCCCAGAACTGCTCGACATTGGCGGCCTTGGGGAAGCGTCCGGCCAGGCCGACGATGGCGATGGCGTTAGCTGCGTTCGTGCTCTTGGGGTCCATGCTGCTTCCTTTGCTTCATTCGCTCGCGCATCCGGTTGACCGCAGCCTGCCCGTCCCTGGAACGCTGGGCGGCCTTGCGGAAACGCGGAACCTGGTCTTCCCGGCCGAGCATCGCGGTGAGGCTGCTGATGGTCGGATACTTGAACAACTCGATGATTCCGATCTCTTGGCCGAAGGCTTCGGCGATTTGCCGCTGCATCCGGCCGAGCAGCAGCGAATGGCCGCCCAACTCGAAGAAGTTGTCGTGGATGCCGACACTGTCCACGTTCAACAGCCCGCACCAGATCTGCGAGAGCTTGGCTTCCAGTTCGTTGCGGGGCAGCTCGCGCTCGGCCCGGGCCGCGGCGGCGGCCGAGGCCACCGGCAAGGCATTGCGGTCGACCTTGCCGTTGGGGGTCAGCGGCAGGGTCGGCAGCTCCATCAGCACCGACGGCCGCATGTAGTCCGGCAGGGCCGCGGCGAGGGCCTGCTGCAGGCCCGCCGTGTCGATACCCTGCCCCGTATGGGCGACCACGTAGGCATGAATGGCGGCTTCGTGGCTCTCGCCGCCGCGCACGACCGCTACCGCATCCTTGACCCCGGGCTGAGCCAGCAAGGCGTTCTCGATCTCGCCCAACTCGACCCGATAGCCGCGAACCTTGACCTGGTTGTCGATGCGGGCGACGAACTCGATCGTACCGTCGTCCAGGCGCCTGACCTGGTCGCCGGTGCGGTACATGCGCGCCCCCGGGCGAGCGGAGAACGGGTCGGGCAGGAAGCGCTCTGCGGTCAGGTCCGGGCGCTGCCAGTAGCCGCGGCTCACGCCGTCTCCGGCGATGTAAAGCTCGCCCTTGACGCCGATCGGCGCCAGCGCGCCGGCCGCGTCCAGCACATGCAGGCGGGTGTTGCTGATCGGCGCGCCGATGACCGCTTCCTCGCCCTGGATCCAGCGCACCGCGGACCACACGGTCGTTTCGGTGGGCCCGTACATGTTGAACACCTCACCGCCGACGGCCTGCTTCAGTTCGCGCGCCAGCGGGGCCGACAAGGCCTCGCCGCCGACCAGGAAGCCGCGCAGGCCGCCCAGCATCCCGGACGCGCCCTGCTGCTGCAGCAACAGCTTGGCGAACGAGGGCGTGCATTGCACATGGGTGGCGTTGTCGCGGATCGTCACCAGCTGGGCCGGCGCAGCGCGTTCGCGCGCGACCGCTGCGCGCAGCCGGGCCAGGTGCTCGAAGCTGCCGATCACCTGCTCGGTGTCCACGCCGAAGTCGATCAGGCAGCCGATCTCGTCCACTCCGATCGCCTCGACCCGGGCGATCATTTCGCGGCAGGACTCGGGGGTGCCGAACAAGGCGCTGGTGGCGAAATAACGGTTGAAACCGGCTTCCACCACCAGTTCCAGGTCGTTGCCCGCGTCCAGCCCCTGGCTCTCGGCCACCGGCTTGAGCAGGTTGATCGAGCTGCGCAGGTAGTTCTTGAACGGCTCGCGCACGGCCGCCCGCACCGATTCGAGCTCGGCGCCGACGAAGGTGTGCAGCATCAGCGTGACCTTGCCCGCATCCGGATCGTGGCCGTGCTCGCGCCGCGCCGCGCGGTACAGCTCGATCTTCTCCTTCAGCTCCGGCAGGCTCTGCCCGAGCAGATGGGTCAACACGTTGGCGCCGATCTGGCCGGCATAGCGGAAGGTGTCCGGGCTGGCCGCGGCGGTGATCCAGATCGGCAGGGCCGGCTGCACCGGGCGCGGGCGCACGCTGACCTCGACCTCGTTGCCCAGGCCGTCGCGGCGGCGGATGGAGCCGCCCGCCCACAGCGTGCGCACGGTCTCGATGCCCTCGCGCAGCGCCTGGTGGCGGTCCTGGAAACGGTCCGGGGCGAGGATGAAATCGTTGAAATGCCAGCCCGAGGCGAATGCGACGGCAGCGCGGCCGCGCGAAAGGTTGTCGACCATCGACCATTCCTCGGTCACCCGGATCGGATCGTGCAGAGGCAGCACGCAGCTGCCGGCGCGCACCTGGATCCGCTCGGTCACCGCGGCCACCGCCGCGGCGGCCACCGAGGGGTTGGGGAACTGGCCGCCGAAGGCGTGGAAATGCCGCTCCGGCACCCACACTGCGGAAAAACCGTTGCTGTCGGCGAAGCGCGCGCCTTCCAGCAGCAGCCGGTATTTGTCGGCCTGCTGGTCCTCATCGGAGGCGAAGTAGAACAGGCTGAATTCCGGCGCCGGGCGCACGCTGCCGTCGGCGCGCCGGGCCGGCGCGCCCTGCCCGGCCGGCGCGGCGGCGGCGGCGGTGGACGCCACGGTCAGCGCGGTGAGGTGGTCCTTCTGCAACACCACGTGATGGCCGCGGGCCAGGGTCCACAACAGCTCCAGCACGGAGATGTCGAAGGACATGCTGGTCAGGGCCATCCACACCGGGCGCCCGCGTTCTTCGCCGAGACTGGGCGCCAGCGACCGGTCCAGGCCATCGAACAGGTTGACCGCGTTGCGGTGACTGACCATCACCCCCTTCGGCTTGCCGGTCGAGCCGGAGGTATAGATCACATAAGCGAGGTTGTCGCTGTGCGCCGGGGCGATGTCCGCCGCGTCCTCGCCCGGGGTCGCCGCATCTGCCTCATCCAGCGCGTCCAGAACCAGCACGGCGCGGCCCTCGCCCGGAGCGCGGTCGCGCAGCGCCGGGGTGGCGACCACCGCGGCCAGGGCCGCGTCGGCGGCGATCCAGGCGATGCGCTCGGCCGGATAGCCAGGGTCCAGCGGCACATAGGCCGCACCCGCCATCAAGATGCCCAGCAGCGCCACGATCAGTTCCGGCGAGCGATCCACGAATACACCGACCTTGGCCTCCCCCCCAACCCCCTGCGCTCGCAGGCGCCGCGCCAGAGCGCGGCTGCGGGCCAGCAGTTCGGCATAGCTGAGGTCCTGGTCCTCATAACTCACCGCGACCGCGTCGGGCGAAGCCTGGGCCTGCGCCGCGATCAGCTCGTGCACCAGCGCTTGCTCGGGGTAGGCCTGGTCGCTGTCGTTCCATTGCCGTTGCAGGCAGTCGCGCTCGGCCTCGCCGATGGGATCGAGTTGAGCGATGCGGCAGTCCGGCGCCTCGGCGATCTGCTGCAGCAGACGCAGGTAGTGTCCGGCCATGCGCCGCACGGTCTCGGGCTTGAACAAGGCCGTGCTGTACTCCAGGCCGCCGTTGCCGCCGTCTGCCCCGGCCTGCACGGTCAGGGTCAGGTCGAACTTGGCCACGCCCAGATCGACGCCGAACTCCTCCACCGCCAGTCCGGCCGGCGCATCGGCCTGCGCGGCGGCATCCTTGAGGATGAACATCGCCTGGAACAGGGGCGAATAGCTCAGGCTGCGCTTTTGCTGGAGGTGTTCGACGACCTGCTCGAATGGGAACTCCTGATGCTCATAGGCCGACAGGCTGGTCTCGCGCGCGGCCCGCAGCAGTTCGCCGAAGCGCTCGACCGGCGACACCGGCAGGCGCATCACCACCACGTTGGAAAAAAAGCCCACGGCCGATTCCCAGGCCCGCTGGCGGCGATTGGCCACCGGAGTACCGATGGCCAGGTCCTGGGCGCCGGTGTACTTGTGCAGCAGCACGAAGAAGGCCGCCATCAGCACCATGTACAGGCTGGCGCCGGAATCGGCGGCCAGGGCCTGCAATCGGCGGAGCAGCCCGGCGGGCAAGGCGAAACGCTCCACTGCGCCTTCGAAGCGCTGCACCGGCGGCCGCGGGAAGTCCCAAGGCAGCTCCAGCAGCTCCGGTGCGCCGCCCAACTGCTTCAGCCAGTATGCCTTCTGTGCCTGGAAGTCCGCGCTGTCCAGCCAGCGCCGTTGCCAGCGCACGTAGTCGTCGCCGCGGAAGCCGGAGGAAGCCTGTTCGACGCCGGGGGCGTGCGAGTATTCGGCCCATAGCTGCCGGCACAACAGGTCCACCGACCAGCCATCGGAAATGACGTGGTGCATGGTCAGCAGCAGCGCGTGGTCGTCGGGCGCGACCTGCACCAGCGCGGCGCGCATCAGCGGCGCGCTGTCCAGGTCGAACGGCCGGCGCGCCTGCTCGATCGCCAGCCGGGCCAAGCCAGCGTCGGCCGGTTCGTCCTGGTGCGCGGGCAACTGCAGCGTTTCCAGCCGCAGTCGCGCCTGGGCCACCGATTCGCGCACGAACTCGCCCTGCTCGAACCGGAACCGGGTGCGCAGCGCATCGTGGCGCCCGACCAGAGCATCCAGTGCCGCCTGCAGAGCCTGCTCGTCCAGCGGCCCGCGCAAACGCAGCGCCAGCGGCAAGTGATACGCCGGCGACTCACCGTCCATGCGATGCAGGAACAGCAGCCGTTGCTGGGCGAAGGACAAGCCTCCGCCGGGATGGTCGCCGTCTTCATCGACCATCCCGGCCGGATCCAGCCCGGGCCCGCCCTCGCGGTCGAGCAGGTCGATCAGAGCCTGCTTGTGATCGCGGATGCGCTCGCGCAGGGTTTCGTCCACCGCGTGGCGCGGCGCGGCGAAGCGCAGGCCGCCGTCCTCCAGCCACAGCCGTACGTTCAGGCGGCGCAAGTCCTTGATCAGTTCGTGCAGGCTCATAGCAATCCCACCTCGAAATCCTCGTCGGCGTGTTCTTCGGCACCGACGGCTTGCGCCGGCGAGTTCATCCAACGCAAGGAGTCGATGAATTCGGCCAAGTCGGCCAAGCGCGGATACAGGAAGATCTCGCGCACCCCCATCCGCACCCCGTGCGTCTCGGCAATGCGCACGCTCAGTTGGGTGGCGCGCAGGGAATTGCCGCCGCTGGCGAAGAATCCATCCTTGCGTCCGATCCGCGGCTGGCCGAGCAGTTCGCACCACAGTTGGGCCAGCGCCACTTCGGTGGCGGTGACCGCTGGTTCGTATTCGTCTTCGGCGGCGATGTCCATGGCGAACAAGGCCTTGCGGTCGATCTTGCCGTTGGAGGTCAGCGGCAGCGCCTCCAGTGCGATCAAGCGCGAGGGCACCATGTAGCCGGGCAACTGGCGGGCCAGTTGCGTCCGCAGTACCTCGGCATTCAAGCCCTCGCCGCTGACATAGCCGACCAGGGCCTGGCCGCTGCCCTCGCCCGCCACCACCACCACCGCTTCGCGCACGCCGGGCTGGCGCGCAAGCGCCACTTCCACCTCGCCCAGCTCGATGCGGAAACCGCGCAGCTTGACCTGGTGGTCGGCGCGGCCCAGGTAGTCCAGGCGGCCATCGGCCAGGTAACGCACCACGTCGCCGGTGCGGTACAGGCGGGTGCCGGCCGGGCCGAACGGGTTCGGAATATAGCGTTCGGCGGTCAGGTCGGGGCGGTGTTGGTAGCCGCGCGACAGGCCTTCGCCGGTCAGGTACAGCTCGCCGCGTACGCCCACCGGCACCGGGCGCAGTTGTGCGTCCAGCACGTAGGCGCGGGTGTTGTGCAGCGGACGGCCGATGCTCGGCCGGCGGGCGCTGTCGCGTTCGACCGCTTCGCCGGTGGAGTACGTGGTGTCTTCGGACGGGCCGTACAGGTTGTAGACCGCTTCGATGTGCGGGCGGGCGTGCAGGCGGTCGACCAGGGCGCGGCTCAGGGCTTCGCCGGCCAGGTTGACCACGCGCACCGTGGCCGGCAGGGCGTTGGCCGACAACAGGGCCTCCATCGCCGAAGGCACGGTGTTGATCAGCGTCGGCGGCGTGGGCAGCTCGCGTTCGGTCAGGACCAGGGCGTCGCGGACCAGCACGACGGTAGCGCCCATGCTCAACGGCAGGAACAGCTCGTAGACCGAGAGGTCGAAGCAGATCGAGGTGGCCGCCAGGGTGTGGCGCAGGACGTCAGCGGTGTAGGTCTGCGCGCCCCAGGCCAGCATGGCCGCGGCGTTGGCATGGGTGATCGCCACGCCCTTGGGCAGGCCGGTGGAGCCGGAGGTGTAGATGACGTAGGCCAGCTGCCCGGGCAGGGTGTGCGGAAGCTCGGCGGCCCAGCCAACTTCGGAATCCGCCGCCGACTTGTCATCCAGCGCGATCACTTCGGCCGGCCCGGTCAACAACCCTTGCAGCCGATCTTTCTCGGAGGAAACCGTCAGCACGACCTTCGGCTGGGCGCTGGCCAGGATGTGGCCAAGGCGGCCGTCCGGGTACGCGGCATCCAGCGGCACGTACGCGCCACCTGCCTTGAGCACAGCCAGCAACGCCACTGGCAACTGCACCGTGCGCGGCAGGCACACGCCGACCGGGGACTCCGGGCCGATGC
>CBIFVU010000004.1:0-45716 GCA_966185905.1 uncultured Lysobacter sp.
TTGCGGCGCAGCGCAGTGGCACATCGAACGCCGCACCGTCCAACGCGGCCGCGCCGGCCCTCGCCTGCGCCTCCGTCTCGCGGCCTATACTCGCGCCTCCCGGCCGCGCCAGGCCGCAGGGAAACCGCCCGTGTCCGCAGCCCGCCCCGCCCAGTCCGTCTCCGGCAGCGACGACTTCCTCGGCCATCCCAAAGGCCTGTATGTGTGTTTCTTCACCGAGATGTGGGAGCGCTTCTCCTTCTACGGGATGAAGGCGCTGTTGTTGCTGTACTTGCTCAAGTACCACTTGTTCAGCGACGACGCCGGCTACGATCTGATCGGCGCCTACGGCGGCCTGGTGTACGCAGTGCCTGTGGTCGGCGGCCTGCTCGCCGACCGCTGGCTGGGCATGCGCAAGGCGGTGGTGCTGGGCGGCGTGCTGCTGGTGCTGGGCCACCTGGGCATGGCCTACGAAGGCCACGCCGCGCGGCTGGAGAACGGCCAGGTGGTGCGCGACGAGGCCGCGCTGCAAGTGTTCTATCTCTCGCTGGCGCTGATCATCGCCGGCGTCGGCTTCCTCAAGCCCAACATCTCCACCATCGTCGGCAAGCTCTATGCCGCCGACGATCCGCGCCGCGATTCGGGCTTCACCCTGTTCTACGCCGGCATCAACGTCGGGGCGCTGTTCTCGGCGCTGATCTGCGCGTTCCTGGGCGAGACCTACGGTTGGAAATACGGCTTCGGCGCGGCCGGCATCGGCATGGTCGCCGGGCTGGCGATGTTCCTGTGGGGCCAACGCTATCTGCGCGGGCACGCCGAGCCGGCCGATCCCTCGCTGCTGCGCGAGCGTCTGGGGCCGTTCTCGCGCGAGGCCTGGATCTATCTGGGCAGCGCCGGCGGCGTGCTGGTGCTGTGGGGCACGATCCAGTTCGCCTCGCGCGTCACCCTCGAATTGGGCGGGCTGAGCTTCACCGCGGCGCTGGCGATCATGCTGGCCACCCTGGCGGTGTTCCTGGCCTGGTTCTTCGGCTTCATCGCCCGCCAGTGCAGCCGCGAACAGCGCGAGCAGATGCTCGCGCTGGTGGTGCTGATCTTCGCCGTGCTGATCTTCTTCACCCTCTACGAGCAGACCTACGGCTCCTGGGTGACCTTCAACGACCGGCTGATGAGCAAGGACCTGTTCGGCCTGGCCCTGGGCGCTTACCACCCCACCCTGCCCTGGTCGACGTTCTCGATGGCCGCCAGCCCGCCGCTGATGGTGGCCGCACTGTGGGCCAGCGACCGCGGCCGCGACGGCCTGGCCAAGGCGCTGGTGGCGCTGTTGGGCCTGGGCCTGGCGGTGGCGACCGCGCACGACGTGGTGCTGGTGCCGCAGACCGCCAGTTCGCTGACCTTCCTGGGCGCGTTCTTCATCGTGCTGCTGGCGCCGTTGTTCTCCTGGCTGTGGCCCTGGCTGGCCCGGCGCGGGCGCAGCCCGGGCAAGCCGACCACGATGGCGCTGGGACTGGTCTTCGCCGGCCTGTCGTTCCTGCCGCTGGTCGCGGCGGCGGAGGTTTCCGCCAGCGGCGCGATGGCCAGCGTGTGGTACTTGGTGGCGGCTTATTTCATCCTGGAAGTGGGCGAGATGTGCCTGTCGCCGATCGGCCTGTCGGCGGTCACCCAGTTGTCGGTGGCGCGCGTGGTCGGGCTGATGATGGGCGCGTTCTGGCTGGCCACCGCGTTCTCGGAAGTGCTCGCCGCGCAATTGGCCAAGATCGCCTCGGTCGAGATCCCAGAGGGCGGCGCCATCGACATGGCCGCCGCTTCGGTCAAGTACGGCGAACTGTTCAATCTGCTGATGTGGATCGGCATCGGCTCGGGCGTGCTGTTCCTGCTGGCGGCGCCGCTGCTGCGGCGCTGGATGCACGGCGTGAAGTGAGCCGCGCGGCGCGACGCGCCGGCACGCGCAGCGGCCGCGCGCTTCGCGGCGGCGACGGGGCCCCGCGCACAGGGCTAGGCTGCTCGCAGCCCCGCGCGGCGCCGGGCCGTGGCGCCGCGCAGGCGGCCTCAGCGCTTGGCCTTGGCCTCGTCCTGCGCCGGAGCGGCCAGCTTGCCGCCGAGCGGGCCGGCCAGGAACGCCAGCAAGCGGGCGTAGAACTCGCGCTGGTGCCCAGGCTGATAGAAACCATGGCCCTCGGTCTTGTAGTACAGCGTCTGCACCGGGACGCCGGCCTCGCGCAGGGCCTTTTCCATGCGCTCGCTGTGCGCCTGCGGCGCGCGTTCGTCCTCGCCGCCGGCGGCCAGGAACACCGGCACCTTGATCTTCCCGGCCAGGCGCGTGGGCGAAACCGCGGCCAGCGCCTCGGGCGTGCCGATCCATTGGCGCAGATAGGTCTCGCCCGAGCCGCGGCGCTGGATGTCGCCGGTGGTGTGCATCAGCGGCAGGTCGTACACGCCGACATAGCCGGCCGCGCAGCGGTACAGCGAGGGCTCCTTGGCCACCCCCATCAATGCGGCGTAGCCGCCGTAGCTGGCGCCGTACAGGCAGATCCGCGAAGCGTCGGCGATGCCCTGCTCGACCGCCCAGCGGGTCGCGTCGGTGACATCGTCCTGCATGCGCCCGCCCCATTCGCGCTGGCCGGCATCGAGGAAGGCGTGGCCGAAGCCGCCGGAGCCGCGGAAATTGACCTGCAGCACCGCGTAGCCGGCGGCGGCCAGCACCTGGGCATCGTTGTCGAAGCCCCAGGTATCCTGGACGCCGTAAGGCCCGCCGTGCGGCATCACCACCATCGGCAGCGACTTGGCTTCTCGCCCCGCCGGCGTGGTCAGAAAGCCGTTCAACTCCAGCCCATCGCGCGCCTTCAAGCGCACCGGACGCGACGGCGCCATCGCCTCGGGGTCGAACCACTCGCGCCGGCTCAGCACGTGCCGGGCATGCTTGCGCTCGCCATCGAACAGGAAGAATTCGCCGGGATTGCGGTCGCTCCACACCTGCACCAGGGCCAGCTTGCCGTCGGCACTCTGCGAGGTCACCCGCACCGCATGGCCGGGGAAGGCCGCTTCCAGGCTCTTGTACTGGCGCGCTTCGGGCGAGGCCGGGTCGAAGAACACCGTGCGCGGCTGCGCATCGGCGAAGAACGCGCCCACCGGCACCTGGGTGCCCACTCGCCGGATGATCACGGCCGGATCGGCGCGCGCATCGCGCAACACCTCGCGGCGCTGGCCGCTGGCCATGTCCATGGCTACGATCGCGTCGGGCCCTTTGGGCATTTCGCTCTGGAAATAAGCGGTGGCGTTGTCGGCGGAAAAGCCGACCGGCAGGTCCAGGCCCTCGCCGCGCCCCTCGCTGCGCAGCAGGGTCCACTCGCTCTTGGCGTCGGCGCGGTAGAACAGCTTGTTCACCCGGTCGGTGCCGAAGCCCAGGGCGAAGCGCACCACCCCGGCGTTGTCGGTGAGGTAGCGGGCGTTGCGCACCGGCACCATCGCCAGGGTGGAGCGCTGGCCGGTGATCATGTCCAGGCGCTCGGCGCGAGTGTAGGCGTCGGCAGCGAAGGGCTCGACCGAGATCACCACGTTGCGGTCGTCGCCGGGCAGGTCGTCGACCAGGAAACCGGCCACCGCCTCGACCTTCTTCGGCTGCAGGCGCGTGCCCGGGCCGCGGCTCTGGACGCGGTAACCGAGCATGACGTCGGCCTGGCTGCCGTCGGCATTGATGGCGAAGATCTCGCCGGTGCGCTGGGGTTCGTCGCGCGAGCCCAGCTTCTGCGCCATGGAGATGAACACCCGCTCGGGACTGATCCAGTCGAAGTCATCGACGTGGTTGTGCTTGCCGATGCGGAACCCCGCGGTGCGGGTCATGTCCTTGAGGCGGATGATCGCCAGCACAGTCTCATCGCCCATCGGCACGGTCGCGGCCAAGTAGTCGCCGGTGGGCGAAAGCTTGACCCGCTCGAACGTGTCGGGCTTGACGAAGCCGTCGAGTTTGACGCCGTCGGCGGCGGTCGGCGCGGTCGCTTCGGCAGCGCGGGCCTGCGGTGCTTGCGCGGCCCACAGCGCCGCCAGCAGCAGCGCGATCGTATTCGGTTTCATTGCGTCCCCTTGCTGTCCCTGGATTGCCTGCGTCCCCACGCGGCGCGGGCCCCTTCCGGCACCTTGGCCGGCCTGCGTCCCTGGCCGCGGCAGGCGGCTTTCGCCGCTGCGCCGCCGATCATAGGCATGCCTGCGCGGGCGGCACAATCGTCGATGTCCGCGGCGTTTGCGCAGTCAGCGCTGGCGCGGCTCCTCGGCGGCGGAAGCAAAACCAGCGTGATGACATTGATGCGGGGCGGGATCGCCCAGCCGGCCGCGGCAGCGGGATGCGTGCGAGAGGGCAGCGGTGCAGCGCAAGCGCTCGGCCAGGGTGCGTTCGCGGCTGGCGCCGCTCCTGCGGAAGGCGGCGCGATGCAAGGGGGCGGTGGCAGTGGGCCAAGCCGCCGCTACGACCACAGGAACCGCGCGAGCGGCGCGGGCCAGGGCCTGGATGAAGCTCAGGGCGCCGCGTCGCGGTCCAGGGTCAGGCGCAAGGCCTCGCGCCAATCCGGCAAGGCCAGGCCGTACTCGGCCTTGATCCGCGCCGTATCCAGCACCGAGAACGCGGGCCGGCGGGCCGGAGTCGGATAATCGTCGGTGCCGATCGGCACGACCCGCGGCGCACGCTCGATCAGGCCGCGCGCCAGCGCTTCGGCGAAGATCGCCTCGGCGAACCCGTGCCAACTGGTCTGGCCATCGGCGACCAAGTGGCGCACGCCCGATGCAGCCACGCCTTGGCGCAGGATCGCGGCGGCGGCATCGGCCAGCAGCCAGGCCGGGGTCGGTGCGCCGCGCTGGTCGGCGACCACGCGCAGTTCCTCGCGCTCGGCGCCCAGGCGCAGCATGGTGCGCAGGAAATTGTGCCCGCGCGTGGCGTAGACCCAGGCGGTGCGCAGGATCAGGTGGCGGGCGCCGCTGGCGGCGATGGCCTGCTCGCCGGCCAGCTTGCTCTGGCCATAAACGCTCAAGGGGCCGGTCGGATCGTCTTCGCGATAGGGGCGCTGGGCGCCGCCGTCGAAGACGTAATCGGTGGAGTAGTGCAGCAAGCTCGCGCCCAACTCCGCGCAGGCTTCGGCCAGGCGCGCCGGGGCGGCGGCATTGACCGCGAAGGCCTGTTCGCGCTCGCTCTCGGCCCGGTCCACCGCGGTATAAGCCACGGCGTTGACCACCGCCTGCGGCCGCACCTGGCGCAACAGGGGGGCGATCGATTCGGTCTGCGCCAGGTCCAGCGCCAGCCCCTGGCTGGCGTCGGCCCAACGCCCGCTGCGGGTGGTGGCGACCACTTCGCCCAGCGGTGCCAGCGCGCGCCGCAGTTCGTGTCCGACCTGACCGTCGGCGCCCAACAGCAAGACTTTCATGCGTCCCCCCGCGGCGCCGCGCTCACGGCAGGTACACCGGCAGCCGCTCCGGATCCACATCGGCCAACAGCGGCGCAGCCGCGTCCTTGGCCGAGAGCAGCGGATCGCCCAGCGGCCAGTCGATGCCCAGCGCCGGATCGTCCCAGCGGATGGCCGCGTCGGCCTGCGGGTCGTAGGTGTGGGTGCATAGATAACTGAACACCGCCCGCTCGCTGAGCACGGCGAAGCCATGGGCGAAGCCTTCGGGAATCCAGAAGTGGCGCTTGTTGTCCGCGTTCAGCAACACCGCGGCCCAGCGACCGAAATGCGGCGAGCCGCGGCGGATGTCCACCGCGACGTCCCAGACCTCGCCTTCCAGCACGCTGACGTACTTGCCCTGCGGCTTGGGCCATTGGTAATGCAGGCCGCGCAGCACGCCGCGCGCGGAGCAGGACACATTGCCCTGGACGTAGGCGGGCGCTAGGCCGTGCTCGGCCAGCTTGTCGTGGTTGAAGGACTCGTAGAACCAGCCGCGCGCATCGCCGAACACGCGCGGCTCGACCACCAGGCAGCCCGGCAGATCGGTTTGGATGACGTTCATTGCGCTCCTACGGCACGAAACCGCGCTCGGACAGGCCCAGAAGATATTGACCGTAGCCGTTCTTGACCAGCGGTCTGGCCAGTTCGGCCAACTGCGCCGCGTCGATCCAGCCGTTGTTCCAGGCGATCTCCTCGGGGCAGCAGATGCGCAGGCCTTGCCGCGCCTCGATGGTCTCGATGAAATTGGACGCCTCCAGCAGCGACTGGTGGGTGCCGGTGTCCAGCCAGGCATAGCCGCGGCCGAGCTGTTCCAGGTGCAGGCTGCCTTCTTCCAGGTAGCGGCGGTTGAGATCGGTGATCTCCAGCTCGCCCCGGGCGGAGGGCTTGAGCTGGGCGGCGAAATCGCTGGCGCGGCCGTCGTAGAAGTACAGGCCGGTCACCGCGTAGCGCGAACGCGGCTTGAGCGGCTTTTCTTCCAGGCCGATGACCTTGCCGTCGCGGTCGAACTCGGCCACGCCGTAACGCTCCGGATCGCTGACCCAGTAGCCGAACACAGTCGCGCCATGCTCGCGCTGGCCGGCGCGCTTGAGCATGGCCGTCAGGCCCGGGCCATGGAAGATGTTGTCGCCCAGCACCAGGCAGCTGGGACCGCCGGCGACGAATTCGCGGCCGATCAAATACGCCTGGGCCAGCCCGTCCGGGCTGGGCTGGGAGGCGTATTCGATGCGCATGCCCCACTGCGAGCCGTCGCCGAGCAGGTTCTTGAACAAGGCCTGTTCGTGCGGGGTGTTGATCACCAGCACTTCGCGGATGCCGGCGAGCATGAGCACGCTCAGCGGGTAATAGATCATCGGCTTGTCGTACACCGGCAGCAATTGCTTGCTGATCGCCTGGGTGATCGGATACAGCCGGGTGCCGGAGCCACCGGCGAGGATGATGCCCTTGCGGTTCATGCGTGCGTCCTCTGCTGTGCGATGTCAGGCTTGGCCGGTGCCGGCCTGGCCGATGCGCTCCAGGCGATAGCTGCCGTCGAGCACGCGCGCCACCCAGGCCTGGTGGCCGAGGTACCAGTCCACGGTACGGGCGATGCCCTGCTCGAAGGTCAGCGTGGGCGCCCAGCCCAATTCGTCCTTGAGCTTGGAGGCGTCGATGGCGTAGCGGCGGTCGTGCCCGGGGCGGTCGGCGACGAAGGCGATCAGCGACTCGCGCGCGCGGCCGTCGGCCAGCGGCTGGCGCTCGTCGAGCAGGCGGCAAATGCTGCGCACCACGTCCAGGTTGGGGCGTTCGGCATCGCCGCCGACGTTGTAGGTCTCGCCGACCCGGCCGGACTCCAGCACCCGCGCGATCGCCGCGCAATGGTCGCCGACGTACAGCCAATCGCGCACGTTCATGCCGTCGCCGTAGACCGGCAGCGGCTCGCCGGCCAGGGCCTTGGCGATCACCAGCGGAATCAGCTTCTCGGGGAACTGGAACGGCCCGTAGTTGTTCGAGCAATTGGTGGTCAGCACCGGCAGGCCGTAGGTGTGGTGGAAGGCGCGCACCAGGTGGTCGGAGGCGGCCTTGGACGCGGAATACGGCGAATTGGGCGCGTACGGCGTGGTCTCGGTGAACTTGCCCGAATCGCCGAGCGAGCCGTAGACCTCGTCGGTGGACACGTGCAGGAAGCGGAAGGCTTCGCGTTCGGCGGCCGGCAGCGACTTCCAGTAGTCGCGCGCCTGCTCCAGCAGGGCCAGAGTGCCGACCACGTTGGTCTGCACGAACGCGGCCGGGCCGTCGATGGAACGGTCCACGTGGCTCTCGGCGGCGAAATTGACCACCGCCTGCGGTCGGTGCTCGGCCAGCAGGCGCCCGACCAGGGCCGCATCGCCGATGTCGCCCTGCACGAACAGGTGGCCCGAATGGCCGTCCAGACTGGACAGGGTGTCGAGGTTGCCGGCGTAGGTCAGCGCGTCCAGGTTGATCACGCGGATGCCGCGGGCGACGGCATCGAGGACGAAGTTGCCGCCGATGAACCCGGCACCGCCGGTCACTAGCCAAGTACGCATTGAAAGGCTCCACTGCTGATGGGGCGGCACGGCGCCGCAGGCTCGCAGCGGACTCGCGCAGAAATAAGTCCGGGCCGGCCCGGGCCGCCGGACAGACCGCCGATTGTAAGGCCTAAGCGCGGCCGCCCGCTGCCTTGAGCGCCGGGCGATCGCCCTCGCTACAGCTTGACTGTGACCGGTTGCCGCAGCTCCCCGGAACCGATGCGAAACCCCAGGGCGCCGACCATCGCGTTCGATCGTCGGGGCCGCGGCGGCTGATGAAGCCGAAGCCCCCGCCCCCGGACGCGCTCGCCCCTGGCGGACGGCTCCATCGCCGAAACCCCGTAGCGGAAGAGCGGAAGCGCTCATGCGATGCCTGTCGCGGCGTACCCGCCCCGTGCGCCGGTGTGGCCGGCCGCCACGGCAATGCAGCGTCCATCGCCGGACGCGCGCGGGGCCGCGGCCGCGAACGGCCCGGACTACGCTGCGCCGGTTGTAGCAGGCGCTCCTGGACGCCTCGATACGGCAAACGCACCGCCCAATCAGGCGGTCAGGAACTCCAACACCGTCCGCAGATACTCGTCCGGCCGCTCGACATTGGGCAGGTGCACCGTGGGCAGCATCGCCAGGCGCGCGCCGGGCACGGTCGCGGCCAGGGCCTGGCCGTGGCTGGCGGCGGTGACCGGGTCGAACTGGCCGGCCACGACCAAGGTCGGGCTGACGATCAGCGCCGCGGTCCGGCGCAGATCGGCATCGCGCACCGCGGCGTAGCTGCCCGCCAGGCCCTGCGCCGGGGTGGCCAGCAGCATGGCGCGAAACCGCTCCACCTCGGCGTCGCCAGCCTCGATCATCGCCGCGGGGAACCAGTTGGCCAGGAACATCGCCGCGGTCGCGGCCATGTCCGGTGCGGCCAGGACCGCGGCGATGCGCTGGTCCCAGGCCGGCGCCGGGCCCAGGTAGGAAGAGGTATTGCTCAGCACCAGCCGGCCGATCCGCTCCGGCGCGTGCACGCCCAGCCACTGGCCGACGAAACCGCCCAGCGACAGACCCAGGAAATGAGCGCGCTCGATGCCCAGGTGATCGAACAGTTCCAGCACGTCGCGGCCGAGACGGTCCAGCGAATAGGCGCCGGCCGGGACGCCGGAGCGGCCGTGGCCGCGGGCGTCGTAGCGCAGCACGCGGAAATGCCGGGCCAGCGCTTCGACCTGACCGTCCCACATCGACAGGTCGGTGCCGATGGAGTTGGACAGTGCCAGCACCGGAAGGCCGGCGCGACCGTCGAGACGGTAGGCGATGGAAGTGCCGTCGCCGGCGTCGAAGGCGCCGGCGGCATGGGAAAGACTGCTCATGTACGTGCTCCGTCCAGTGGCTTGGGCGCCGCGGCGGGGCCGTGGGCGCTTGCGACGGCGGGAGGCCGCGGACGCAAGCCTAGTTGCGGGCCGGTCGGGCGGATATTACAAAGTAGGCAACAAGATTGTAGGAACATCCGACATGCCGGCCTTCACCTTGCACGACCTGCAATGCTTCGAGGCGGTGGTGCGGACCGGCGGCTTCCAGGCCGCCGCCGCCGACTTGCACCGCACCCATCCTTCGGTATTCGCCGCAGTGGCCAAGCTGGAGCGGCAACTGGGGCTGGCCCTGCTCGACCGCAGCGGCTACCGGGTGCGGCCGACCGAGGCCGGGCGCGCCCTGCAGCGGCGCGCGCAATCGCTGCTGCGCCAGTTCGACGAACTGCGCCTGCAGGCCGCGCAATGGGCCGCCGGCGAGGAAAGCGACCTGCACGTGGTGATCGGCGACCTGTGCCCGCGTCCGCCCCTGCTCGGCCTGCTGGGGCGCTTCTTCGCCGATCGCCCGGGCACCCGCCTGCATCTGCATTTCGAATCGGTGGGCGGGCCGGTCGAGCGCCTGCTCGACGGCGAGGCCGACCTGGTCTTGCACGGCATCGACAAGACCGACACCCGGCTGGAATGGCTGGACCTGTGCAAGGTGCCGTTCGTGCCGGTGGCAGCGCCAGCCCTGCTGCCATTCCCCATCGACCGCAGCCTGGGCCCCGAGCGCCTGCGCGAGTTCACCCAATGCGTGATCCGCGACAGCGCCCGGCACACGCGCTCGCGCGACTATTTCATGATCGAGGGCGCGCACCAGTGCGTGGTCGCCGACCAGGGCATGAAGAAGGAAATCATCCAGCAAGGCCTGGGCTGGGGCCATCTGCCGCGTTTCCTGATCGAGGCCGAACTGCGCGAAGGCCGCCTGCTCTCGCTCGCCGGCCCGCGCCTGCCCGGCAGCATCGAAGAACTGGTGGCCGCGCGCCGCCGCGACCGCCCGCACGGCCCGGTGGCGCAAGCGCTATGGGCCTATCTGCGCGCGCAGGCGCCGGCCCTGCGCGCGGCGTCGAAGTCGCAGGGCGCCGCCGTCGACACCGGGGCCAGCGCCCACTCGGGTTCGACCAAGGCCGCGCGCGCCAGGCGCAAGCCGCCTGAGTCGCGCGCAGCCAAAGCGCGCCCGCTGCGGCGCGGTTGAATCGCGACCGCGCGCGGTGGTCCGCACCGCCCGGCCAACGCGCCTGCATCGACCAGGAAAAACGATGCGCCTGGGCCGGAGCTGCGCTCGCTCGCGCAGCGCGCGGCTCGGGCAAGCGGCCGGCGCGGCCCATCCGATCCGCATCGACGCCTGCCTCGGCCTCCATCCGGGCCACGCCGCCACACGCTTGTGACCGATAGTTCCCCCCAGCTTACGCGCCGCCCGCGCAACACCCCCTCGGCAGCGCTCGCTCAGGGCCGATCCGCATCGCGTCGCATTCTCGCCGTCGCGCCACGACTGTGATTGAAATTTCTTTCGCCTTGCCGGGATGCTTTTCCCGCAGCGTCGAAGCACTCGGCGCCGAACGCACCACACCGCCGGCGTTCCCGGTCTTGGGCAAGGAGAAGTCTGGATGCTGCATCGTGCCATCCTCCGCGCCGGCGCCGGACTCGCCGGCCCGGCCCTGTTGTCGCTCACCGGGTGCACGGCCAGCCGGATGCCCATCCTCGATCCAGTCGGCCCGGTCGCGCAGCAGCAAGCCGAACTGCTGCTGATCGCCACCGGGATCATGCTGCTGATCGTGATCCCGATCATCCTGGCGACGCTGTGGGTGGTCTGGCGCTACCGCGCCTCCAGGCGCGCTCCCGACTACGACCCCGAGTTCACCAGCTCGCGCACCCTCGGCGCCATCGTGCTGTTCGTACCGTTGATCACCGTGGCTGCGGTCGGCGCGATCACGTGGTTTTCCACCCACGACCTGGACCCCTACAAACCCATCGCGAGCGAACAACCGCCGCTGGAGATCCAGGCCATCGGCCTGGATTTCAAGTGGTTGTTCATCTACCCCGGCCAGGGCGTGGCAACGGTCAACGACCTGACCGTGCCGGTGGACCGTCCAGTCACCATCCGCTTGTCCTCCGATCCGATGATGACTTCGCTGTTCGTCCCCGGCCTGATCACCCAGATCTACGCCATGCCGGGCATGGAGACCCGCACCAATTTCCTCGCCGACCGCCCGGTCGAGCTGCAGGGCCGCAACGGCAACTACTCCGGCCTGGGCTTCTCGCACCAGCATTTCAAGGTGCGGGCGGTCGCGGCCGAGGAGTTCGGGCACTGGCTGGGCCGGGTGGCGGCCTCGCCCGAGCGCCTGGACCGCACAGCCTACGAGCGCCTGGCCAAGCCCAGCGACGGTTATCCGGTCACCGCCTACGGCCATGCCCAGCCCGGGCTGTTCGCCGAGGTGATAGGCAAATACTCGACCGGGCACGCGGCCAACGCGCGCCGGGCCGACGCCTCCGCCGACGCCAGCACGGCGGCGCACTCCCACGACCCCCAAGGACCGCACTGATGCTCGGGCGCCTGAACTACGACGCGTTGCCGCTATACAGCCCCATCGCGTTCGGAGGCGCGGCGGTCACTCTGCTGGGCGCGCTGGCGGTGGTCGCCGTGCTGACCCGGTTCAAGCTGTGGGGCTGGCTGTGGCGCAACTGGCTGACCACCTCCGACCACAAGAAGATCGGCATCATGTACGTGGTGCTGGCCCTGGTGATGCTGCTGCGCGGCTTCGCCGACGGCATCATGATGCGCTTCCACCAGGCAGCCTCGGTCACCGGCCCCGGCTTCCTGGAGGGCGACCACTTCCAGCAAGTGTTCTCCGCCCACGGCTCGATCATGATCTTCTTCATGGCCATGCCGTTCTTCACCGGCCTGGCCAACTACATCGTGCCGCTGCAGATCGGCGCGCGCGACGTGTCCTTCCCCTTCCTCAATGCGCTCAGCTACTGGCTGACCGTGGCCGGCGCCGGGCTGGTGCTGATTTCGCTGGTGATCGGCAAGTTCTCCACCGCGGGCTGGACCGGGTATCCGCCCTATTCCCTGTCCCAGTACAACGACGGCGTGGGCGTGGACTACTGGATCTGGGCCTTGTTCATCAGCGGCTTCGGCACCACGCTGTCGGCGATCAACCTCATGGTCACCATCCTGCGCCGGCGCGCGGACCACATGGCGATGATGGACATGCCGGTGTTCACCTGGACGGTGTTCTGCGCCAGCATCATCATCCTGATCGCCTTCCCGGCCCTGACCGCCGCGCTCGCGCTGCTGGCCTCCGACCGCCTGTTCGACACCCATTTCTTCACCCCGGGCGACGGCGGCAACTTCATGAACTTCGCCAACCTGTTCTGGATGTGGGGCCATCCGGAGGTCTACATCCTGGTGCTGCCCGCTTTCGGCGTGTTCTCCGAAGTCGTCACCACGTTCTCCTCCAAGAAACTGTTCGGCTACAAGACCCTGATCTACGCCACCTTCGTCATCACCCTGATCTCCACCCTGGTCTGGGTCCACCACTTCTTCACCATGGGCGCCAGCCCCAAGCTCAACGCGGTGTTCGGCATCGCCACGATGATCATCGGCGTCCCCACCGGCGTGAAGGTGTTCAACTGGCTGTTCACCATGTACCGCGGCCGCATCCGCATGCACTCGACCATGTACTGGACGGTCGGCTTCATGGTCTTGTTCGTGATCGGCGGCATGACCGGCGTGCTGCACGCCATCCCTGCGGTGGATTTCAACCTGCACAACACCACCTTCCTGGTGGCGCACTTCCACAACATGATCGTCCCGGGCGTGTTGTTCGGCTACATCGCCGGCTACCAGTACTGGTTCCCCAAGGCCTTCGGCTTCCAGTTGGACGAGCGCTGGGGCAAGCGCGCGTTCTGGGGCTGGTTCTTCGGTTTCTGCCTGGCCTTCTTCCCCTTGTATGCGCTGGGCCTGATGGGCTTGCCGCGGCGGTCCTCGTTCATCATCGACCCGGACATGCGTCTGCTGCTGTACGTGGCCGCTGCCGGCGCGGTGCTGATCCTGTTCGGCATCGCCTGCCTGCTGGTGCAACTGTACGTCAGCATCCGCAACCGCGACGCGCTGCGCGATGCCACCGGCGACCCGTGGGACGGCCGCACCCTGGAATGGTCGGTGCCTTCGCCGGCGCCGCTGTACAACTTCGCCCGCAACCCGAAGGTGCTCGGCCTGGACACCTTCGCCGAGGCCAAGGACAAGGGGGTGGACCTGTACACCGGCCCCTATGCCGACATCGAAATGCCCAAGTCCAGCCCGGCCGGCTTTTTCATCGGCGTGGCCGCCTTCGTGCTCGGCTTCGGCGTGGTGTTCTGGATGTGGTGGCTGGCGGCGCTCGGCTTCGCCGCGATCTTCGCGGTGGTGGTCAAGCAGATGTTCGACGATCACGGCGAGTATGAGATCCCGGCGGCCGAAGTCGCCCGGCTGGACCGACAGCAACGAGGGGAGACCGCAGCGTGAGCGATGAACTGTCCATCCGCACCACCCGGGGCGAAACCATCGCGCTTCGGCCCTCCGCCCACGGCGAGCGGGCGCTTGGGTTCTGGTTCTACTTGATGAACGACTCGGTCCTGTTCGCCATCTTGTTCGTCAACTTCGCCGTGCTGTTGAACGGCACCGCCGGAGGGCCCGGCATCGCGCAGATCGTGTCGCTGCCGCGCGCGGCGGTGGAGACGGCGCTGTTGCTGCTGTCCAGCCTCAGCTTCGGGCTGGCCACCATCGCCGCCTTGTCGGAGAAAAAGAACGCCGCCATCGGTTGGCTCGCCGCGACCTTCGTCCTGGGCGGCGCCTTCCTGGTGCTGGAGGTGTTGGAGTTCGCCGAGTTGATCGGACAGGGCGCCGGCCCCACCCGCAGCGGTTTCCTCAGCGCGTTCTTCGCCCTGCTCGGCGCGCATGGCCTGCACGTGGCTTTCGGCATGGTCGGGATCGCGTTGATGATCGTGCAGACGGCGCACAAGGGCCTGACCGAGCCGGTGCTCTCGCGCCTGTACCGGCTCGGCCTGTTCTGGCATTTCCTGGACATCGTCTGGATCGGCATCTTCTCCTTCGTCTACCTGCCCGGAGTGTTGAAATGAGCCATGAAGACCCGCAGGGCGAGGTGCCGATCAACCGTCCGCACCTGGTCAAACCGCATCTGGGCGGTTATCTGGCCGGTTTCGCCTTCGCGGTGATCCTGACCGCCGTGCCCTTCGCCGTCGCCGGCTACGGTGCCCTGGACCGCCGCTCCACCCTGCTGTTGATCGCCCTGTTCGCGGCCATCCAGGCGGCGGTGCACGTGCGCTTTTTCCTGCACTGGTCGGGCCGGCGCACGCCGGTGGAGGCGACCATCGCGCTGGTATTCACCGCCGTGGTCATCGCGATCATGATCGGCGGCGGCACCTGGGTGATGTCGGACCTGCACCTGCGGATGATGCCGTAGAACGGCGCGGCGCCCCGTCGCCGCCATTCGTCCCGGCCTTTTTGGCGCAACCTCTGGCCGGCGTTCGCGGGGCCTGCCACGGCGCGCGCGCGCTGCTCAAGCATCGGCGTGGCCCTCACCGAGGCTCAGGCCGGCGCGCCACGGCGCGCCGGCCGATCCTTCCCCCGCGCGAACGCAGGCAGGGGCGGCTCCGGCTCACTCCAGCGGCAGCAGCATGTCGCCGCGGCCGGTGGCCAACCACTCGAAGGACACCCCGAGCACCAGCGCCAGCCGGACCAAGTGGGCCAGGCTCGGCTTGGGCCGGGCGTTGATTTCCCAGTTGGCGACCGCGCTGCGCGTAACGTGCATGCGCGCGGCCAGTTGGTGCTGGGTCATGCCGGTGCGTTGACGCGCCACGCGTATGCGGGTGGCCATGTCCATGGGCCCGCCGGGGTGCGGCGAACGCGCCTGCTCAGCCTTCTTTTCGATCACAAGATCCATGCCTTTCCGCCTCCGGTGCGGCCATCGTTGAAGATCGGTCGTGCGCGCTCGGGCGGTGGCCCGGCAGCGATTGCGAGGGGAATCAAGGGGGCGTTTCGGGCGCAGGCGCGGCCGCAGGCGACGCAGGAGGGCGGATGGGCTGCCCTGCCGGGCCGGCGCCGGCCGGGCTCGCCCGCCCAGTCGCCGCGGATGGGCGAACGGCGCGCGGCGACGCGTTCAACCGCCATCGGCCTGGGCCCGTCCGGTCACCAGCCAATCGATCGACACGCCGGTCTTGATGGCCAGATCGATCAAGTGGCCGGTAGACGGCGGCCGTGCGGGCCCGCCCTTTTCCCAGTTGGTGACCGACCGCCGGGACACGCCCAGCATCCTGGCCAGTTGTTGCTGCGACAGGCCCGCCTGCCGGCGTGCCGCACTCACCCGCGACGCGAAGTCCATCCACCACTCCGGTTGGAGATCGATCAAAAGATCGATCGGAAGTGGATGCCAGAACGAGCGAGGGTCGGGGCCTCCCTACCTGCGCCGCTGGCGTCGGTGCGGGTATTTCATGAACGCAAACGGGCCAAGCTGAACGCAATGGCGCCGCCCTGCCTGCGACGTGCGGACGACAGCGCGAACGGGCCCGTGCTGGATTCGCTCGGCTCGGCGCGCATCCCGGAACGAGGTCGGTGGTCGGGTCGGGCCTGCGTTTGGGCCTGCGTTCGTGTCGGCCTTCGCGCTGACCGCCGCCCTGCGCGCTGCGCGGCCAGCCTGCCGCAGTCTGCGACCGCCGACCGATGTCGGAGACGCCGGCGGCCGAACGGCGCCGCCGGCGCGCCGCCCATCTCCAAAGCTTTCGCCGCCATCACGTCCGGCCCGCAAGAATCGACCGGGCTCGTAAGGCGATGCCCCACCGCATCGCAAAGCACCCTTGCCCGCGGCCTGCCCGTTCCTGAAAGGGCTGAATGCTGCGATGCAGCATTCAACTCTTTCATTCCAGCGGGCTTGTGCAGTTTCGATCACATATTTTGGTAAAAAGTCTCACTTTTGCATCCGAAATTGTAATATCGGTCACATAATGGCCCCGCGGATAGCGGCGAGCCCGGTGAAGGCGACTCAGGGGATTCGGGTGAACACCGCTGCGGAACTAGACACCGATCCCCCTGCGTTCGAGCGCTTCCTCCGTGAAGAACGGCTGCCCTTGGTCAATTTCCTGCGCAGCCACGAGGTCTCCCCGGAAGACGCCCAGGACATCGCCCAGGAGAGCCTGTACAAGCTCACCCGCTACCGCGAGGTGCCGGTCGCGGCGCTCAAGCCGCTGCTCTACCGCATCGCGCTGAACAAGCTCTGCGACCTTCGCCGTCGCGATGCCTTGCTGCGGCGCACCTTGGGTCAACCCGGGCCGGAGTTGATGGACATCCCCACCGATGCGCTGCAGCCGGAGCAATGGGCCGAGCACCACGATGAACTGGCCAGGATCCGCGCCGCGATCGAACGCTTGCCCGAGCGGTGCCGGCAGGTGTATCTGCTCAATCGCATCGACGGCATGAGCTACAGCCAGATCTCGGCCCACCAGGGGATCTCGGTAAAGGCCGTGGAGAAACATGTCGGCAGGGCGCTCACGCTGCTGCGGCAAATGCTGTCCTCGCAGGCGGGAGCCGCGCGGGGCGACCAGGGCCCATGAACATTTCGACCTTGCCACCTTCGCGCGAGCTCCCCGACACGGCCGAAGGCTGGCTGGCGCGGTTGGTCTCGCCCGAATGCGACGCGGCCGACTTCGACGCCTTCGAGGACTGGGTCGCCAAATCGCCCGCCCATGCCGTGGCCTATGCCGAGGCCGAGCGCCTGCATGCGCTGGCGCGCGCTTCGCAGGTCGAGCGCTTGCCGGCACGGGCCAAGGCCAGCGCCGGCCGCACAGCGCCGGCGCCGCTGGACCTGTCGCAAGTCCGGATCGCGCCTCGGCGGCATGCACCGCGCGCCCGACCGGTGGCGCGCTGGGCCTGGGCCGCGGCACTGGCTCTGGCGCTGTTCTCCGCCGGCTGGCTGTGGCTGGCCTTGCGGCCCTCGCCGCCGATCCACTACGCCACCGCCGTCGGCGAACAGCGCCGGCTGACGCTGGCCGATGGTTCGGTATTGATCCTGGACACCGATACGGCCCTGCGCGTCGCCTATCGACGCTCGCGCCGCCAGATCGACCTGCTGCGCGGGCGGATCCAGGCCGAAGTCTCGCCCGACCCCAGCCGCCCGTTCGTGGTCGCCTCCAGCGGCGGCGATGTGCGCGCCATAGGCACCGTCTTCCAGGTCGAGAACCACGACGGCGAGACCGTCGTGGTGCGCTTGCTGGAAGGCCGCGTCGTCGTGGCCACGCAGAAGTCCGGGCGCGCTCTGGAGCTGCGCCCCTGGCAGCAGATCGACTACCGCGCCGACGGCCGCTTCGGCTCGGCGCGGAGCATCGAACGCGCCGCCACGGAAGGCTGGACCCGCGGCCGGCTGGTGTTCAACGAAAAACCGCTGGCCGAGTTGGTGGCGGAGGTCAATCGCTACTCGCGCGACCGCCTGGTGCTGGCGAGGCCGGAGTTGGGCGAAATCCGCATCAGTGGCGCGTTCGCCAGCGGCGACCGGGCCGCGCTGCTGGCCGCGCTGCGGCAGGGCTGGGGCTTGCAGGCCCAGCGCACCGGCCACGACCAGACCACACTCGACCGACCTCGATGACACGGCAGGCCCGAAGCCCCCGTCGCTGCCCCCCGCCCAGCAGCGCAGATGCCGAACCCGTCCATGGCCCTGAAACCCGCGACCTGCCTGCTGTGCTGCGTCCTGGCCCTGGCCTGCGCCACCCCCAGCCCGTCCGCCCATGCCGCCGCCCCCGGCGAGCCAGGCGAGGCGGGTCGGCGCTACGACCTCGGCGCGGGCGCACTGGACGACGCGCTCGGCGGCTTCATCGATCAATCCAAGGCGCAATTGCTGTACGCGCCCGCGCTGGTCCGCGGCAAACGCAGCACCGGCCTGAAAGGGGTCTACCGCACGCAGGAGGCACTGGCGCGGCTGCTCGACGGGCACAGCCTGACCGCCGTGCGGGTCACACCCAACACCTATCTGCTCCAGCCCGCCCCCATCGGTCCTCCACGCGAACACCGCAACGCCGTGCGCGCGCGCGCCGAGGCCGCGCAAGGCCGCCCTGGGCCGTCGGTGCCGACACAATTGGCCGCGGTGACCGTAGTCGGCTCGCGGATACCGCGCACCGCCTTCGACACCTCGGTACCGGTCAGCGTGATCACCGCCGAGGACATCCAGAGCAGCGGCGTGGGCACCTTGTACGAATTGCTGCGCGAACAGCCGGGGATGTTGGGGCACCATCCGGTCGCGGTGGCCTCCGAAGGCCTGTCCTCGCTCCAGCCCATCGTGACCGCAGCCAGCGCCAGCCTGTATTCGCTGGGCCCGCGAGGCACCCTGTTCCTGGTCGATGGGCGCAGGGTCGCCAGCTTCGGCTTCGTTCCCTACGATCTGGGAGGGCTGTTCGATCTCAACAGCATTCCCCTGAGCTTCATCGACCGGATCGAGATACTGCGCGGCCTGGCGTCGGCCACTTACGGCGCCGACGCGGCCGCGGGGGCGGTCAACATCGTGCTGAAGAAGGACATGCAAGGCGGCGAAGCAGCCGCCCGTCATGGCGTGTCCGACCGGGGGGACGCCCAGCTCTCGGGCTTGTCGGCGAACTTCGGCGCACGTACCGGCGCCGGTGGTACCGTGTCCATCGCCGTGGACCTGATGCAACGGCAGGCCCTGGAAGGCCATGCGCGCGCTTGGAGCACCGGTGATTCGCGCAGGCTCGGCCTGTTCGACCTGCGCGTGCCCTTGGGCTTCCAGCCCGCCGACGTCCGGCGACGACCGCTGCCGTTCCGGCAATGCGACGATGCCGGCAACGACCCCGACTCGCCCTACTGCAAGTACGACATCGCCCAATACCGCACCTTGCAGCCGCGTCTGCGAGCGCGCTCCGCCTATGCGCATTGGCGCCAGCCGTTGGGCGATTCGGTTTCCCTGGAGTTTTCGGCGCGGCATTCGTGGGTCCGGCAGACAGTGAAGCAACCACCGAGGCTGGATCTGCTGCCGTTGTCCGGGCCGGACGCTCCGCAGATCGATTTTCCGGACGATTTCCCGCCGGGCTATGCCGATGCGAACGCCCGCTACGCCTTCTACGACCTGGGCTCGCCGCAGAACCAGTCCCTCAGCCGCACCCTGGACCTGAGCGCTGGCGCATACGGCACCTGGGACCGATGGAACTGGAGGCTGGCGCTCTCGCACAGCCAGCAACGCACCCAAAGCGCGGTCTCCAATTTGCTCAGGGCGTCGGCCATGCGGCCCGGGGGGTTGAGCCGATACCGCCTGTTCGGCGACAACTCCCCCGCCTTGCTGGACTCGTTGAAGGCCAGCATCCATCCGCGCGGCCGCGATGCCCAGGACTCGCTGGAGGCCAGCCTCGACGGCCCATGGTTCCAGGCCCCGGGCGGACCGGCCGAATTCAGTGTCGGGCTGGCCCTGCGCAAAGAGCGCCTGGTCCACACTCCCGACCCTCTGCAATCGGAGTTCGCCCTCGCCACCGGCGCCACCGACGTTGCCGCGCGCGATATCCGCGGCCACTCCGTGGCGGCCTTCGCCGAAGCGCGCATACCCGTGCATCGCACGCTCCAGTTCGACCTGGCCGCTCACTTGGAGCGCGAGCACCGGTTTTCCCCGCAGCCGTCCTCGCGCATCGGCCTGGCCTGGGCGCCGCACGAACGCGTACGGCTGCGCGCCAGTTTCGGCCAGACCCGCCGCCCTCCCTCGCTGCAGGACCGGCGCAATCCGTATGGCGGCGCGCCTCAGCTCTGGGGCATGTACGTGCGACCGCTGCTGCAGCCCTGCCGGGAAGTGTCCGGGGCCTGCATGGTCGAGCTCGGCGCGGGCGAGAACCCCGACCTGCGCCCGGAATCGGCGCGCAGCGCCTCCATCGGCCTGACCATGGCGCCGACGGATGCCTTCGACCTGCGCATCGAACGCTACTGGATCGAGCGCTGGAACGAATTCGGCATCAGCAACACCCTGAACTACCCGGAGCTGCATCCGCCAGGCCTGGTCCGCAATGCAGAAGGCGAGCTCTACCGCATCGCCGAACATGTGAGCAACATCGGCTCGGCACGCTCGCGCGGCTGGGACGCCTCGGCCAACTACTTGCTGCGCACCGGCCGCTGGGGCTCGTTCTATTTCCAACTGAGCGGCCACTATCTGCAGAGCCATACCACCGCGACGATCTACGATCCCGGCCGCATCGAAGACGCGGGCTACACCGCCCCCAAGCTGAGCATGGCGGGCAGCGTGAAATGGCGCTATGGCGACTTGACCACATCCCTGGCGATCCGCCGGTTCGGACGCTCGCGCGCCTATTCCTCCTTCGAGGGCTCCACCTGCTGGTGGGAGAGCCTGGCCCCGGACAAATGCACCAATCCCTCGGCCACCCTGCTCAGCCTGAACGTGAACTACACCGGATTCGACCGTTGGATACTCTCGCTCGGCGTCAACAATCTCGCCGACCGCCAGCCCGTCAACTACCACCCCAGCCTGGACGGCTACAACATCGCAGTGGACGACCCCTACGGGCGCTACTACGTGCTCACCACCACCTACCGATTCTGAGCTCCGGCGGTGCGCGGCTTGGCTCGCGGCGGAGTTCGGCCAGCACGCATCAATACAAGGCCATGAACGCAGGCACCGCCAACACCGCACCGATCAGCGGGCCCAGCACCGGCACCCATGCATAGCCCCAGTCCGAGCCGCCCTTTCCGGGGATCGGCAACAACGCGTGCGCGATGCGCGGCGCCAGGTCGCGCGCCGGATTGATCGCGTAGCCGGTCGGCCCGCCGAGCGACATGCCGATGACCACCACCAGCAAGCCAGCGCC
This sequence comes from uncultured Lysobacter sp., assembly GCA_966185905.1. Classification (GTDB taxonomy): domain Bacteria; phylum Pseudomonadota; class Gammaproteobacteria; order Xanthomonadales; family Xanthomonadaceae; genus Lysobacter. Next base: position 21,112 of record CBIFVU010000004.1, read on the forward strand.
GAGCGGACCCGATGCCGGCGCCGGCATCGTGGCGCCCATCGCCAAGGTGACGAACACCAGCACGAAAGTGGCGATGATCTCGGCGAGCAGGTTGGCCGGTGGCCGGCGGATCGCCGGAGCGGTGCAGAAAATCCCGAGTTTGAGCGTCGGGTCGTCGGTGTCGCGCCAATGCGCCAGATACGCCAGGTACACCAGCACTGCGCCGGCGAAGGCGCCGGCCATCTGCGCGGCGATGAAGCCGGCCGCCAGATCGGCCGGGAGCCTGCCGGCCAAGACCAAGGCCACGGTCATCGCGGGGTTCATCACCGCGCCGCTGATCGGTCCGGCGATGAGCACGCCCACCGTCACCGCAAGTCCCCAGGCCCAGGCAATCACGCCCCAGCCCGCCCCGGCGGCCTTGGAGCGCGAAAGCGCGACACCGGCCACGACGCCGTCGCCGAGCAGGATCAAGATGGCGGTAGCGGCGAACTCGCTCAGGTACTGCTGTTCCGGCGCGATCATGCGGTTGCGTCCACGGCGGGAAAAAGAAGGCATCGCGCCGCGGCCTGTCCGAACGGCCGGCTTGCGGCGATGCGAGGGCACGATGCGATGCGCCGCGCGCATGATCCGCTCGCGATGCGGCGAACAATCAATCACATCCGCCGCCCGTGCACGGCGAGGCCGGCACGCCGGAACAATCAATCACATTCGCTCTTTTTCCGGCATCCCGGCCGAATTTTCGCGCGCCCGTTGTGGCCGTCCCGCAACTACTTATACTCATCTCCAAGACGCATTGGAGCGATGAGTGCAGGCACCGCGACGCGGCCGCTCTGCCCCCGCTCGGCGCCCAGCTCGCCCCCAGGTTCCACCCCCAAGAGAAGCGGGAACGCCGTGCCAAATCTCGATAGACGCCTGTTGCGCGGTCCATGTCCCAAGGCCCTGTTCCTCGCCCTTGCACTGTCGTCGGCGTCCCCGCCGCTGGCCGCCCAGGACGCCGCTGGCACGTTCGGCACACAAGACGCGCTCAGCTTCGATCAGGCGCGCGCGCGGCTGCTGGAGGTCTCCGACGCGCTGGCCGCCAGCCAGGCCGGCGTGGACGGCAAGCGCGATCTGCAACAGGCCTCGCGCAGCCTGCGCTTGCCCGATGTCAGCCTGGACGTGCGCGAGATGAAGTTCCAGAAATCGCTGGACGTGGAACTGGGGCCGCTCGCGCCGGTGCTCGCGCCGTTCGGCGTGCCCGGCACGGTGCACTTCAGCGACAGCGACTGGCGGTTCCGGCCCAGCCTGACCGCTTCCATGCCGATCTACACCGGCGGCCAGATCGCCGCGGCGCAGAAGGCCGCCGGCGCGGCGGTACGGCAGGCCGAAGCCGAGCACGAAGGCGAACGCCAGTCGCAGACCCTGCAACTGGTGCAGGCCTACTTCGGCCAGCAACTGGCGGCCTGGGCGCTGCAAGTCCGCAGCGATGTCCGCGATGGCCTGCAACGCCACCTGGAGGATGCCGAAAAGCTCGAACGCGGCGGCATGGCGACCAAGGCCCAACGCTTGCAGGCCACCGTGGCGCGCGACCAAGCCGAGCGCGACTACCAGCGCGCCCGCCACGACCTGGACACTATCTCCGACACCCTGCGCCGCCTGCTGCGCTCCGAGCGTCCCATCGGCACCCGCACCGAGCTGTTCGTGATCAGCACGCCCTCCAGCGACATCGCCTCGTTCCAGCAGGCCGCGCGCGATCATCATCCCACCCTGGCCAAGCTGCAGGCCCTGATCGACCAAGCCCGCCAAGGCGTGCGCGCGCAGCAGGCCAAGCTCAAGCCGCAGGTGTTCCTGTTCGGCCAGCGCGACCTCTACCGCGACGACGCCATGCTGACCGATGCCGACTGGGTGTTCGGCATCGGCCTGAAGTACGACTTGCTTTCCAGCCGCAATCGCCCGCGCCAGATCAGCGCCGCCCGCTCCCAGCTCGAACAGGCCGAGGCGGGGTTGCGCGAAGCCCAGAACCAGGTCGCCATCGGCGTCACCAGCGCCTGGAACCGGCTGGAAACCGCGCGCCAACAGTTCATGCTGCTCGACAGCTCCATTGCCCAGGCGCGCGAGAACCTGCGCTTGCAGGAACTGTCCTTCCGCGAAGGCCAGTCCACCTCGCTGGATGTCATAGACGCTCGGCTGCGCCTGGGTTCGGCAGCGATCGAGCGCGCCCAGGCCGCCTACCAGTACGACGTCGCCCTGGCGCAGTTGCTGGACGTCTCCGGCCAGATGGACCGTTTCTCCGATTACGCCCGACAGGCCGACAAGGTGGTCTCGCCATGAACCAGGATGCTTCCCAGGCCCCGGCCGCCGGCAAATCCGGCGGCAAGCGGCTGATACTGATCGCCCTCATCGCGGCGGTGATCGTCGGCGGTCTGTGGCTGGCCACCCGCAAATCAGACGATCTGGTCCAGGGCACCGCCGATGCAGACACCATCAAGGTCTCGGCCAAGATCACCGCGCGCATCGCCCGGCTGCACGTGCGCGAAGGCGATGCAGTCAAGCCGGGCCAGGTGCTGTTCGAGCTCGACAGCCCCGAGGTGCAGGCCAAGGGCCGGCAGGCCGGCGCGTTGCTGGACGCAGCGCGGGCCCAGGCCGCCAAGGCCGACGAAGGCGCGCGCCAGGAAGACATCCGCGCAGCCGCCGCCAATTGGAAGCGCGCCGCCGCCGGCGCCGAGCTGGCCCGCAGCACCTACCGCCGCGTGGACAATCTCTATCGCGAAGGCGTGGTGACCCTGCAGAAGCGCGACGAGGCCCTGGCCCAGCAACGCAGCGCCGACGAGGCCGCGGCTGCCGCGCGCGCCCAGTACGACCTCGCCCTGGCCGGCACCCGCAGCCAGGACAAGCTGGCTGCGCAAGCCCAGGTGCGCCAGGCCGAAGGCGGCATGGCCGAAGTCGAGGCCTCGCGCGCCGAGGTGCATGGGCTGGCGCCGAGCGCGGGCGAGGTCAACAAGCGCCTGGCCGACATCGGCGAACTGGTGCCGGCCGGCTATCCGGTGTTCACCCTGATCGACCTGGACAAGACCTGGGTGGCCTTCTACCTGCGCGAGGAGCAGTTCGCCGGGCTGAAGATGGGCCAGCGCCTGCGCGGCCGCATTCCGGCGCTGTCCGCCGACGGCGAGTTCGAGGTCTACTTCATCAATCCGGCCGGCGATTTCGCCACCTGGCGGGCCACTCGCCAGTCGGCGGGCTACGACGTCAAGAGCTTCGAGGTGCGCGCGCGCCCGGTGCGCCCCATCGCCGGGTTCCGGCCCGGCATGAGCGTGCTGTTCGCATGGCCCAACCGCTGACCTTCGCCGCCGCGCTGCTCGCGTCGGCGCGGCGCGAGGCCGGGTTCCTGCGCGCCAGCCGCTGGGACCTGGCCCAGATCACCCTGCTTCCGTGGGGCATCCTGCTGGTGCTGGCGGTGGTCTTCAGCCACACCGTGCTGCGCAACGTGCCCATCGCCGTGGTCGATCACGACCGCAGTGCCTCCACCCGCGCGCTGGTGCGCATGCTCAACGCAGCCCCCGGCGTGTATGTGCATGCGATGCCGGCCACCCTCGAGCAAGCCTGGCCCCTGGTGCGGCGGGCGGATGTCTACGCGGTCCTGTATCTGCCGCGCGATGTCTCGCGCGAAGCCGGACGCGGCCAGACCGCCACTGCGATCGCGTATTACAACGCCAGCTACATGACCACCGGCCAGGCGGCCTACCGCGAGATATCCGCGGTGGTGCAGGCCCACAACGCAGAGAGTTCCCTGGGCCGGGAGATGTTCATGCACGGCCGCAGCGCCCTGCGCGCCTCGCCGGTGCGGGTCCAATCCAAGGTCATGTTCAACGCCGAGCGCAGCTACGAGCACTTCCTGCAATCGCTGTTGTTCCCCGCGGTGCTGCTGCTGGCGTTCTGCATCGCCACGGTCGCCGCCTTCGGCCGCGAGTTGCGCGACGGCACCGGGCCGGCCTGGCTGGAGGCCAGCGGTGGCCGATTCGCCGCCGCCGTGGCCGGCAAGCTGCTGCCCTACTTCGCCTTGTTCATGGGCTACGCCGTGTTGGCCTTGTGGTGGGTGGGAGGCCTGCGCAGCGGCGGCATCGCCGGCAGTTTCGCCATGCTCCTGGCTGGCTACGCCGGCTTGTACCTGGCGTATGCCGCCATCGGCAGCCTGTTGATCGGCGCGACCCGCAGCATGGCCACCGCCTTGTCGCTGACCGGCATCTATGCCGGCGTGGCCATGGCCTTCTCCGGCGGCACCTTTCCGACCATCGACGGCCCCTTGTTCACCCAAGTCTGGAGCCGGCTGATGCCCTTCACCGCCTACGTCCAGCTCCAGGTGCAGCAACTCGACGCCGGCGCGTCCTGGCGGGATTCGCTTTGGCCGCTGGCCACCCTGGGACTGTTCATGCTGGCCGGCGGCGCGCTCGGTCTGCGGCTGTACGCGCGCGCCCTGCGCGACCCCGGCAGCTGGGGGCGGCGATGAGCGAGTTCGCACGCGGATTCCGAGGGGCGCTGAAGGCGGTGTTCGCCGACCGTGCCGCGGTGATGTCGATCATCGTCGCGGCAGTGATCTATTCGTTCTACTACCCCGCCGCCTACAACCACCAGGTCGCCTCGCGCCTGCCGACGGTGGTGGTGGACCTGGACCGCAGCCCGATGAGCCGCGACTTGCTGCGCAAGCTCGGCGCGGTCCGCGCGGTCGACCTGATCCCGCCGGAGAACTCGCTGGCGGCGGCGCGCGAGCGGGTGTCGGAAGGCAAGGCCGACGGCGTGCTCATCATCGAAGCCGACTTCGAGCGCGACATCCTGCGCGGCGACCAGGGCCGGGTCACGTTCCTGGCCGAAGGCGCTCTGTTGAGCCGGGCCAATACCGTGTTGCAGGGCCTGGCCGACGCGGTGGCCGGGTTCTCCCAGGAGGCAGTGCTGCAACAGGCGCGCTTCGAGGGCGCGCCCAACGCCGCGCCGATGCGGCTGGTGCAACGGCCTTTGTTCAACACGCGCGAAGGCTATGCCAGCGCCGTGGTCACCGCAGTGTCGGTGCTGATCGTCCAGCAGACCCTGTTCCTGGGCATGGTGTTGTTGATCGGCACCCACCAGGAACTGCGCGGGCGGCTGTCGCTGCGCGCGCCGACGCTGTTGGGCGGCCTGAGCGCGTTCTGGCTGATCGGGGTGGCGAACCTGCTGTACTACACCGGCTTCGTCTACTGGTTCCAGGACTTCCCGCGCGGCGGCAACCTGCCCGGCCTGCTGCTGTGCGCAGTGCTCTACAGCGCCGCGGTGGTGGCCTTCGCCGCCTTCGTCGGCAGCTTCTTCCGCGTGCGCGAGCGGGCGATGCAGGTGATCTTGCTGCTGTCGATGCCGCTGTATTTCCTCGCCGGGTTGTCCTGGCCGGCGACTTCCATGCCGATGTGGCTGAATTGGATCGCCAAGCTGGTACCGACCACATCGGGCATCAACGCCATCGTCAAGGTCAACGCCATGGGCGCCCACGTGCGCGAAGTGCTGCCTGAGCTGGCGACGCTGGCGCTGCTGGCGGCTGGCTACGGCGTCCTGGCGTGGTGGCGCTATCGTCCCACTGCATCTTCGATTTCCCTGTCGCGATACCCCGATGCCCCCACGCACTGACCGCAGCAGCGTTTCCCGACCGGCCGCGTGGGCGCTGGCGCTGGCTGCCGGCGCGAGCAGCGCCGCCGCCCAGCCGCCGGCCGACCCGGCCACGCAACTCGATGCCGTACGCGTGCTGGGCGACCGGCGCGCACTGTCCGGCTTCCCCGGCTCGGTCGGCATCATCGACGGCGCGGCCCTGCGCCAGGGCCAGCGCCAGGTCAGCCTGGCCGAAACGCTGGTGCGCGTGCCCGGCATCGCGGTGTTGGACCGGCAGAACTACGCCCAGGACCTGCAGATCCAGAGCCGCGGCTATGGCGCTCGCTCCACCTTCGGCATCCGCGGCATCAAGCTCGTGGTCGATGGCATCCCCGCCACCGCGCTGGACGGCCAGGGCCAGGCGGCCTCGTTCCCGATCGGTTCGCTGGAGCGCGTGGAAGTGCTGCGCGGGCCGATGGCCTTGCAGTACGGCAATGCCGCCGGAGGCGTTGTCCTGGCCGAGACCGGCCTGGACGACGCGCCAGGCCCGCGCGCCTCCGCCTGGGCCGGCAGCCAGCGCAGCCGCCGGGTCGAGGCCGGTGCGCTCGGCACGACCGGCGATTGGCGCTGGCGCGCGCAGGGCAGCCATTTCGCCACCGACGGGCAGCGCCCGCACAGCCGCGCCGAGCGAGCGCAGTTCAACGCGGTCGCGCAATGGTCGCCCGATCCCGATCGCCGCCTGCGCTGGGTGCTGACCGGCCTGTCCCAGCCCTATACCGACGATCCGCTCGGCCTGAGCCGGCAGCAATTGCAGCGCACGCCGCGCGGTTCCGACCCGGCCGCCGAGGCCTTCGACACGCGCAAACGCATCGACAACCTGCAAGCCGGCGTGCGCTGGGAGGCTTCGTACGCGCCTGGCCGCTCGTACTGGCTCGGCGCCCATGGCATCCAGCGCGATGTCGTGCAGTTCCTGTCCGTGCCGGTGGCCGCGCAGCGCGCGCCCACCAGCGCCGGTGGCGTGGTGGACGTGGGCAGGATCAGCACCGGCCTGGACCTGGGCCATCGTTGGCAGGGCCCGCAAGGTTCCCTGCTGGCCGGGCTGGAACTGGGCCAGCTCGATGAGGATCGCAAAGGCTACGAGAACTTCGTCGCCGCCGGCGCCGCACCGCACCTGGGCCTGCGCGGGCGACTGCGCCGCGACGAGGACAACCGGGTGCGCAGCCTGGAGGCGTTCGCCGTCGCCGACCGCAATCTGGACGAACGCTGGACGCTGCTCGCCGCTGCCCGCCACGGGCGGATGCGGTTTTCCTCCAGCGACCACTACCGCGCGCCCGGCAACGGCGACGATGGCGGTCGCCTGGACTACCGCAAGACCACCTTCTCGCTCGGCGCGGCGCGTTCCTTCGGCCGCGGCGAAGCCTTCGCCAGCCTGGGCAACGGCTACGAAACTCCCACCGTGACCGAACTGGCCTACGGCCCGGACCACCTGTCCGGCTTCAACCGCAACCTGCGCGCCGCGCGCTACGCTACCGCCGAGGCGGGCCTGCGCTGGCGCCCGGGCCGAAGCGAGCTTACCGCCACCGCTTACCGCATCGACGGTCGCGACGAAATCGTGCCCGCGACCAGCAGCGGAGGACGCGCCAGTTTCACCAACGCCGGCGATACCCGACGCACCGGCCTGGAGCTCGGCGCACAGGGGCCGCTGGGATCGCGCTGGACTTACCTGGCCTCGTTCAACTGGACCCAAGCCCGCTTCGACAGCCCTTTCTCCTACAGCGCGGCGGGCGGCCGCCGCAGCATCGCCGCGGGCAATCGAGTGCCGGGCGTCGCCCGCAGCCACGGCTATGCCGAGCTGGCCTGGGAGAGCGCCGGCGCCGGCTTCGGCGCCGCGCTGGAGCTGCGCGCCAGCAGCGCGATCATGGTCGACGACTTGAACACCGAACGGGCGCCGGGCTACGCCCAACTCGCGCTGCGCCTGCAATGGCGCGGGCCGCGCGGCTGGCGCGGCTTCGTCCGCGCCGACAATCTGTTCGACCGCGACTACGTGGGCTCGGTGATCGTCAACGAGAGCAACGCGCGGTTCTACGAACCCGGCGCCGGCCGCGGCTTCACCGTCGGCCTGGAGTACCAGCCCTAGCGCAGCCGGGCGCGTCCGGCCTGCGCCGCCTCAACGCGCCTGCTGCGCCTGCACCGCGGCGATGTCCTCGTGCAGGATGCGCCGCACTTCGTTGATCGCCGCCGCTGTCTCCTGCACGCTGTGGCCTGAGGTGATCACCACTTCCGACGCCGCGCCGGGCAGGTGCGAGCTGGTGTAGGGCACCAGCCCATCGTCGGACTCCTGCAGCGCGACCTTGGGATCGCGCCGGGCGATGATGGAGTGATAGCGCACCCGCGGCGAGATCGGCAGGCCGGCCGCGGCGCGCACGAAGGGGTTGGTTTCGCTCAGGTTGTCCACGCTGTTGGGGATGGCGCGGCGCGAGCCGTCCTCGCGCTTGCCGGCAGCCAGCTCGCGCATGACATCGCCGAAACCGGACACCAGCGTCCCCGGCAGCTTGACCAACCCCGCCAACCACTGCACCAGGCCCTTGCCTGCGACCCGGGTGCCGCGGTGCGGCGAAGCGATGAAGATCGTCCGCTCCACCTGCGGCAGCGGCTCGAAGCGCAACAAGGGGTCGAGCCGGGCGCGCATGGCCTCGGCGCGCTCATCGCCGATGGCGTACTCCTGGCGGACCTCGTCCCACAGCGCCTCGCCCGAGGAGGAGGCCAGCAAGCGCGACAACACGCCGCCCATGCTGTGGCCGACCAGCACCATCTCGCGCGACGCGCGCGAACCGCCGTCGGGGTCGAAATGCCCCAAGGTGCCCAGGACCGCTTCGCGGATGGTGGCCTGGTTGTAGGCGATCGGCGCGCTGGTCGGGTAGTAGACCTGCCAGATCTGGAAGTGCTCGCGCAGCACCGGATCGCCGGTGACTTCGTTGACCACGTTGATCCAGGCGTCGGGACTGCTGGCCAGGCCGTGCAGCATCAACAGCACCCGCCGCTCGGGGTCGAAGGGCTGCATCAGGTAGATATGCGGCCGGTCGATCCCGTGTTTGCGCCCGAGCAAAGTATCGATGGCCTGCTGCGAGAAATGCGCGCGCGACAGCCACAATGCGTAGCCAGCGGTGAAATTGGCGGCCAGCGGGATGCGCTGGCCGCCGATGTCCGCGGTCGCGTCCTGATAGGGGTCATAGACGATGATCTTGGCTTCGTGCGTGGACAGGACCTGGCCGAGGTCCTCGCCGGCGAACTGGATGAGCACCGTCAACGCCGGCGAAGGCATCTCGCTGTAGACCGGGCCTTGGTCGGCCTCCGCAGCGCCGGCCTCGGCCCCGGCGACCGGGTCCTCGCGCATCACCGCCACCAGCTCGGCGCCCAGGCCGTCGCGGCGATAGGTGTTGCGCAAACCGGAGAACGCCATCGTCGCCGCCGGGATCAACTCCTGCGGCAACTCGACGCCCTGCGGGAAGCGCACCCGCGAAACATCCATGCCGACCGTCCAGCCCGCCGCCTGGAAGCGCTCGCGGATACCGGCGCCGTCGCCTTCCCCGTGCCGCTTTCGGTACAGGCCGGTGATGATCTGCTGCGCGGCGTATTCGTAGTACTCGGCCACTTGCGCCTGCCGCGCTTCCAGCGCGCGCTGGTCCAGCGGCCGGCCGGAGAAGAACAAATAGGCATAGGCATGGCGGGCGACCTCGAACCAAGCCTGCAACGCCGCATCGCCGGGCGCCTTCTCGCGCGCGACCGCCTCCTTCAGCCATAGCTCGGCGAGCGCGGCCAAACGCCGCTCGTCCGCCGGCTCCGCGCGCTTGGACAGCGCATCGATGCAGGCCGGCGACGGTGCGGCGCACTCGGCCTGGTCCAGGCCGGTGGCGCGCAGCACCTCGGCGGTGGCTTGGCTGGGCTGGCCCGAACTGAGCACGTCGGCGCGTTCGCGGGCGATGTATTCGGCAGGGCTGAGGGTCTGGGTCTTGACCATCGAACAACCGCCCAACGACACCAGCGCCATCGCGCCCAGCAACCACGGACGCAGCCGAGTACGGCATCGCTCGAACATGTACGGTTCCCTGGAAGTCGGACTGCGCGGCCGCGGCGGGCACCGGACTGTGGCCGGCCGCGCCGCCGCGATGAGTACAAGGCCGGACGGCGCCCGCGGATTGCGCTCCGCGTGGCGCCGCCGCGCACCGTCAAGGCGACGGCCGGCCGCCCGCGTCGGGCAAGGCGTAGGCGACCACGTAGTCGCCGATCGGCGTCTGCATGAAGTGATGGCCGCCGGCCATGATCACCAGGTACTGGCGACCTCCGGCCTCGTAGGTCATCGGCGTGGCCTGGCCGCCAGCCGGCAGCACATCGCTCCACACCACCTTGCCGGTCTTCATGTCGATGGCGCGGATCAGGTTGTCGGTCGCCGCGGCAACGAACACCAAACCGCCGGCAGTGATGACCGGACCGCCGTTGTTGGGCGTGCCCACATCGATGGGCATATAGGTCGGCAGGCCGAAGGGACCGTTGGCACGCGCGGTGCCCAGCGGGCGCTGCCACAGCACCTTGCGGGTGTGCATGTCGATCGCGGTGATCATGCCGTAGGGCGGCTCGTTGCACAGCACATTGGTGAACTTGACCATGAACGGATGCACGTCCACGCCGTAGGGCGTCTGCGCCATCGCCCCGGGGCCTTCGGCGCCGCCGCCGCCGGGCTTGTATTCGGGGTCGTCGATGGGCTTGAGCCCGCGCGCATCGGCCTGCTCGCGCGAGAGCAGTTGGTTGAACATCGGGGTGACGTTCCAGTTCGCTACCAGGACGCCGGTTTTCGGATCGAAGGCCACACTGCCCCAGTCGCTGCCGCCGTTGTAGCCGGGGTACTGGATCCACGGCCGGGTCAGGCTCGGCGCGGTGAACTCGCCCTCATAGCGCGCCTTGCGGAACTGGATGCGGCAATACAACTGGTCGAGCGGGGTCATGCCCCACATCTTTTGTTCGGTCAGGTCGGGCAAGGCCAGGCGCGGCATGCCGACCGACCACGGCTGGGTCGGCGTGCGCGGATCGCCAGGCAACACGCCCGCCGGCGCGGGGCGTTCCTCCACCGGCGTCAGCGGCGAGCCGTTGCGGCGGTCGAGCACGAAGGTCTGGCCGCGCTTGGTCGGCACGATGATCGCAGGCACCGGCTGGCCGTCCTTGCCCGGATAGTCCATCAACGTGGGCTGGGAGCCGATATCGTAGTCCCACACGTCCTTGTACACGGTCTGGAACACCCAACGCTGTTCGCCGGTGGCCGCGTCCAGGGCCACCACCGCGCTGGAGACCTTGTTCTCCTCCGGCGAGCGCAGCGCGCTGTAGTAGTCGGCGGCGGAGTTGCCGGTGGGCACGTACACCAGGCCCAGCGCATCGTCGCCGACCATCGCGCCCCAGGAGTTCGGAGTACCGGGGCTGTAGGTCTTGCCCGGCGGCGGCTCGGCGTGGTCGTGCGGCCGCTGCACGTCCCAGGCCCAGACGAAGCGCCCGGTTTCGGCACTGTAACCGCGGATCACGCCCGACGGCGCCCAGCGGCGCTGACCGTCGAGCACCTGATGGTTGACCACGACCACGCCGTTGACGATCGGCGGCGGCGAGGTGGTGGCGACGAAGCCGGGCACGGTCTTGCCCAGGCCGACCATCATATTGGTCTGGCCATTCTCGCCGAACCCGGGACAGGGCTTGCCGGTTTCGGTGTCCACCGCGATCAGCCGCATGTCCAGGGTGGCCTCGATGATGCGGCGCTTGCACATCCCGCCCTCAGGCACCTGGCTGGACTCGTAGTGGCTCACGCCGCGGCAGGCCGCGGTGTAGGGCACGTTGGCGTACTTGACCCCAGCGTCGAAGCGCCAGACTTCCTTGCCAGTCACCGGATCCAGCCGCATCAGATTGTTGGTGGCGGTGCACAGGTACAGGCCGTTGCCGATCTTCAGCGGCGTGGTCTGCGCGCCCCACTTGTTGAGCTTGCCGGCCGGCGGCAAGTCGCCGGTGCGGTAAGTCCATGCGCGCTGGAGCTGGCCGACGTTGGCCGCGGTGATCTGGTTCAGCGGAGAGAAGCGCGTGGCTTCCTTGTCGCGGCCGTAAGCGACCCAATCGCTGTTGGCCGGCGCCGGCCGCCCTGTGTCCGCGGTCAAGGGACGGTCGGGGATCGCCGAAGTCGGCTCGGTGACGTAGTAAGGGACGAAGGCGAACACGAAGGCAACCGCGAAGATCGCCGCCATCACGCCGCTGGCCGTCAAAGACTGTTTGCGGGTGTAACCCAGCCGCGGCAGCAACAACGCAATCGCAAGGCCCAGCCCGGTGAGCAGGCCCAGTCGCGGCACCCAGCCCCAGTAGCGCGAGCCCGATTCCCAGATCGTCCACAGCACCGTGGCGACGAACACCGCACCGAACCAACGCACGCCGGCCGGCCGCTCGCGCAGCAACAACACGCCGGACACCGCCAGCGCCGCGCCCGCCAACGCGTAGTACCACGAACCGCCCAGCACCATCAGATAAAAGCCGCCGCCGGCGAGGGCCAGGCCGAGAAAAAGCACCGCAAGCGCGACCAGGCGCAGGGGCCAAGGACTGCGGGTCAAGACATCGAGTTTGGATCGCATACGCTGTCCTCGGAGTTGGACGGAGACATCCCGGACGTGCACGCGGCGCGGCCTGGCCAGGCGGTGGAACGATGGAAAAGACGGTCGGTCGCGGCCGTGCCGCCGCGCAGGGGCTCTCTCCGCCCGGCGCGGCGTCCGGGGCGGCAACCAAGCCAACGCGACTGCGCGCGGATGCGGCCGGAATCGGCGTCAACGCGCGAGCACACGGTCGATCCAATGGCCGATGTGGCGATGCGCCTGTTCTTTCTCCGGCTCGTTAAGCAGCTCATGACGCACGCCGGGATAGAACCGGTAGGACACATCGATCAACCCGCGCCGCAGATAACGCGCGATCAGCGCGCGAATGCTGGCCGTGCGCCGGCCGACCGGGTCCTCCTCGCCGGCCACGATCAGCAGCGGCAAGTCCGTGGGGATGTGGGCCTCGGCCGCCTCGCTCCAGAGCGAGGCGAAGCCGCGCACGACCGACAGGAAGGTTTCGTTGGAAAACACGAAACCGCACAGCGGATCGGCCAGGAAGGCCTCTACCTCGTCCGGGTCGCGGGTCTGCCATTCCGATCCGTTCGGCGTCTGTCCGTCCTGGACGAAGGCCTGGGCGAATCCGCCGACCGCGTGCAGCATGGCCTGGCTCGGCGCGGTCTTGACCGACGCGTCGGCCTGCGCCAGCGATGCCGCCAACGCGCCGATCTTCTCGGCCTCCAGCCCTTCGGGCATCTCGCCGAAAGTACCGCACAGGATCGCGCCTTCCAGCAAGTCGCCGTGGTTCTGGATCTGCCATTGGTTCAGCGCCGAGCCCATGCTGTGGCCGAAGGAGAACATCGGCAGGTCCGCATGGCGCCGGTGCACGAACAGGGTCAGCGCGGTCACCGCCGCGGTCATGTCCACCCAGGCGAAGGGGCCGGCGCTGCCCAGGTGCCCCGGCGCGGCGGTGCGACCGTGCCCGGGCAGATCCAGGGCGTAGACCACCAGCCCCTTCGAGGCCAGGAAACGGGCGAAACGGTCGTAGCGCCCGCCGTGCTCGGCGATGCCATGGATGATCAGCATGCTCGCCCGCTCGGCCACGCCGCACGGCGGCGTCCATTGGCGGACGAAGACATCGCCGGGCACGATCTCCAGCGCGAGGGTCGAAAAAGAGCTATCCATGGACGCGGTTTCCGTCTGATCGGGACAAGGAACGGCCGCTGGCCGGCGCGGTCCGGGCGATGCGGGCCGCACTCACGCCCAGGTGGTCCGGGCGATGGAGAAACGGTCCAGGTGCGGGATCTGGCGCAACTCGGCGGAAATGGCCGCGATCAGAGTCCGCTCGTCCTGCCGGCTGTCGGCGACGATCATGAACTCCAGACGGTGCCGGCCTTCCTCGAAGCGGACGCACAGACTTTCGGAATGGATCGACAGCCCGTGCACGCGCAGGAACTGGCGGACCAGGCCGTCGTCGGGATGCGCGCCCATGCGGTAGTCGATCTCCACCGACAGGGCGGTTTGCGAAGGCAGCCTGTGTTCGAACCTGGGAATCACCGCCGCGCAGGCGATGAACAGCACGGCCAGGAACGCGGCCGCTTCGGGATGGCCCAGCCCGACCAGGATGCCCATCGCCGAGGACGACCACACCAGCGCGGCCGTGGTCAGTCCGCGGATGCTCACCCCGGCCTTGACGATGATCCCAGCGCCGAGGAAGCCGATACCGGCCAGGATATTGCCGACCACGTTGGAGCCCGCGCCGAAAATGGTCGCCAATGCGCACGAGGCGGTGCACACCAGGCAATAGACTTGCGAGCCGGACGCGCGTCCATGGTAGTAGCGCTCGTAGCCCACCAGCCAGCCCAGGCCCAGGGCGATGCTGGCGTTGAGCATGATCTGGACGTCGGTCTGCGCTAGTGCCAACGATGTCTCCCCAGCCTCCGCGGCCCAGCACCGGCGCGGCGCGCCGCCGGCATTCACGCGCGCAACTGACCGACCCGTTCTGCATGGCGCCAATTCCGGTGAAAGAATGTCCCGCATCGTCGTCGGCGGATCTGGCTCATGCGCTGCCAGCGCGCCGAACGCGCGAGGCCGGAGCCAGACTGCGCTCGTCATCGCGACGGAACGGCCGAACGATGCGGAAACCGACGCTGCCTACTTCGCTGCAAGCGACCGGAACAATCAATCACATCTTCGGCGCGGCCTTCGCGTTTCCGAGGTGGAGTGCGCTGGCGCGCGCCGCAGCGATCCGGCGGCGCGGCGCGAGCATGCGCTGCGGCCACGCGGGCAATGTGCACGCAGGGCCGGTCTGCCGATGCGCGCCAAGCGCCGGCACCAGCGCTGCCGGCAGACCGGCGCGACCGGACCTCAGCGCGGCAGCCACACCGGGCGGCTCGACCCGATCGGATTGATCATCGGATCGGCCCAGAACTCCGGCGTCCGCGACATCTCCACCTGCGAACCCAGGCGGGTGAACTCGCCGAATGCGGTCTGGCCGGACTGCAAGGCCGGCGGCAACGGCTTGTGCTCCTCCCCCAACTGCTCATAGGCGACCAGCAGGTCGTTGTCGACGAAGCCGATCGCCTGTTCCAGCATGATGGTCTGGGCCAGGTTGACCGACACCTGGTAACTGCCGCCTTCGCGCGCCCGGCGCAGCAACGCCGCTTGCACGCCGATGGCCGCCAGGTAGCCGGTCATGAAGTCGCACACCACGTTGACGTCGTTGGGCAACTGCGGCTGGTCGGCCGAACCGATATCGCAGAACAGCCCGGTCAGGCCGCCGGCGATGAAGTCGTAGCCCATCCAGTCGGCCCAGGGCCCCTTGGGCGCGTTCAAGCTCAGGTCCACGCAGATGATGCCCGGCCGGTGCCCGGCCAGCGTCTGCGCCGAATAGCCCGCGCGGGCGGCCATCTTCGGGCGCAGGTTCTGCACGAACACGTCCGCCTCCCGGGCCAGGGCATAGATGCTGGCGCGATTGGATTCGTGCCGGATGTCCATGTAGGCCTGGCGAATGCCGGGATAGCACTGCCAGTAGATCGCCGGCAACTCCACCCAATGGGTGGAATTGAGGTTGAGGCAGTCGGCGCCCTGCGCGGCCAACTGACGCATCACCGTCGGCCCGGCGACGACATGGGTCAGACCGAGCACCCGCAGCCCGGACAGCGGACGCTCGCCGGACGGCAGCGGCACCACCGGGCCGTCGCCGATCTTCTCGACCTGGATCAGCGGCGCGGCGGCGTTGTACTTGTACTGCTCGCTGGCGCGGTACTCGGCGCTGGTGCGGCAGATCGCCAAGGGCACGCCGGCGTCCTGGGCGGCCCGCTCCAGTTCGGCCGCATCCCATTGCCGGGTCGCGCGTTCGAGCTGGCGCGGCAGGATGCCGCAATTGAGCAGCTCGCACACCCGCTGCGTATTGGAGGCATACAGCGAGGTCAGCACCACCCAACGATCATCGCGCGTGGGCAGGAGCAAGGCGCCGAGTTGGCCGATCTCTCCGCCCATCATCTGCGAGACGCCGTTGACCGTGGTGTACGGGGCCAGGTTGGCCTGCCACGGGCTCTGGGTGACATACGACTTGCGCAGGTCCACGTGGATGTCCTGCCCTTCGCCGGTGCGGTCGCGCCACAGGATGGAGGTCGCCACCGCGTTGGCGGCGATGACTGCGGCCGACATCGCGCCGACCTTGAGGTGGGTCCTGCGGATCGGGTCCATGCCGGCGAAGCTCAAACGGCCGCCTTGGCCGGCGCGGTCCAGTCCGGCCTCCTGCAGGATCAGGTCGACGACCCGGGCGATATCGGCGTGGTTGTTGACGATGGGATAGTTGAGCATGGCCTGGTGGAATTGAGTGCTGAACGCCGCGCCGATCCTCCGCAACGCGACGGCGTGGCGCGATGGCGCAGCGAGGGATCGCGCTGGGCGCGTTTCAGTAGGGCAGCCGGCTCTCGGCGGCCTTGGCCTGCAGGATCTTGGCCAGGACTTCGTCGCGGCCGGCCACGATGTCGGCAGTGTTGTTGCGCGCGAGGATGTCTCCCACTCCCGCGCCCATGAGCGCGATGTCGTCCGCGGATACATGCTCGATGCGGCCCAGGTCGGCCCACCACCCCTCCATCGCCGGGCCCAGGTGCTCCATCATGTGGACGATGCCGCCCTCGCCGCCGCCGAGATCGGCATTCATGAACTGGCCGAGGATGGCCCAGCGCAGCCCGGGCCCCTGGGAGATGGCGATGTCCAGGTCTTCCACGCTGGCCACGTCCTGTTGCAGCAGGTACAACAGCTCGCGCAGGACCGCGGCCTGGATGCGGTTGGCGATGTGGCCCTTCATCTCCCGCTTCATCCGGATCGGCTTCTTGCCGATCTGACTGTAGAACCGCAGGGCCTTGGCGATGTTGTCTTCGGAGGTGAGCTTGCCGCCGGCGACTTCCACCAGCGGCAGTACATGCGGCGGGTTGAACGGGTGGCCCAACAGGATGCGTTCGGGATGCGCGGCGGCATCCTGGAAATCGGAAACGGGAATGCCCGAGGAACTGCTGGCGATGATCGCCGCCGGCCCGACCGCCCGGGCGATGTCGGCGAACAGCTGGCGCTTCAGGTCGATCCGCTCCGGCCCGTTTTCCTGCACGAAGTCGACCCCGGCCAGGCCCCGCGCCAGATCGGTGGAGAACGACAGCCGGGTTTTGTCGGCGCCGGCGGCCAAGCCCATCTGTTGCAGCAGCGGCCAGGCCCGATCGACATAGTCGCGGGTCTTGCCTTCGGCGGCGGCATTGGGGTCCACCGCACTGACGCTGAATCCCTTGGCCAGGAAGTACGCCGCCCAGCTCATGCCGATCACGCCACAGCCGACCACACCGATGGTTTTCGCGCCCAACTCGTTTTCCATGTCATCCTCTCGAACAATGGGCTCGCCGCAGCGAGTGTTTCCTGACCGCGGCCACGCGGTCCTTTGATCCCTGCCCCGGCCATGCCGGCCAAGCCCCGCAGCGCGGGCGCCGCCGGCGCGCTGCAGCCCGGGAGCCGGCGCAGGCCAGTTGCGCTCAACCCGGCACGAACGCAACCCCGGTCAGCACACCCAGGCCGGTGGCGATGGGTCGCAGCCGAGAACCCGGCTGCAGCGCGCAGACCCAGACCGTGCCGCCCAAGTCGGCCATGAAGGCCCGGCCATTGGCGTGGTCCACCGCCAGGCCGATGCCCTCGTGCAGCCCCTCGGCGATCACCTCGTGCCGATCCAGCCCGTGGCGGCCGATCCGGGCCCGATTCAAGGAATTGCCGCCCGCCAGGTCGCCGCGGTCGGTCCAATAGAGCCACCCGCCTACCGGATCGATCTCCAGATCGATGGGCTCGGGCAGATGGTCGATGAGCAATTCGATGTCGGTGCGCGTTTCCGGCGACTGGTCCGGCGCAGGCGTCAGTGCGGCCCGGAAAATCCGCCCCAGGCCGCCATCGGGCGGCCCTTTCTGGGTCCAGTAGACATGACCGTTGACCGTGTCCACGGCGATGCCGATGCAGTGGCGCATGACATCCTGGGCGTCGGCGGGAAAGACACCGGTGCGCACCAATACGGTCACGTCCGATCCGTCCAGGTGCGAGCGCATGACCCGCATGCCCTCGCGGTCGCACCAGTACAAGTGGCCGCGGTCGAAGTCCGCGGTCAATTGCTTGGGGGTGACGATCAGGCCATGTCCGACCAGCGCTTTGCGATGCGCGCCGTCCAGGCCCACGACCTCGATGGAACCATCGGCCTGGAAGAACTCGCCGTGCCCAGGGCCCATGGCCGGCCCCATGTTGGTCCAGTAGAGCTTGCCGGCGCTGCGATCGACGACGATGCCATCGACATTGCCGGTCAAATGGTCCAGCAGCACCCTGCGCTGGCCGCCATCGGCATCCATCGCGATGATCTGCCCGCTGGGCAGGCATTGCAGTACGTACACGGTCCCAGGCGCCACGCGCTCCTCCAATGATGTCGCCATACTCACAAGCCGCTTCGCCGCCGATCGCCGGAAACCGTTGCTGCGCGCCCCGCGCCGCGGCCGTCGGCCGCCTTTACGGCTCGTCCGACCCGTGCCGGAACGATGCCCATGCCGATGCGTGCCGCCGGCGATGGTCTGGACGAACGGGACAGGAACGACGGCAACACCGCGCGGTCGGCCGCGCGCCTGGGTGGTCCGCAGCCGCTCCGGCAGGTCGGAATCGAGTGCGGCGTGCCTCTTGTGTATTCGCTCGGCGGCGAACAATCAATCACATTGAGCCGCTTCGCCTGCGCTCGCGACGCAGGACTGCGCTGCAGCGCATGCGCGCGATGCGCGAGCGCGCAGTGCCGCGCAGGCAGCGAGCTCACGCTCGCCTGGACGCCGATCCGCCGCGAACACGCCCACCTCGTCGAGGCGGGCGGCGAAGGCTCAGTAATCGCCCGGATGGGCGCTGAAAACCACCGGCACGTTGACCGCGACGCAACCATTGGGCGGCAACACCACGTTGGCGACGCTCACGCTGTTTCCGCCCGCCGCACCGCCACTGGCTGGGCAGGTGCCGGACACCGCGCCGCTGCTGGCGCAGGTCCACGCACCGCTCAGGCGCACGCCCCTGGGCAGGTTGTCGTTGATCGTCGCGCCATCGGCGCTGTCCGGTCCGGCGTTGCATGCCGTCAGTACATAGGTGCCCGACTGGCCGGGTGTGTAGGTGAGCGAGTGGTCGGTCTTGGTCATCGACAGCGCGACGCACACCGCATCCACATCGACGGCCGCGCGGTTGTTGGCGCTGCCGCCGGGCGTGGGCGTGTTGAAGCCGTTTTGCGCCGAGGCCCCCTCGGCCACCGGCGCGCGCACGGCGATCGTGGCGGTATTGGTGATCTTCGCGCATTGCGCGGCGCCGAGGGTCGCCTCGATGGTGTAGACCAGCCGCCCGCCCGGATTGCCTGCGGTGCCGGCCGGCAAACTGGCGCTGCCGGAAATTGCGCCGGTGCCGCTGGCCGCCGGACAGGCCGCGCCGCCGCTGCCCTGGCAGGTCCAGGAGACGAAGCTCAGGCCGGTCGGCACTGCGTCGGCCAAGTCCACCGTCGCATCGTGGACCGTCGCATCCCCGTTGGTCGGGCGCGAGGTGTTGTTGAAGTATTCGACCGTGAATTGGGTGCTGCCGCCCGGCGCCGGAATGGCATTGCCGACCCGCTTTTCCACGGCCACATCGACATCGTTGTCGAGGATGGTGAGCGTGGCCTGGGTCGTGCCACTGGCGTTGCAGGTCGAAGTGGACGTCAGGGTGTAGTCGTTGGGACTTTGCCGGGCGGTGAAGGTCACCGTTTCGTTGTCCTCGATCAGGTTGTCGTCCACGATGGTGACCGGGATCGGAAAAGCTCGATTGTCGTAGGTGCCGCCGGGAATGACTACGTTGACCAAGGTCGCGCTGCCATTGTCCACGGTGTAGTCGCTGCCGACCGTGGCGGTGCCGCCATCGATCTGCACTGCCACGGTGATGCCGGCCGCCGGGACCGTGCCGATCACCCGCAACTGCGGCAAGGTGCCGGTCGTGCCTTCGCGCACCGTATAGGCGCCCGATTCGAACTCGATGTAGGGCGTCAGCGTCACCTGGATTTCGTCGAGGAAGTTGCCGACCGACAGGAACGGCGACGCGCTGCTGAACGCCGCGAAGCCCAGTTGCCGCACGCCGCTGGCGCCGGTATAGGTGAACTCGCCGCTGTAGTCGCGCCAGCCATTGCTGGTGGCGCCCAAGGCCAGGGTGCCCAGGCTGGCGAAGGACGGCTGGGCCGGACCGGTCCGGTTGATCCGGTCGGTGCCGTTGTTGGTGGTGCCGATGCGAGCCACCTGGGTCTCGATGGCCGAGCTGGTGCTGTTCGGCAGGTTGAAGCCGAAGTCCATCACATCCGGGATCGCGGCCGATTCGCGGCCGCGATGGCTCAGCCGCCAGCGGATCACCTCGTTGGTGGTCACGCAGATGTTCTGGTAGATGCGCGAGGGGTTGTTGGCGTTGAGCTCGGCGTGCTGCGTGCCCGAGCGAGCGGTGACCCCGAAGGCCCCGTTGGCCCACATCTCCACCAGACGTCCGCTCGGCGGCGGCGCCAATGCACCGCATCCATTCATCGCACCGATGGCTTCGGTCGTGTTCCAGCCGGGCACCTGTGTCTGCGCGATGCGAAAGGCGACACAGGAGCTAGCTCCCAGGTTCGGGCTCTCGAACCCCAGATTGACGAAGGTCCGTTGCACTTGCGCCTGCGCGAGCGGACTGAGGGACAGCAGCGCGCAGGTCGCCATCGCCGCGATGAGACGGACGTAGGGCGCGTGCCCCCGGGCGGAATTTCGTTGTCTGGCCATGCGGCTCCCCTGTGCGCCGGCGGTGGATTCGCCCTGCCGGACCGGGGAGCGCACTCCTCGGCAGGCGAAGAAGCGCACCCTGTCCAGGCGGGTGATCGAAAGCGCTGGCCATAACGAACGAAGCCGCCGCCCTCCCTACCTGCCACCGCGGAACTCTCCCGGCCCGTAGGTAAGGCAGGAGGCCGCAGGGGGCCTGGCCTGTTCGACGCCATGGCACCGGCCGAGAACGTCGGGGAGAGGCCGGACTCCGAGCTGGGCCGCCAGAGGGTTGCAAAACCGGGAATCAACACCAGGGTGGGGGATTGCCGGCTGGAGGCGCCACGACTGAGACCGCAGGACCAGGGAATTGAGGCGCCAGGGCAGGACGCGCGCGAACATCCGCCGGGATCATCGCCGTGCGCGGCGTGGAAAGCGGTCCGACCGCCCCTGGGCCCGGGGAGCCCCCCCAAAAAAAGCCCTCTGTCCAGAGGGCTTTTGGGTGAACATCGCCGTGGGGCGGGGATCAGAACGGTAGTAAGTTAATTCCTAAGTCCAGAATCACAAGCGAATCGAGCGCCTCGACACCGCTCTACCACCACCACACAGGAAAGATCACTCAGACAGGCCCTCCAGAAACTGGTCCTCTACCGTTCAGCAGTGGCATCGCCCGTCCACCGCCGAGTATGATCGCGGCATCTCCAGTCTAATAAATACGGGAAAAGGGAATTAGATGGCAAGCGATGTACCAACTCTTTCAGAAAATGATCAGCAGGGCCGCGTCGGTATAGCCATGACTGCCCTCGCCATTACCAAGGAGCTTGGGTGGGTGTTCCGAGAAAAGCCCACGAGCGACATCGGTATCGATGGCGAAGTAGAGGTTCGAAATGATGCGGGCCAGAGCCACGGGCGACTTATTGCCGTTCAGATCAAGTGCGGGCCGTCTTATCTGAAGGAGCAGACAGATGAAGCAATCACGTTCCGTGGAGACTATCAACATCTACGCTACTGGTCAGATTTCGCCGTGCCTGTGGCGCTTGTCCTATGTGATCCTCAGGCGCACGTCTGCTATTGGCAGGCCATTGATCCGAGGCAGGTTAATTTTCACGAGAAGGGCTGGAGCATCCAAGTCCCAAAGACGAACGTCCTCAACGCGTCATCACGTGCGTTGCTCGAGAAGATCGCGGGACGTTTGCAGAAGAAGGATTTCGTAGAGCTCGCATTGCGCGACTGGTTGGGCTGGCGGTATTTGCATAGACTGCGCCTCGCGTCGGCACTTGCTCAGCCGAGGGACTACTGGTGGTTCTCCCACTTAGGCGCCATTGAAGATGACTTCTACATGATCGACTACCTCATCGCGAGAGTGGACGGTTTTGATCAAGGGGAGCTTGAGAAATTCACTAGGGCCATTGAAGTAAATCATAATGAATATGGCTATTGCAACGTTTTGATCGCCTTCATCAGCGAGTCAACTCATCATTTGCATGAAATCCCGAATCCTCCAACTATTGCAGGCGTACGAATTGAGTTTGTGCCGCTTCTACTGGAGTTACATGGGGAACCTCGTCTCAGTGAGCTGACAGCGGAAGGAAAATTGATCGTCGAGTACGAACTCGAGCCCTTGGACGAGAAATTCCGTCCAGCTACACCCTTGCGGATAGTCAGTGATGGTCGTAGCGCTTGACAGAATCGACCAATCTCGAGCGCGCGTTGCGGGCCTATTGGCCCGCCAAGCGTAGTTCGATGTCAGATCGCCATAGTCTGGCTAGCCGCGCCCCTCATCCGACTGCAGAATATTGCTCCATTTCGACAGTCAATGGCCCTAGGCTATGGGGCCATCGGAAAGAAGTGCCTTGGATCAGACATGGATTCCCATGCTGCGGCGGAGCGTAGCTTGGCCGCAATGTCTTTATGGAATCTTCGTGAAATTAAGTTTGTCCTTCGCCCCTCCAGCAACACATAGTCAAAAGCATCGCCGTGAGTGCGTCACATATCCCGATACGCGGACGACACGCCAGTAAGCATCTCACCCATCTCTACAGAAATCGCCGTTGACTGCCAATAATATGAAGAAGATTATTATTGATATGAGCTCAGCCCCACAGTGGGTTGCATTTGCGATCACCGGCGTTCTGACCATCCCACCGGTGGAGCTAGGTCTTGGCCCGAACATGTGGCTGATCCAGAACCCAAAACGTACATCACAAGGTTTCGATGAACTCTTCTCAGCGGTGGAAGAATCATTCAAGTCATTCAATCTCGCTGATCACACTCATCTGACGCTGGACCATATCAAGGTGATCCTGATCCCAATGAAGGACACCTCCCCAAAGGGGGTCAAGGTTGCTCTTGACTGCGCGGACGCGGCGCTCTCCATCTTTAACAAGATGGTACCAATGACAAATACCCGTCTGATATCCTGGCATCGCCGACAGGGCTTGGCCGTAGGAGCCATCCATTCCAACGGACACTGGACTCCAATCAAGCAACCCAACCTCGCCAATGGACCTGCGCTCATCCAAGCACCGGACACCTCGTCTTGGGATCGGTTCCTTACTCAACTCCTAAGAGGCGAGTTGAGCCCACTGGGAACGGCACTCCAAAAGTGCATGAACTGGAACAGCGAGTCTCAGCGAACCGCAAATGTCGCACACAGATTCGCATTCTCATGGATCGGCCTAGAGTCAATGCTTCCCGACAAAGAGAAAGATCAGGCCGGCTCAAAAAAACGGCTGCCGCTTCTGGTTGCGACAGCTTCCAAATATTACTCCAGAGCACTGAGAGGCGATGAGCAGTTGCATTCGTTTCTATCCAATCACCCGAACCCCAACGGCAAGTTGTGGCGGGACGAAATCGAGCGGATGTACGCATATCGATGCGAGGTATTTCATGAAGGGGTTACGGACTTCACCTCGCAGCGCGTTGAGCCTGAGCAAGCCGACTGGTACTCCAAGATTGCAGATTTCCTCTGTGATAGGGTAATCATGCTAGCGGGTGTTGCTTTCGCCGATAACATTAGGACTCTAGAAGAATTCTGGGACTTCTTCCTGCCACGCTTCCTACTTACAGAGGAGTGCCAATGGTTCAAGTCAGGTGTTCTCTTTGGAAACCACATCATCGAGCATGACTGGCGGGCGGGAATTCATCCCGAGATCAACAGGATCTGACGGTAGTCGTTGCTCTCGGTGGCTGCATTACCTTCCGCGGCGTTGCACCACGCATGAAGGGCAAGCGTTAGTTGAACTGGCACTAAGCAGATTGCAGAGCCGCTTTTCACACAGCGCTCTCAAGCTTACGAAGATCCCTGTTGCCCCCATGCCGGGGGGCTGAGGCATGCGAGCGCGGCCGAGGGCGGGGCTACTGGAACCGTGACCACGAATCAACAAGCCTGCATGGCTACTCAATCAATGCGAAGCAAACAAACTGGTTCCTCGTAACTAGTCCGCCCCGAGCCTTCCAGGAGCACCTGGAGCAGTTTAAAGGATAAGAAAATATCCAAGTGCCGCAAAGCGCATCCATCTAGCGATGAGAACTAGAAGTTTTCTTTCTGCTCCCGAAGATGTTCGCTACTCTCCGGTCCGGTGGCGCAACAGGCCTACAGAGCTCCTCAGGATCAATGCCAATCCGTTTGGCATTGGCTTCAATCAACGCAACGTGTAGAGCAAGGCCGCTGCACGCAGGCCATCCGCCAACGTCTTTTCACTGACTGCATTTCGTCGCGAGCGCATCACCCATCGCAAGGCCAAGCGTGGAGGTAATCCAGTCCGCTCATCCACCAGCGTGGGCACAAGCTCCTGCTCTTGCTGACCCGCTGCCGGCAAGGTCACATTGACCACTCGGAAACGTGGTGCTGTCACGCCAGTCAACCGCACAGCCGGTCCTTTTATGAACAGCTTGGTCTAGATAGAAATCTACCAGCAAACTCTGGCAAAAATGGCAGGAAACCGAAATTCCCTGCCACTTTAGTAAATGTACAACTGAGACTACATAGTGTTCTAGAACGGAATATCGTCGTCAGCGAAATCGTCGCCGAAGTCGTTGGACTTGGCCGGGGGAGCCTCGCGGCGCGGACCGGCGTCGCGATTGCCGCCGCCGTAGCTGCCGCCACCACCGCCACCGCCACCGTAGCCGCCGCCGGAAGAAC
>CBIFVU010000005.1:0-43947 GCA_966185905.1 uncultured Lysobacter sp.
CGAACTTCTGCCCGTCGAAGGACCAGGCGAACTTCTCCATGTGGCCGGTCAGGTGCAGCTCGATCTCGCGGCCCGGTTCGCGCCCGTCGGGGTCCTCGAACAGGCTGTGCAGGTCGGAATAGGTCAGCACCTTGCGGCCGTTGCCGCGCAGGCCGATGCCCGGGTCGTCGAGCTTGGGCGCGACGGTCATCGCACGCATGTCGATCAGACGGTCATCGCCCTTCGCCGCTGGCGCGGCGCCATGCGCGGAATGATCCATGCCGCCGTCCATCTTCATGTTGGCGCCGCAGCCGCCTTCCATGCCCTTCATCGCCCCCATGTCGTGGCCGGCGTGGCCGCCCATGCCGCCGTGGCCCATGTCTTCCATGGTCAGCAGCGGGCGCGGGTCGTTGCGCGGCACTTCGGCCTGCAGGCCCTCGCGCACCGCCAGGGTGCCGCGGGCATGGCCGGTGCGCGCGCTGTCCTGGCAGAACACGGTGTACGCGTCCTGGCCGCTGGGCTCGACCAGCACATCGAAGGTCTCGGCGACGGCGATGCGGAACTCGTCCACCGTGACCGGATGGATGTACTGGCCGTCGGCGGCGACCACGGTCATCTTCAGGCCGGGGATGCGCACGTCGAAATAGGTCATCGCCGAGCCATTGATGAAGCGCAGCAGGACCTTCTCGCCGGGCCGGAACAGGCCGGTCCAGTTGCCGGCCGGTGCGGTGCCGTTGAGCAGGAAGGTGTAGGTGTGGCCGTTGACGTCCGACAGGTCGGTCGGGGTCATGCGCATGCGGCCCCATTCGCCGCGGTCGCGCAGGGTCGCGGCCAGGCCATCGCGGCGCACGTCGCGCAGCGCGTCGCCGACGGTGCGCTTGTAGTAGTTGTCGTAGCTGGACATCTTCTTGAGCCGGCGGAACAGCGCCGCCGGGTCAAGGTCGGTCCAGTCCGACAGCAGCATCACGTGCTCGCGGTCGTAGTGGAACGGCGCCGGCTCGCGCGGGTCGATCACGATCGCGCCGTACAGGCCGGCCTGCTCCTGGAACAGCGAGTGGCTGTGGTACCAGTACGTGCCGGCCTGGCCGACCTTGAAGCGATAGACATAGCTCTCGCCCGGGTGGATGCCGTCGAAGCTCAGGCCGGGCACGCCGTCCATGTTGGCCGGCAGGATCAGGCCGTGCCAGTGGATCGAGGTCATGCCTTCGCGCAGGCGGTTGGCCACGCGCAAGGTGACGGTGTCGCCTTCGCGCCAGCGCAGGATCGGCGCGGGCAGGCTGCCGTTGACGACCACGGCCGGGCGGGTGCGGCCGGTGAAATTGACCGGCGCCTCGCCGATGGACAGGTCGAACTCGGTGCCGCTGAGCACTTGCGGCGCGCCGGCCAAGCCGGGCGCGGCCAGGGCCGAGCGCCACAGGCCGCTGCCGGCGGCCAGGCCGCCCAGGGCCAGGCCGGTGACGAAACGGCGCCGGCCAGCGTCGGCCAGTGCGCCGGCGCGCGGGAAAAATCGGTGATTCATGAGGCCTTCCTCAGTACGCATGAGTCGCGGGGACTCAGGGGGACGCGCGATCGGGCGGGCCGGCCGGGCCGGACCGCCGCGCAGGCGCGCGGACAGGCAGCGCATCGGCTCCTGGCCCAAGCCGGGCTTGCAGGAGCGACGACCGCAGGCCGGGACAGACCCGGCCGGCCGGGCTTAGGCGATGGGAGGCCGGATCGGCTGGCTGGACACGCCGTTGGGGGCGTCGCTGGCCAGGGGCAGGGCAGGCGGAGTGTGCGCCGGCACCGGCGGGGCCGGCAGGGCCAGCCGCACGATCGCGGCGACCTGCAGGCAGTCGCACTGGCAATGGAACTTGGCGCAGCAGTCCGGATCGCCCGGCAACGGCGCCTGCGGCGCCTCGGGCTCGGTGGCGGCGCCGGCCTGGACCTGGCCGCCATGGCCCTCGTGGCAGCCCTGGGCGGCCAGATGCGCCGGCAGGGACGCTGCCGCGGTTTGCGTGCGCGCCAGCGAACCGGCATCGCCCGCCGAGGCCATCGCCGCGTGCATGGCATGAGCGCCGCCCACGGACATTGCCGCGGCCGCGTAGCCGTTGCAGGCCAGCGCGACGATCAACAGCAAACGCAGCAGGAGCGAGGGAAAAGTCATGGCGGATCGATGTGTCTGCGCCACAAGGATGGTGCAGGGGCGGGCGAGTTTCAACCGTTTTCGAGCCGCGCGGATGAATCGCGGATGAGGCCGGCAACCTTCCTGCGTGGGAAGGTTGCGCGCATGCGAGGCGGGCCGGCGCAGCGGTCCCCAGCGTTCCATTAAACAACGCCGGCCGGCACTCGGCCGGGACGAGGCGTTCGCCGGAGGTCGGCGCGGGGTTCGCATCGGAGGCGTATCGGGCTCGGCCAAGACCGGCGCGCGGTGGGCCCACCCTGCGAGGCCGGGGCTCCTGCGAGGTTCGTCCCTGGGCCAGGCTGACCCGAGCGGGAGCCCTCCTGCGCAATACACACCCCGCTCGCAACCAGAACGGCCGCGGGCCACCGATCCACCGCGCAGCCGGCCCTCGCCAGCACCGCGCCGCTTCGTACGCGGCCTGCGCAAGCCGTGACCCCCATCGCAGCGATCCGCGGCGACTTTGTGACGCGCGGCGGCGGCGCAGGATTGCGCCGTACATCCGCGACACCTTATCCGCGTGCGCGCCATCACGCCGCAGACGCGAAGGTCTTGCAACGCCTTGTCGCCGTGCAGGCGCAGGCGTAAGGTTCGCCACCGGCGCCGGCCCCAAACCAGCGCCGGCCCCAAACCAGCGCGATCCACAGCCAGCCGGCGCCACGCCTGCGAGCTCGCCCTCGAACCGAGCCCGCAGGTGAACCGTGAACGCACTCCCCGGCGCGACGCGCCCGCCTTTTCCGCCGTTTGTATCCCATCGCTGCGCTGCCATCGCCGAGACCGCGTCGGCCGACGCGGCCGCTGTGGAGCGGCGGCGATGAATCTGCACGGCCCCGCAGAACCCAGCGCTCCGGCCGACGCGGCCGCGCTGCAAGCACTCGCGGCGCCCTCGCTGGCGCCGGCCTATCGCCGCCACGATTCGCTGTTCTCCTCGCCCTGGCAGCGCCTGCACGCACGCGGAACCAGCGCGCGGCTGCAGACCTGCGCCGAGCACGGCCTGGCCGACGCGGCCGAGCGCTTGCTGGCGCGATCGGCGGCCGAGGCCGGCGGTTTGCCGTTGCTGGGGGCGGTGCCGTTCGAGCGCTCGCAGCCGGCGCGGTTGTGGCTGCCCGGCGAGGCGGTGTTCGCCGCCGGAGATGCGCGCCATCGCGGCGCTGCCGGCGCCATCGGCTCATCCGCCGGATCGCTCGCCAGCTCGCACACCCGTCTGCCGGCGCGCCCGGCGCCGTGCGTGAGCGCGTGTCCGGACCCAGCCCAGTTCAAGCGCAATGTGGAAGCATCGCTGGCGCGCATCCGCGCCGGCGAAGTGGACAAGGTGGTGATGTCGCGCAGCCTGCGCATCGATGCGCCGGTGGACGTGCCCGCGCTGTTGTCGCGTTTGTTGGCGCGCGCGCCCGGCGCCTACACCTTCGCCATGGACCTGGATGGGGAGGGCGCAGGCGCGGCCTGCCTGGTCGGCTCCAGCCCGGAATTGCTGCTGTCCAAGCGCGGCGCGCGGATCGTGTCCAACCCGCTGGCCGGATCGATCCCGCGCCACGCCGACCCGGGCGAAGACCAGCGCCGCGCGCAGGCCCTGCTGGCCTCGGCCAAGGACCGCCACGAGCACGCCCTGGTGGTCCAGGCCGTGGCCGCAGCGTTGGCCCCGCATTGCCGTGCCTTGCAGGTGCCGGACGCGCCTTCGCTGGTCGCTACGCCGACGCTGTGGCACCTGTCCACGCGCGTGGACGGCTGGCTGGCCGACCCGGCGGCCAGTTCGCTGCGCCTGGCCTTGGCGCTGCATCCCACGCCGGCGGTCTGCGGCCATCCGACCGCGCCGGCGCGCCGGATGATCCGCGAATTGGAAGGCTACGACCGCGGCCTGTTCACCGGCCTGGTCGGCTGGTGCGACAGCCACGGCGACGGCGAATGGGCGGTGACCATCCGCTGCGCCCTGGTGGAGGCGCAATCGGCGACGCTGTTCGCCGGCGCCGGCATCGTCGCCGGCTCCGATCCGCAGGCCGAACTGGCCGAGACCAGCGCCAAGCTGGCGACTCTGCTGGGCGCCCTGGGCTGGGACACCTCGATCGCGGACGCCGGCGCGTGGGAGGGCGCGGCATGACCGCGCCAGCGCCACTGCCGGGCTGGGTGCCGTATCCGCCCGAATTCGCCGCGCGCTACCGCCAGCGAGGCTACTGGGCCGGGATCACCTTGCACCAGCGTTTTCGCCAGGTAGCCCAGCGCCATCCCGAGCGCATCGCCGTGGTCTGCGCGCAACGCCGCTGGAGCTATGCCGAACTCGATCGCCGCATCCTGCGCTTCGCCGCAGGCCTGGCCCGGCTGGGCATCGGCCGCCAGGACCGGGTGGTGCTGCAGTTGCCCAACATCGCCGAGTTCTACGTGGCCTGTTACGCCTTGTTCCGGCTCGGCGCGCTGCCGGTGTTCGCGCTGCCCGCGCACCGGCGCGCGGAGATCGGCCACTTCATCGGCCACACCCAGGCTCGCGCGGCGATCATCGCCGACCAGGAAGCCGGCTTCGACCATCGCGGGCTGATGCGCGCGCTGCTCGCCGAGCACGCTTGCTTGCGCGAGGTGATCGTGGTGGGGCAGGCGCAGGAGTTTCTTGCGTTCGATGAGGTGGCCGGAGCGGGGGAGCCGCACTGGGGCCGGCCGGCCTCAGACGGGCCGACGTCAGACGGGCCGACCTTGGACGAGCCGGGCCTGGGCCAACCGGACTGGCACGAACCAGATTCGTGCAAGCCCGATTCGCACCCGCCGATCCCAGGCGAGCCGAAGGCAAGCGCCCCGGACCCGGGCGATCCGGTCACAGCCACGCTGGGCCCCGGACCCGACGCTGGCGAGGTGGCCTTCCTGCAATTGTCCGGCGGCAGCACCGGCGTGCCCAAGCTGATCCCGCGCACGCACGACGACTATCTCTACAGCGTGCGCGAAAGCGCCGCGATCTGCGGCCTGGACACGGACAGCGTCTACCTGTGCGCACTGCCGGCGGCGCACAACTTCCCGCTGAGCTCGCCCGGCGCACTGGGCGTGTTCGACGCCGGGGGGCGCGTGGTGCTGGCGCGCCAGGCCGATCCGGCCGCGTGCTTTGCCTTGATCGAAGCCGAAGGCGTCACCCAGGCCGCGCTGGTGCCGGCGCTGGCGCTGGCCTGGCTGGAGTCCT
Source organism: uncultured Lysobacter sp. (assembly GCA_966185905.1). Classification (GTDB taxonomy): domain Bacteria; phylum Pseudomonadota; class Gammaproteobacteria; order Xanthomonadales; family Xanthomonadaceae; genus Lysobacter. The sequence continues at coordinate 5,292 of CBIFVU010000005.1, forward strand.
CCGCCAAACACCGCTACGACCTGTCCAGCCTGCGCCGCCTGCAGATCGGCGGCGCGCACCTGCCCGAGGCCGTGGCCCGGCGCGTGCCGGCGACCTTCGGCTGCCGGCTGCAACAGGTCTTCGGCATGGCCGAGGGCTTGGTCAACTACACCCGCGACGACGACCCGGAGGACTGCGTATTCGCCAGCCAGGGGCGGCCGATCAGCGAGGACGACGAGATCCGCATCGTCGATGAGGACGACCGCGAGGTCGCTGCCGGCACGGTCGGGAATCTGCTCACCCGCGGGCCGTACACGATCCGCGGTTACTACCACGCACAGGCCCACAACGCCCGCGCCTTCACCGCCGATGGTTTCTACCGCACCGGCGACCGGGTGCGGCGCCTGCCGTCCGGCCACCTGGTGGTGGAAGGGCGGGTCAAGGACCTGGTCAACCGCGGCGGCGAGAAGATCGCCGCGGAGGAGGTGGAGGCGCATCTGATGGCCCACCCGGCGGTGTTGGATGCGGCCCTGGTGGCCATGCCCGACCGCTGGCTGGGCGAGAAAGCCTGCGCCTTCGTGGTCCTGCGCGCCGGTGCGGCGGTGGAAGCGCGCGGCCTGCTGCGCTTCCTGCGCGATCGCGGCATCGCCGCCTACAAGCTGCCCGACCGGATCGAGTGGCTGCCGGCGCTGCCACGCACGCCCGTGGGCAAGATCGACAAACAGGCCTTGCGCGGGCGCCTGGCCCGCCCGGCACCGGCCGCAAGCGCCGCTGCAGCGTCCGCCGCCGGCATCGCCGTCCATCCCGACGCCTTCCACTCCACCACCGGACCGTCCTCATGAGCATTCCCCGCATCGCGTCCTATCCCATGCCCGGGGCGGCATCGCTGCCCGCCGACCGCGTCGGCTGGCGGCCAGAACCGGCTCGCGCCGCGCTGCTGATCCACGACGTGCAGGATTATTTCCTGGACTTCTACGAGCGCGACCGCGCGCCGCTGCCGCAGTTGCTGGCGCACATCGCCGCCTTGCGCGAGGCCTGCGACCGCGCCGGCGCGCCGGTGTTCTACACCGCCCAGCCGCCGCAACAGAGCGCCGCCCAGCGCGGCTTGCTGCAGGATTGGTGGGGACCGGGCCTGACCGCGCAGCCGCACCGTGCCGCCATCGCCGCGCCGCTGGCACCGCGGCCGGGCGACACAGTGCTGGCCAAGTGGCGCTACAGCGCATTTGTTTCCAGCGATCTGCACGAGCGCCTGCGCGCGCAGGGCCGCGACCAGCTCATCGTGTGCGGCGTGTACGCCCACATCGGCTGCCTGATGACGGTGGCCGATGCGTTCATGCGCGATGTCCAGGCCTTCCTGGTCGGCGATGCGGTGGCCGACTTCTCCGCGCGCGAACACCAGTCGGCGCTGGACTATGTGGCCGGACGCTGCGGCGTGGTCCTGGATCACGCCGCCTGCGTGGCCGCGCTGGCGCAGCCGGCCGGGCTGCCCCGCAGCCTGGCGGCATTGCGCCAGGAACTGGCCGCGGCACTGGAGGTGGCCCCGGAGCAGATCCAGGACGAGGACAACCCGCTCGAGTCGGGCCTGGACTCGATCCGGCTGATGGCGCTGCTGGATCGCTGGTCGGCCAAGGGCGAGCGGATCGGCCTAGTCGAGCTGGCCGAACGCGGCAGCCTGGCGGAATGGTGGCGCTTGATCCAATCGCGGCAGGCAGCCTGATGAGCGCGCCCGCACTGCCGCTGACCGGGCCGCAACAAGGCATGTGGGCGGCCCAGCGCCTGGACCCCGACAGCCCCTCGCTGTGGACCGCCGAGGCGGTCGAATTGAACGGCGAGCTCGACCTGCCCGCGCTGGAGGCCGCCATCGCCGAGGCCGTGCGCGCCTGCGACGCCCTGCACATGCGCTACGCGCTGGAGCAGGGCCGGCCGGTGCAGCGCCTGCAGCCGCGGCGGGCCAGCATCGTGCGCGAAGATTTCAGCGCCTGCGCCGATCCCTGGAAGCAGGCGCGCGCCTGGATGGACCAGGACTTGCTGCAGCGCCCCGAACTCGGCCGGCGGCCGCTGTTCGCCACCGCCGTGATCGCGCTCTCGCCGCGCCGGCACCTGTGGTACCTGCGCGCCCACCATATCGCCCTGGACGGCTTCGCCTACCTGTTGCTGATCCATCGCGTCGCCGAGCTGTACTCGGCGCGGGTCGAGGGCCGCACGCCGCCGCCGGCGCGCGATTGGTCGCTGCAGCCGGCCATCGCCGAGGAGGCCGACTACCGCGAATCGGACCAGTACGCTCGCGACCGCGAGTTCTGGCACCACTGCCTGGCCGATGCCGGCGAACCGCCGACCCTGGGGCGCAAATGCGCGCCCGCCGACCGCGCCCTGTGCGAGCGCGTCCTGCTGCCGGGCCGGGAGTTCGAACGCTGGCAGGCGGCGGCGCGCGCGCTCGGGGTGGATTGGGCGGCCTGGCTGATCGCCGCGATCCTGGCCTGGATGCACGCGCGCTGCGGCGAGCGCGAGCTGAGCCTGGGCGTGTTGGCGATGAACCGCCTGGGCTCGGTCGCCCTGGCGGTGCCGTGCATGGCCATGAACGTGGTGCCGTTGCGCCTGCGGGTGGAACCGGAGCAGGACTTCGCCACCTTGGCGCGACGCACGGCCGCGGCCCTGCGCGCGCTGCGGCCGCACCAGCGCTACAACTACGATTGGCTGCGCGCAGGCCTGGGCCTGCAAGACAGTCACGCGCAACTCTACGGTCCGGTGGTGAACCTGATGCCGTTCGACCGCCGCTTCACATTCTCGGGGCTGGACAGCCGCGCCCATCCGATCTCGGTCGGCGCGGTGGAAGACCTGGACATCACCGTCTCGCCCACGCCGCACGGCCTGCGCCTGGACGTGCAAGCCAACCCCAACGCCTACGACCCGACCGGCCTGCGCGCGCATCACCAGGCCTTGCTGGCCCTGCTGGACGACGTGTGCGTCGACGCCGCAGAGCGCCCGCTGGCCGAAACCTGCGCCCGCATCGCGGCGGTCGCCGAACCAACTCCGTCGCCGCGCACCCCGGAGGCGGCATGAGCGCGGTGCGAGCGACGGGCCAGCGGGCGCGGCGCGCCCCGCGGCAACGCCAGCCAGCCGGGCAGGGCGGCGCGCGAGGCGAGTTCGCGCAGCGGCTGGCGGTGGTCGCCGGCGCCGCCCACGGCATCGGCGCCGCCACCGCGCGGCGCCTGGCCGGGGAGGGCGCGCGCCTGGCCGTGCTCGACCGCGATGGCGAGGCGCTGCGCGCGCTCGCCGACGCCCTGACCGCCGGGGGCAGCGAGGTCCGCGCGCACTGCCTGGATCTATCGGACTTCGCCGCAGTTGCAGCGGCGGTCGCCGCGATCGAGCGCGAACAGGGGCCCATCGAACACCTGGCGCACGTGGCCGGGATCCTGCGCCTGGGCGATGCCGCCGACCTGGACCCACGCGACTGGCGCGCCTGCATCGACATCAACGCCGGCGCGCTGATCGCCACCACCAGCGCGGTCGCGCGCGCCATGCGTGGGCGCGGCCGCGGCAGTATCGTCGGGGTCGGTTCCAACGCGGCCTCCGCGCCGCGCATGGGCATGGCGGCCTACGCTGCGTCCAAGGCCGCGGCCAGCCAGTACCTGCGCTGCCTGGCGCTGGAGTTGGCGCCGCACGGCGTGCGCTGCAACCTGGTCTCGCCCGGTTCCACCGACACCGCCATGCAGCGCGCCTTCGCCGCCGATGCGGACGCGCGCCAGGCCGTGCTGGACGGCGAGTCAGGACGCTTCCGCCTGGGCATCCCGCTGCGCCGCATCGCCGCGGCCGAGGACATCGCCGAGGCGATCTGCTTCCTGCTCTCCGACCGCGCCCGCCATATCGCCTTGCACGACTTGCGCATCGACGGCGGCGCCACCCTGGATGCCTGAGTCCAGCGCGCGGAACCGTACGGCAACCGCCCGCTGGTGAACTACTCGCCTGCCAATTACAACACCCGCTGGCACTGCGCGCGCAGCAACGCATCGGCACCGCCGCGGCGCCGGGAGGCGCCGCGGCTTTTCCCACCCCCCAATGGCCAGCGCCGGGGGCGCAGCGGCGGGCCGAGGGCAGGGGAGGGGCGGCAGCGATATGGCGCATTCTGGCGCGTCCGGGCGGCGCGATCGGCGCAATCACCGCCCCGACCGCAGCCCGATGCCGGCATCGATCGCAGGCATCGATCGCAGGCAGCGCTGGCCGGCGCCGGCCGCGCGCGACCGCGCCTGTGCGCAGGCGGCCGCCGAATCGACGGGCATCACCCGAAAGGAGAGGCAGGAACCTCGCGACCGCTCGGCCACGCGGGCGTCGCGCACTGCATTGCAGCAGTCGCCCATGATGGGAAGCCGCAATACCGAAACTCTCCCCGCAACCATTCCGCCGACGCATTCAGGCTGGCAACGCTGCGCCGCATGCACGGCGCAGGCGCCAGATCGTTTTCCCACCGCCGAGTTCAATCGCGCGTACGCGTGAGTACGCATCGACCGGGCGTGATGCGCCCGCTGAACCGCACGCGCACGCGCGCTCACACCATGCGAAACAGCTGACAAACCTGGCGCGACGATGCTGGCAACAGGCGCCGCGAAATGGTTTCATCCGCAACGACCCCGATGCGCCGCGCGGCGTCGCTGGAGATCCGCGACAGCCAAGCATTGCGGGCATCGGATGTGCTTACATATTCCGGATCATTCGACTTCAAGCGCCTATGGATCTACTAGCGGCAATGCGGATTTTCGTCAGAGTCGTGGAGCGCGGCAGCATGTCGGCGGCGGCGCGCGACCTCGGCATCGGACAACCCGCGGTGAGCGAGCGCATCGAGCGCTTGGAGAAGCACCTGGGCGTGCGCCTGTTGTTGCGCCACACCCGCGCGCTCACCTGCACCGATGCGGGCGCCACCTTCTACGAACACAGCAAGCAGGCGCTGGAGATCGCCGATCTGGCCCGCGCGTCGGTCGCCCGCGACAAGGACGAGGTGCGCGGCACCTTGCGCATCGCCGCGCCGCATTGCCTGGGCGAGGTGGTGGTGCCCGGCGTGCTCTCGCGCATCCGCGAGCAGCACCCGGCCTTGCAGATCGACCTGATCTTGAACGATCGCATCGTCGACCCGACCACCGAGGGCGTGGACATCTCGCTGCGCCTGGGCGACCACAACGCCGGCCGCTTCGTTTCGCACCGGCTCGGGCAAGTGCGGCGGGAACTGGTCGCCGCGCCGTCCTACCTGGCGCGGCACGGCCGCATCGAGCACCCTGACGAACTCATCCGCCATCCGTTCATCCATGTCTCTTATCTGTTCACCGACCAGCGCCTGCGCTTGCTGTCGCCGCAGCGCCTGATGGCCAATGCGGCGATCTCGCCCTCGGTCACAGTCAGCCACTGGCGGCCGATGTACGAACTGCTGCTGGCCGGCAACGGCATCGGCGTGGTGCAACTGCCCGCCTGCGCGCGCGACCTGGCCGAGGGCCGGCTGATGCGCCTGCTGCCGGACTACATCGTCCCCGAATTCGAGCTCAATGCCTTGACCCCGGCGCTCAACCCCGTGCCGCACCGCACTCGCGCCATCATAACCAAGCTCGGGCGCTACATGCCCGAGGCGCTCAAGCAATACGAGGCGCTGGCGCCCCACGCCTGAGCGCGCCGCCGAGCGCCTCCAGCTTGCAGGCCCCGGCGTTGAGCGAGACCGCGCCGGGTCGGATCCGATTTCCGCATCGGACATTCCGCCATCCATAACGCGCCCGGATGGAGGGCGCGAGTTTGCGCTGCACGCTTCGCCGATTGCGCCATGATCGCCACGCGCCGACCTCCGAACAGCGTATCGTTGCCGTTCCCGCGCACCCATCGATCGCAAGCTGCCGCGCGCGCTCTGTCGATCTTCAATTCAGAAACATTAATCGCGCGACCGATCACTTCAACACATTCGTTTCGTCGTCAGGCCTTCCCATCAGAATTTCCGATGGCAGTTTTCGGCCCTGATGGTCTGCCGACCCCGCCGCCTCTCGGATAGGTTCGCAGAACAGGAAACGATCCTCCGGCCTTGTGGATGGATGCCCCCTTCGCAGACACGTTGCCGCCTCCGCGGCGCGCGTGGCGGTGAAGGCCGCGGGAGGATCGTCGCGCCGAGCACTGCCGCCCCGGCGACCGCCGCGGCGCCGGCCGCTCGCATCGACCCGCCACACAGGAATCCCCGCCACCGTCCGCCGGCCCATGGGCCCGGCTCGCAGGCCCCCTCGGCGGCACGGCTCCGCGCCGGCGCCGCCCACGCCACTGACCGCATCGCCATCCACAGCCCTTAGATGATCGTTTCCGTAGACCAACTGCAAGCCTTCGTGGCCTCCGCCGAACACGGCTCGTTCTCGGCCGCAGCGCGCGCCCTGCGCAAAGCCCAATCGGCCATCAGCACCCATATCGCCAACCTGGAAGCCGACCTGGGACTGGCCTTGTTCAGCCGCGCCGGGCGCAATCCCGTGCTTACCGCGGCCGGTGCGCGCCTGCTGATGGAGGCCAAGGTCGTGCTGGAACGCCGCGAGCACCTGATCGGCGTGGCCAGCAGCTTCCAGGCCGGGGTCGAGCGCCGGCTGGTGGTGGCGGCCGATCCGCTGTACCCCGAGCAGGAATTGGGCGCAGTGCTGGCGCGCTTCGCCCAGCAATTCCCGCATGTGGAGCTGGAGCTGTCGTTCCCGCCCAAGCAGGACATCACCGCCCTGGTGCTGGAAGGCAAAGCCGACCTGGGCATCCGCTGGCGGCAGGAACTGGTGCCGGCCGAGCTGGGGTTCCAGGCGGTCGGCTGGGTGCCGATCCGACTGGCCTGCAACCGCCGCCATCCTTTCGCCGGCATGCGGGTGGAGTGGGAGGACCTCAAGCGTCATCGCCAGGTGTTGGTGTCGGCCGGCGACCACGAGTCCGACCCGCAGCGCGCGATGCGCGTGGCGTCCGAAGTCTGGCGGGTCGAAAGCCATTGGGCCGCGCTGGAAATGGTGCGCCAGGGCGTAGGCTGGGCGTTCCTGCCTGCGCACCTGATCGCCGGCTCGCCGCAGGCCGCCGAACTGGTCATGCCCGAGCTGCAATTCGACGATTTCGACCTGCCGATCGCGCTGGAGATGATCTGGCACAAGCAGCGCACCCGCGGCCCGGGCAGCTACTGGTTGCGCGAACGCCTGGCGGGGATGCGGGTGGGCGCGGCCGCCGCGGGGCCTGTGCTGGCCGAGGCGGGCGGTGCCGATGAAGGAGCGGTCCGCGGCTTGCTGGAGGGCCGCGGCGCCTGTCTGGCCTCGGACTGAGCGGCCTGCGACGGCGCGATCCGGGGCGGGGTCGTTTCCAACGGCGCCGACCGATGCAGGACCGGCAGACGCGCCGGACTCCAGACGGCCTATGCAGGCCGCAACGCGCGAGGACGCCGGTTCTGCGAATCCCACCCGGATCGATTACCCGGGCGGGGCAGGGCAGCGCCGCTTGCCGTGCTGCGTGCGATGCCTGCCGGGAGATGTCAGGCGAGCCGCCTCAGTCAGCGGCTCATGCCCTGGCGCGCAGGCTCCTGCTGCTGGGCTTGCGCTTGAGCTTGGGCCTCGGCCCGCGCCGGCTCGGGTTCGGCAAGACGCAACTGGCGCAGCGCATCCTCCACCGGCGTGCACAGAGCGGCGCGGGCATCGAAGCCGCCGCGCAGATGCGCCGGCGATCCCAACTCGCCCTGGACCACGAAGGCCTGGCCGCGGTCGCCCATCACCAAATGGTCTACGCAGCCCAGACCAGCGCCGCGCGCAGCGCCGAACGCGCCCAGGGCCATGCGCTCGCGCGCGTCGTCCGTATCCAGGTCGGGCAGGCCGGGCAGGCCGCCCAGCGCCTGTGCACCGGCCAGACATTGGCCGTAGAGCGCATGCTGGCGGTGGCCAGGCTGGCGCGGGTCTTCGCTGGGCGCCACCGCCGGCGCAGCTGCCGGCGGACGGACGCCTTCGGCCTGTACCTGGGCCTGGATCGGGCGGATCCCGCCCGGCGCCTGGTCGTCGCTGGCGATGCGCATCAAGCGGTCCGAAAAGCCCTGGGCATCGCCGCCGAGATTGCGCGCCATCGCCAAGGCGAACTGATAACCGTCGCGCTGCGGCTGGCCCTGGGCGTCGCGCGCGATCAGCGCCAGCGGATCGACCCCGACCGGATTGCGGCCGACCGTGGCGTCGGCGCGCGCCATCAGGTCCTGCATCTGCGCCTGGGTGAAGGTGATCGTCGCCGCCCGTCCGGCCCGCACCGCATCGGTGCCGAGGGCGGCGTTGAGGTTGGCCGCCAGGTTGCGCTCCTCGCGCGCCTCGTTGCGGCCGGCCAGGCGTTCGATCCAGCCTGGCGCGGCCACGTCGGCATCCACCTGGAACTGGTAACTGCGCTCGCCGATGCGCTCGTTGCCTTCGCGATCGTAGCGGCGGGTGATGGTCAATGGCACATTGGTGTCGTACTGGAACTGCTGGACCAGGGTGGACTCGCCATTGGGCTCGGTCGCGCGCACCTGCGCGCCGGTATTGCGGCGCCCGGCGAGATCGGCGCTGAGCGTGTCGTCGAACACGCCCAGTTGCAAGCGCTGCTGCGAACTGAAATCCAGGCGGTCGATGCTGGCCACGTTGCCCACGCCGGGGGTCTGATGAGCCACTTGCCCGGTGCCGAGCATGCGCAGGTAGGCTGCCTGTGCGCCCGGTTCGCGCAGGTCGAAATCGGCGGTCTGCAGGCGCGACTGGCCCAGCGAATCCTGGCGACCGACCATTGCCCGCGCCACGCCGGTATCCAGGCCCACGGCCTGCAAGGCCTCGACCGCGGCATTGGGGCCGGCGACCACGCGCACCCGATGCTCATCCAGCCGGGTCACGGCGATGCCGGTGCCTTGGGCTTCGGTCACCCGATTCATCGAAGCGATGTTGCGGAACCCCAACTGCATTTCGCGCTGGCTGAAGGCCTGGCTGTCCAGCGCGATCTGGCCGCCGACCGGCAAGGTGGTCGGGTCGAAGGGATTCACGCCCAGAGCCTGGGCCGGGCGGGCCGGCTCGCCATTGGGCGCATCGGGCAGGGTGACGCGATAGCGCGCCCGCGCACCCGCAGCGACCGCACTGTCGGCCGCGATGCCCGCCGCGCGACCGCGCCCGGCGATCTCGGCCTCGGCAACGGCGGCGAACTGCGACTCGACGGTGAAGCTGGTGGTGTCGGCGCGCTCATCGCGCGCCTGCCCCAGCGACACCGATGCCTCGCCCACCTGCACCAAGCGCATCCGGCTGGGGCCGACCTCGCGGTCCCACTCGGTCTGCTCGCGCGCACTGAGCTTGACCGAACCGCCATCGGGACCCCAGGACACCGTCCCGCCGCCGACTGGAGTGCGCACGGCCGCTTCGCTGCCGGAGGGGGCGTAGAGAGGATTGAGCGAGTCGCCGATGCCGACGCGCGCAGGTTCGTTGGCCATGCCGCTTCCTTTGCGGAGAAATCTCCCGGCCGAGTATAGACAGCGAGGCGGCGCGGTTCGTTAAAAGCTCGCAATGGGCAACAGCGGCGAAAGCAGTCCGCGGAGGTGCGCCGATGACGTGGCGCTGGCCGGAGCCGGCCCGAAAGCAGCCTGATGGCGCCGTATGTGCGCTGAGCCCCGGCCCGGACCGCGGACAGAGCAGGGCAGCCAGGGCAGGGCCGCCTTGGTTTTTTTGTCGAACCCACCATGCCGCTTGCGGTTCCGGGTTACGCTCTGCCGACCGAACGAAAACAAGACAAGGATGTCGCAGATGGATACCAGGATCATCGTTCTCGTGGCGCTGATGGGCGCTTGCGCAACGGCCAGCGCCCAATCCGTGCACAAATGCGTGGACCGGTCAGGCGCCGTGTCCTACCAAAGCGAGCCTTGCCCCGGCAAGGCCGCCAAGACCTGGGCCGCTGCGCCCGAAGCCGCGCCCTCCAACGCGGAGCGGTGGCGGCGGCATCGTGCGAAGCAGCAGGCCGAAGCGGACTCGCGTTATCTCTCGCGCCTGGCCGGGCGGGCGCGCTCCGGCACGGCCACCGGCACGTCCATCGAACCCAACCGCCCCGCCGGCGACTGCGCCGCGACCAAGCGGATGCGCGACAGCCAGGTCACCCTCGACACGGGATACGACGCGCGCCGGGCTTGGGCGGATGCGGTTTACGATGCGTGCAAGTAGGGGAGGGGCGTTGCCGAATGCGTGACTCAGACCATGATGTCAAGTTCTCTGCCGGACCTTGAGCGAACAGTCTTTGAAAACGACGGTCGGCACAACCTTCTGGAAGCGAGGCCCAAGAGCGTCTCGCGCCTCACCAGGGCTCATTGTCGATCAGTTTTCCGGACAAATATGACGCCGCCACGTGCCGCCATCGAAGCTGAGCACGCATTCATCGCCAGCCACCCATAGCACATCGGGCTTGGCATCGATGGCGTAGTAGGCCTTCTTGCCCTTCAGCGGCACCTTGGCTTCGCGCAGCTGCATGCCGTCGTATTCGAGTAATTGGTCGGTCGCGGTCACGTAGAGCTTGCCGGCGAACTCGGCCATGTTCTCCAGCGATTCGGAGCACAGGTCGTGATCGCCGATATCCGTCCATCCCGTCTGGGCGCTGCCTCGCAGCAGGATCCCACCGGATCCGCCGATGTACACCGCCCCATCGGCGGCGCAGTGGACGCAGTAAAGCGGCAGGTTGGTGGGCGCCACCGACGCGTGCCAGCCTTTGCCGTCCCAATACCAAATGGCGCCGCCATCGCCGACGGCATAGATCTCATCGCGCGAGAACCCGTCAACGCCGTTCAGGCAGGCCGTGACCTCGTCCCCCAACGGAACATAGAGACCCTGGTCGATACGCTGCCAAATGCCCTTGCTTTGCCTCAGTACCTGGTTCTGCGTGCCACAGGCATGAAGTTCGCCATCCACCTCGCAGAGGTCCGTCAGATAGACAGTGTCGATGTCCAGCGTAGTGTCGGTACTGGGCTGCCCGGAGGGATGTTCACGTAGCAGCCCGGCCCGCCCGAGGAAGCAGTAATTGCCTTTCTGCTGCCCGCTCAGGGGTGTTCTTTGTAGAGCGCTGTAGACCACCTCGGGAATATCGTAGACATGGAACCAATCGTCCTGGTCGATCATCATCACTCGGGTAACGCTGGGCTCCGAGCCCTCCAGATAGAGATGCCCGGCAAGCAGCGCCTGCTCCGGCCCGATCGCGATAATGTTGGTGAAGTAGAGGGCGGTTTCGCTCTTTGCCATGGTTCAGATCCTAGGGGCGACCCGCGGGTGCTGGTGCGGAACATTTGGATGGTATGACTTCGCCTGTCGCGCCCGAGGCGCTGAGGGCGAAACGTCAGTGTAGCCCGGTCTTTTCTTCCACTGCGGGACGGGCCAGGGCAGGTCCTGGTCCATGGCCACGCTGGGATCGTGTGGGTCGCCCGTGGGGCCGGCGGCGTAGTTGGGGATATCGACCAACTCCAGGTCCAGCAAGGCCAGCCCCCGGCCGCGCATGCGGCGCGGGCCAGCACGCTCGGGTCGACATGGGCGAGCCCGGCCAGCAAAGCGGGGCCCGGATCGCGCTGATGCCTGCCGCAGGCGGCCGGTTCTTGGTGGGATGCGAAATGCGGGCGCTTGTAGGCTCGAATAGCGGATAGAACCGGCCGGCGCGGCAAGGAAAAGGAATTGGCTCGGAGAGTTACATCGCAGAGAAGCAGCGTCGAAAGCCCAGAGCACCCAATCCATTACTTCGCATAATGTCTATTATGTTATTAACCATAAGCGCACTCCCAGGCGCCCAGCCAGCCTTCCTGGGGCCTGGGAGCTGCCTCGTTCTCATCCTCCTGGGCGGCAACCCTTCACACCTCCTCTCAGCCCGATTAACGCCATCGCCCGTAATCTGCCGCTCATCGACTTCGGACAGGAGCTCGCCATGCAGCACAAGCGCTTCCGTTTCGGCAAGGGATTCCGCGTCGCGTTCCAGGTACGGCGGGTACAGGCCGCGGAGATGGTGATTGCGCCAGGCGACCGCGAAGGCGGCCCGGACAATCGGCATCGCGGAGCGGACCAGTGGCTGTATGTGGTCGCTGGCAGCGCACTGGCCGTGGTCGAAGGCCGGCGCCAGCACCTGGGGCCCGGCAGCCTGATGGTGATCGAGCGCGGCGAGCGCCACGAGATCCGCAATACGGGCCGAACGGTGCTGAAGACGGTGAACCTGTATTCGCCGCCGGCCTACGACGAACACGGCGAGCCGCTGCCGGCTGGGCGCAAGTAGCCCGCCGTCGGCAAGCGCTGCGCCGGTGGTCGCGGGCGATCGCGCGGATGCTGCGCCAGCGCGGCGCCGTGCTATCGCTCAGTCGCGTCCCGGTCGGGATGTGGACGCGCCGCAGGGTCGGGCAACGGCTTTCCGTCCGGCCCGACCAGGCGCCAATGGCCCCACCGGTCGCGGACGCCATGGCCGCCGGTGCGGCCCTGCCCAAGGTCGGCGGCGTATCGGTACAGGGGCTGGCCGTGGAACGTCAGTTGCCTGCGCCCGTCCGGGCGCACGATTTGTCCGGCCTTGCCGGCGTCGATGCCGGCCTCTGCGGTCACCCGGGCGTCGTTGGCGGCATACGGCGGCCAGACTTCGGCGCAGGCGGCGTCGCATCCTTGGGCCGCAGTGTCGCCTTCCAGCACGTACAGGGCGGAGCCGGCGGCGTTGGTCAGGTAGGCGCCGGACGCGTTCGCCGTGGCTTGGCGCAATGTCGGGGCTTGCGCTTGGGCGGCTTCAGTGCCTGCGGCGATCATCGGATCTTGTCCTGAGCCGGCGCCGATGGGGTTCGCATTCCCTCGCCTTGTTCATCGCCTGCCTCCTGGGATCGTCTTCGGGCCGATGCGCGCGGGTCGCGGCCGCCCAATCACGATCACGCAAGCCGCGTGCCAACGCAGAGAGCAAGGCATGACGGCCCTCCATCCAGAACGCCTGTGCGCCAGCATTTCCGGCCGGCGCAGGTCTTGCCGCGGTGCTGCCCCGCGTGCGGGACGACAAGGTTAAGCCGGTGCAGGCAAGCGGTTAACTCGATCGCGACACACGCACACACGAGGTTGACGCGGCGGTATCGGAGCCGGCGCGACGCTGTGGCCTCCGCCCACGGGCTGTCGCGTACAGATGGGAGCCGCCATGAGCCGATGGATGCCTTGGTTGTTGATGGTCGCCGCTGGCGCGATGACCGCGCATTGGCTCGATGCACGCAGCAAGCGAACGCATCGCGCGGCCGTTTCGCCGCCGCAGGAAAAGGCGCCTTTGGTCGCCGGCGAAGGCTCGCGCTCCCCTGCCCCGACCTCCGGCTCCGCTGCCTTCGAGCGGGACGATGGCGATGCCCTGGACAAGGGGCAGGCCGCCAAGCGCGACGAAGACCAGCGTCTGAAGGAACGCATTCGCTCGGAACTGGCGCACTGGACCGGGTCGGGCCATGCGATCCAGATCGATGCCGATGCCGGCCGCGTGGTGGTGACCGGCGAGATCGCCAGCGCCCTGCATCGCCCGCTGATCCAGGCGATCCGCGCGATCAGCGGGGTGCGGGAAGTCCACGACCACTTGCAGGCCGTAGCGCACGGCGCCGGCCCGGCCGCCTCATCCGGCAACGCCGAGGCCGACGCATCGGTTCCCTCGGCTGGGCCGACTCGGCCGGTGCGGTCATGAGCAGCCCGATCAAGCGCGGTCCCATCGAGAGCCGCTCCATCAACAGCAGCCCCATCGCTGCCCTGCCCTGCGCTCTGGCCTTGGGCCTGATCTTCGTCGCCGGCACCGCCTGCGACCGACGCCGCAGCGACCCGCCTGAGCGCTCGAGCACGACCGATTCGACTCAGTCGGCGCGGCCGGGCAGCGGCGCTGCGCCCGGCGTGGAGCCCACCGCCGAGCGTGCGGCTTGCATGGGTTTGTCGGGCCAGGCCTTGGCCGACTGCCAGAACCGCGCCGCTCCTGCCGCGCCAGCCGCGACGCAGCCTGAGCCTGAGCCGGCGGCCCAGCCCGAGCCCCAAACCCCGCCCGACTCCGGACAACGGTGACTCCACATTCGCGAGATCCGACCATGGCAACCGATCGCGCCACCGCCGCCGCAACCTCCCGCGCGCCGTCCGGCCTGGGCCGCTTGCGCTGGGCCATCGCCGACGGCTACATCCCTGGCCGCAGCCACGGCCCGGCGCCGGAGTTGGAGAGCCACGAAGCCTGTTGCCTGCTCAATGCCGGCGAGCAGGTTGCGCGCATCGCCATCACCCTGTACTTCGAGGACCGCGAGCCCGTGGGGCCGTATCGCTTCGAGGTAGAGGCGCGGCGCACCCGCCACCTGCGTTACAACGATTTCGACGCGCCAGCGCCGGTGCCGCGCGACACGCCTTACGCGGCGGTGCTCGAATCGGATGTGCCGGTGGTGGTCCAGCACACCCGCCTGGATTCGCGCCAGGCCGAGAACGCGCTGACGACGGCGATCGCGTTCGCGGGGTGAGGCGATGGCGACGGACAAGGCCAACTGGTCGGGCAGCGTCAGCCTCGAATCGAGGCATTGCGTGTGCCCGCTCAGTGTCGAACAGGTGGTGGATGCCGTCCGCTCGGCGCATGGGCGCGGTGGCCGGTTGCGCGCGGTCGGCAGCGCGCATTCTTCCAGCGGGGTGCTCGGTTGCGAGGACACTTTGATGCGCCTGGGCGGGTTCAAAGGCGTGTTGAGCGTGCAGGCCGACACCGGCTTGGCGCGGGTGCGTCCAGGCACGCCGCTGTCCGAGCTCGGGCGGGCGTTGTACGCGCACGATCTGGCCCTGCCCAACTATGGCGACATCGCCTTGCAGACCTTGGGCGGCGCAGTGTCCACCGGCACCCATGGCAGCGGGCTGCGCCAGCAGAATCTGTCGCAGATGCTGCAAGAGGTCGAACTGGTCGATGGCCGCGGACAGTTGCGCCGCCTGCAGGCGCCTGCGGAACTGGCTGCGGCGCAGGTCTCGCTGGGCTGCCTGGGGGTGATGACCGAACTGACCATCCGCTGCGTGCCCACCTTCGATGTGGAACGGCGCGAGTACGCGTGCCGCCTGCCGGCGCTGGCGGAAGCGTTGCCCGAACTGGTGCACGGCAACTACAGCCTGGATTTCTACTGGTATCCGCGCCGGGACGACGTCAAGGTGCGCCTGGTCAATCCGGTCGGCGGCGGCACCGCCGCGCCGGCGGGCGCGCGCCAGGTCGAGTCGGCATCCGGCCACGGCCATCTGCTGATCCCCACCCACAGCGGTCTGCCGCACGCGTTCGAGGAATCCGAGTTCGCGGTGCCGCTCGAACAGGGGCTGGACTGCTTCCTCGACGTGCGCCAACGCATTCTCCAGCGTTGGCGGCCGTCGGTCGGCTGGCGGGTGCTGTACCGCACCGTGGCCGCCGACGATGCCTGGTTGAGTCCGGCACAGGGCCGCGCCATCGCTACGATCTCCTTGCACCAGAACGCCAGCCTGCCCTGGCGCGAGTTCTTCGACGATCTGGCCTCGGTGTTCGCCGCCTACCGGGCGCGCCCGCACTGGGCGAAGAAGCATTCGCTGGAGCCGGCGGCCTTGCGTGCGCTGTATCCGCATTGGGACGACTTCCTGGACATGCGCCAGCGCCTGGACCCGGACGGCACCTTTTTGAGCGAGCCGATGCGGCGCTTGTTCGGAGTGGAGCCGGCTGGGCACGACGGAGTTCGCGCATGAATGCGCCCCCGAACCCTGCCGCGCTCGGCCGGCGGCGGTGGAGCCTGGCCGCAGGCCGCCGGCTCCAGGCCGCAGGCGGCCGGGCCATTGAGCACACGGCCGTCCTCCGGCGCGAAACGCGAACCATGGCAGGGGCAATCCCAGGTCGATTCCATCGCGTTCCAGTGCACCACGCAGCCCAGGTGCGGACAGCGTGCGGAGAAACTCGACAGGCGCCCGTCGTCCTGGCGCGAGACCGCCAGCAAATGCATGCCGCGTCGGAAGATGCCGGCCTGCCCCGGCCGCAGTGCCGAGGCCTGCTCCGCGTCCGGACGGCTGGCCAGCCATTGGGCGTATTGCGCGGCCACGTCGGCGTTCTCGCGCAACCACGTGGCACTGGCGCGCACCGGCTTGCGCGAGGGCGAGTACAGCGTCGCCCAGGGGTTGCGGCGGCCGGCGACCAGGTCGGCGACCAGCAGGCCGCCCAGCACGCCGTGGGTAATGCCGTTGCCGGAGTCGCCGGTGATCACGTACACGCCTTCCAATCCGCCGGCATCGCGGCCGATGAAGGCCAGGCCGTCGGCGGGTTCGAGGATCTGGCCGGACCAGGCGTGGGTGAACTCCATCGCGCCGGCGAAGCGCTCGCGCGCCCACAGCTGCAAGCGCAGATAGGCATCGGGATCTTCGTCCCGGCCGGTCTTGTGATCCTCGCCGCCGATCAGCAACCAGGGGCCGGCACCGTCGCGCGCATCCACCCAGCGGACATAGTGATAAGGGTCGCCATCGTCCCACAGCAGCACGTCGGGCAAGGCCTCCGGCGGGCAGCGCGCGGCCACGACATAGGTGCGGTAGGCCGCTTGCTTGGTGTGGATGGCGACGCTTTCGTGGAACGGCACATTGGTCGCGACCACCGCCTGCCGGGCCTGGAGCGGCTCGCCCTCGGCCAAGTCCAGTTCCAGCCCGCCCGACATGCTGCCGGTGCGGATGTCCACCACCTCCGCGCGCGCCAACCGGCCGCCCAGTTCGCGCACTGCATCGGCCAGGACCGGCAGCAACCGGTCGATGTCCACGCGCGCCTGGCGCGGGAACTCCACCGCCGCGCCCAAGCCCGGCAAACCGGGCACACCGTCTTCGCGCAGGCGCGCATCCAGCCCGGCGGCGCAGGCCGCCTCGCATTCGCGCCGCAGCGCGCGCTCGTCGCGGTCGCGCGAGAGCAGATAGCCGCTGAGCCGGCGGAAGCCGCAGGCGCCGGGCTGCCCGGCACAGAACCGTTCGATCCACTCGATCGCCGCGGCGTGGCTGAGCGCGGCCAAGCGCGCGCCCTCGGCGCCGTGCCAGCGCGCCAGACGGTGGTAGCGGTCGTCCAGTGCGTTGGCCAAGTGCGCGGTGGTGCGCAGGGTTTCGCCTGCGCCGATGCCCTGGCGGTCCAGCACCAGCACCTTGCGTCCTTCATTGAGCAGGCACAGGGCGGCGGTGAGGCCGCTGATGCCGGCGCCGATGACGGCGACGTACTCGCCGGACTGGTCCAGGTCGCGGCGGTCCAGGGCCGGCAAGGCGTCGCCGGGCGAGTCCCAAAGCGGAATGGAAGCAGCAGTGGACACGGCAGCATCGGGCGGAGGATACGCCCGCTCCATGGCGGCGCATCGCGCCGGGATGCTTCGCAGACTAGGCGGCGGCCGGCTAGTGCCGCGTTTGTGCGACCGGCGCGTGGGCTCATGCGGGTTTAACGAGCCTGGAACGCATCTCTCACCTGCGGCGTCTCGCGCGCACATTGCCGCCTCGCGGGCAGGCGGCGCTGCGCACCGGAAAGAGCGCTGCCGGCCTGGCGGCGCCCATCGAACGAAACGCCGGCGAGCGTCCTTCGGTTCCGCTCGCCGGCGCCGTGGGCTTCGGGCCGTTTCGGCGCCACGATGACGCCGCGCCCGTTCCACCGACGTCCCCCAGTCCGCCGGACTGCCCAAATACGCGCGTTTCCCGCGCCGCAGGGGAGCCGACCGGCTCGTTTCGTGACCGTGCCTGCGAACGGCGCGGGCCGCCTCGCGCACTCTATGCCCTGGCATGCCCGCACGACGATGGGTTCGGCCCAGCGCCTGCGGCAGGCGAAACGCGATGCCGGCGAGGCCGCCGCCGCAGTGACACGGTCCAGCGGCATCCTCGTGTGCGCGGCGCCTGCGACCTATCGGGCTACAGGGCCGGCCCGCTCCCCTTCCCCACCGTCACCGCAAAGGAGCAGCAGTCCATGAGCAACCCCTTCGACGACGAACACGGCACCTTCCTGGTCCTGGCGAACGAGGAGAACCAGCATTCGCTGTGGCCGGAATCCGCGGAGCCACCGCCCGGTTGGCGCAGCGTGTTCGGTCCCGGTCCGCGCCAAGCCTGCCTGGACTATGTGGAGGCGCACTGGACCGATATGCGGCCGGCCAGCCTGGTCGCGGCCGAACGGTCGGCCGGCCAGGCCGCCTGAGCGATCCGGCACCGGCGCGGGCGGGCCCGCGCCGGTGCCGACGGTGTCGTTGCGCTCCATCGCGCTGCGGCGACGCCCTCAGATCTTGAAATCGTCGAAAGCCACCTGCCCGTCCGGCACACCCAGGCGCTGCAACAATTGCCGCGTGGCCGCGAGCATCGCCGGCGGGCCGCAGAGATAGAAGTCGCAGGATGCCAAGTCGGGATGGCGCTGGAGCAAGTGCTCGCGTGCGGCTTCGTGCACCAGGCCCTGCAGGTGGCCGGGCGCCACGCCGCCGGCGGGCGGATCGGACAGCACCAAGTGCCAGCGCAGGTTGGGATGCTGCCGCGCGAGCGCTTCGAGCTCTTCCACATACGGCGCCTCGCGCCGGCTGCGGGCGCCGTACCAGAAGTGGATCGGCTCGCGGCAGCCGCCATCGAGCAAGGCGCGCAGCATCGCCCGCAACGGCGCCATGCCGGCGCCGCCGCCGATGAACACTTTCTCGCGCGGGCCGGGGGTCAGGGCGAAGTCGCCGAAGGGGCCGCTGAAACGCACGCGGTCGCCGGGCTGGAGCGTGTAGAGATAGGTCGAGCCTTTGCCCGGGGGCTGGCGCTTGCGGTCCTGCCGTCCGGGGCTGAACCGCGCCAGCAGCACCAGGCGGCCGTCGCTGGCAGTCACCGGCAGCGCCAGCGAGTACGCCCGCCGCACCGGTTCGCGATTGCACACGGTCTCCGGCAAGTCCAGGCCGGCCCAGTCATCGCCGTGGCCCGGTTCGGGCTGGACGATGGCAGTGCGCGGCACCTCGTAGGCCGGCACGTGCACCTGCAAATAGGCGCCCGGGCGGAACTCCGCCCCGGCCGCCTGCGCCGGACGCAGCACGATCTCGCGCAGGAACGGGGTGACCGCGGTGACCCGCTCGACTTCGGCCTCCTGTTCGCTCCACAGCGCCGCACCGCCGGCGACCTCGACCTCGGTGTCCTGCTCCAGCGCCAGGTTGCAGGCCAGCCGGTAGCCCAGCTTGAGCTTGCCCGCCGGCAAATGGGCGCGGTCGGCCGCGGTCGGCGCCGGCGCAGTGCCGCGAAAACGCACCTCGCACAGGCCGCAGCTCTGCCCGCCGCCGCAGTTGGACGGCAATTGCAGACCGTGCCGGGCCAGGGCCAGGTACACGCTGTCGCCGGCCGGCGCCGAGAGCGTGCGCAGCTTGCCGCCATTGTCGGCGTACACCGCCAGCTCATGCCGGCGGCGCCAGCGCGACGGCACGAACTCGCGCAGGCGAAGGCTGGCCAGCAGCAGCCACAGCCCGCTCAACGCCATCCACAGCCCGCCGATGCCCAGCCCGACCACCAGCGGGTTGTTGAAATTCACCCGTTCGGTGTAGTCCATGATGTGCAGCATCCAGAACACATCGAACAGACGCCAGGTGGCGTTGCGGTGCTCCAGCACATCGCCGGTCCAGGCCGACAGGTAGAGGCTGGTGTCCTGATCGTCGGCGAAGTCCACGCGCCACAGCGGGCCCTCGTGGCCGCGCGCCTCCAGGCTGCGTTCCAGCCGCTGCGGCGCGGCGGCGCGGCCGGGGCCGGCGTAGGCGGCCTCGGCCAGGCGCTGGGCCAGCGCGGCGTCGATCATCGTCGGCTGCCCGCTGCGCGCATCCAGCACGCGCCGCTGCGCGCCATCGACCAAGTGGTAGACCGGCCGATCCAGCAACCAGCCGGTGCGCAGGTCGTGGGCGCCGCCGGCGCCGGTCAAGGCGCGCGCAGCCGGCAGTGCGTCGGTTGGCCACGGCCGCTCGGCCGGCGCCGGCGCGCGGTAGGCGCGGGCCTCCACCCGATCCTGGGGCAGCACGCTCATCGCCAGGCCGCTGAGCATCCAGACAATGAACTGCAGGCCCACCACCAGTCCCAGCCATTTGTGCAATCGGCGCAGCCACGGGGTCATGCCGGCCTCCTGCGGAAGCTGTAGAGCAGCAGCCAGGCGCCGCTGAGGGCGAACAGCAGCCCCACCGAGGCGGCGATGCGCAGCAGGTTGTTGTTGACGTCGGTGCGCGATTGGTAATCCATGATGTGCAACATCCACACGAAGTCGAACCAGCGCCACAGCTCGTGCCGCCGCGCCAGCAGCTCGCCGCTGTCGGGCGAGAAATACAGGGTGGTCGCGCCGCTGTCGGCGAAGCGCACCGCCCACATCGGCACCGGCCGGCGCGCGACTTCCTGCGGCGCGCGGGTCAGCCATTCCACCCCGGCGATCTCGGCCTCGCCCTGGTAGGTGCGGCGCGCCAGTTCGGTCACCGTCTCGCGCGGCAGCGGGCTGAGGCGGCGGCCGTCGGCCGCGTCCACCAGCACGCTGCGGCCCTGCTGGCGGACCTCGTAGACCTCTCGGTCGAGCAGGCGCTTGAGCCTGAGCGACGTCAGGCCCGGGTACTGGGCGTGCAGGCGCGCCGGGTCGAGGGTGGCGGCGGCGGCCTGCAGGCGTTCGCCGTGGGCATGGGTGAGGTGGTCGCCGTGGATGATCTGCAACGGCACCACCGTCATGTAGACGCCGCCGAGCATCCACAGCAAGGCCTGCACGCCTACCACCAGCCCGATCCACTTGTGGGCGCGGCGCGCCCAGAATGCGGGTTTCATCTGTGTCCTTCTCCTGTGCCGGACCGCGCCCTCCCGCCGGCCTGCGCCGGCGGGAGGGCCCTGCCGAATGCGATCACCAGCGATACGCCAGGCGGGCGTACCAGCGCCGGCCCAGCAGGTCGTAGGTCATGGTGTCGGTGTTGGCGTCGGTGTAGCTCTGGATGAAGGGCGGTTTCTTGTCGAACAGGTTGTCGATGCCGAAGGACACATCGAAGGCCTTGGCCGGCGCGTACTTGAGCTGCACATTGTGGTAGCTCACGCTGGGCGCATGGTCGCCGATGTCGCCGCGGGCGGCGTTGATGTCCTCGGCCTTGCCGATGTACTGCAGGCTGTAGGAACCCGACCAGGCTTCGCGCTTGAGTTCGACCGAGGCGAAGGCGCGCCAGTGGGTGTAGCTGCCGCGGCCGCCGGTGATCTTGCCGGCGTACTCGATCAGCTCCGCGCCGGGGAACGGCCGCACGTCGTAGCGCTCCAGGTAGGAGGCATCCAGGCTGACGCTGGCGTCGAAGCCGCCGGCCTGGAACTCGTACAGGCCGCCCACGTCGATGCCGGAGATGCGCTCGTTGGCCGCGTTGACCGGCTGGGAGGAGAGGAAATCGACCTCGCCGGTGACCGGGTTGCGGGTGAAGTTGGCGCGGCTGCAGAACGGATGGGCCAGGCCCGGGGTGTTGTAGCAGATCGCCAGCTTGGTCGAACCGTCGATGCGCTGGATCGCGTTGTCCACGCGGATGTCGAAGTAATCCGCGGTCAGGGTCAGGCCGGGCAGGAAGCCCGGCGTCCACACCGCGCCGATGGTCAGCGAGCGCGCGTCCTCCGGCTCCAGCTCCGGGTTGCCGCCGGCGGTGGTCAGGATGGTGTTGCCCGGCTGCACATAACCCACGGGCACGCCGTAGGCCTGGCAGTTCTCGCGCAGCACCGAACCGCCGGGCTGGCTGGACCAGCCGCTGCAGGGGTCGGTGGTGGTCAGGTTGCCCTCGGAGATGCCGCCGAACAGTTCGGGCACGTTGGGAATGCGGAAGGCGGTGGCGTAGTTGGCGCGCAGCTTGAACGCCGAGGTCGCCTGCCAGTCCAGGCCGACCTTGTAGTTGAGGTCGTCTCCGAACAGGTCGTAGTCGGAATAGCGCACGGCCAGGTTCAGGGTCAGCGATTCGGCCAGCGGCTTGCCCTGCAGCAGCGGTACCGCCAGTTCGGCGAAGGCCTCGCGCGCGGTGTACTCGCCGGCGATGGGGTCTTGCTGGTTGCTGTTGGCGATGCCGGCCACGGTCAGCGGATCGGGATTGCGCCAACCGCGCTCCTTGCGCACTTCGATGCCCGAGGCGAAGCCGACCCAGCCGGCGGGCAGCTCGAACAACTGGCCGCTGAGGTTGGCGGTGAAGCTCTTTTGCTCGTTGCCGCCGCGGTCGCGGGTGGTGAACAGGATGTAGTCCAGCACTTGTTGGCTGACATCGCCGTAGCCGAGGTAGTCGGCGCAGGGGATCGCCGCGCCGGGCGCGTTGCTGCACAGCGAGGTGTCCAGGGTCTGGTCCACCCGGTCCAGGTTGGCCACGCGGGTGGAACCGTCCAGGCCGGTGTTGCGGCCCCAGTTGAGCGCAGCCGACCAGTCCCAGTTCTGGCCCAGGCGCCCATCCAGTCCGAGCACGACGCGGTAGGTATCGGTGTCCTGGAAGAAACGGCGCGGGCCGGCCTCTTCCAGGCGCCGACGCTGCAGCAGCAAGTCCTGCCCGGTGGGATTGGTCGGATGATCGGCGGCGATCTCGATCGGCCGGTACACGCCCAGCCCGCCGGTGGTGGCCGATTGGTGCGAGCGGCGCTGGGTATACATCAGTTCGGCGAAGCCGCGCAGGTCGTCGCCCAAGTTCGCCTCGCCCAGCACGCTGGCGCTGATGCGGCGGATCGGGTTGACCGCGTTGAGGGTGGGATTGCCGTTGTAGTTGTGCTTGGCCGCCGAATAGGGCTCGTAGAAATCGCCGTCGCCGCCGGGCTGCTGGTTGAAGTTGACCCGGCTGCCGTCGGCCAGCAGGGCGCGCCCGCCGACCGTGGTCGAACTGCCCACGCACTGCAGCCGGCCATCGACTTCGCCCAGCCCGCAGGGCGCGCGCGAGGCCATGTTGACCGTGCCGCCTTCCGAATAGCTCAGGCCGGCCATCAGCGAGCCGCGCTCGCCGCTGGCACCCCAGACCAGGTCGGCCGAACCGTCGGCGCCGTCGTTCTCGAACGTCTGGCCGTAGCGCAGGGCCAGTTCGGCACCGTTGTAGTGCTTCTTGGTGATGATGTTGACCACGCCGGCCACCGCGTCGGCGCCGTAGATCGCCGAGGCGCCGTCCTTGAGCACTTCGATGCGCTCGATCAGCGCCACCGGCACGATGTTCAGGTCCACCGCGCTGTTGGCGCCGGTGCCGCCGTTGACCATGCGCCGGCCGTTCAACAGCACCAGAGTGCGGTTGATGCCCAGTCCGCGCAGGTTGACCTGGCTGGTGCCGTAGCCATTCTCGGCCCAGTAGGCGTTGGATTGGTTGCCGGCGAAACCGGCCGAGGCCGGCAGGCGTTGCAGCAGGGTATCGACCGAGGTGGCGCCGGAGCGCTCGATCGCGGCCGCATCGACCACCGTGACCGGGCCGACGCCGGTCAGCTGCAGTCGCTTGATGTGGCTGCCGGTGACCTGGACGGCATCCAGCGTGGTGGCTTCTCCGGCGCTGGGCGCGGGCTCGGCCTGGACGGTGCCGGAAGCGGTGTCGGAAGCGGTCTGGGCCAGACCGGACGGAACGATGCCTGCGCTCAACAGCAGGCCCACGGCCGCTGCCAGCGGCGCGCGTTGCAAGGACAGCATGGGCTTTCTCCCCGAAAGACGTGGCGTATTCTCGGCACGCCGCAGCCCGCTCCGGCACGCGACCGGGCGACGCAGGGCGTGGGGAAACGGCCGCCGTGCGGCGGCCGGGCTCAGCCGATCGGAGGTCGGAACAGGCGTGAGGGGCCTTGCCCCACCGCGGGCAACAGCGGCGGGGCCAGGTACTGCGAAGCCAGGTCGTGGCGGGCGGCGAAGGCCGGCGGCACCGCGCCCGGGAAGAAGGTCAGCATGCAGCTGCACGCGCAGGCCCCGCCGCCGCCGCAATCGCAGTCTTCATGCGGATGGGCCGAGTCGCCGGGCTCGGGCAGATCGCATTGCGCGGCCAGGGCCTGGAGCGTCTGCAGCCCTTGGTCGGCGAAACCGCGGACGCTGTCGCGCGGGGTCTCGCGCTCCTGCGCCCAGGAGCGCCCCGGGCGTGCCGAGTGGGAGGCCGGGTGAGCGCCCTCGCCCGCCACCGCGCCTGCATGCTGCAGGCCCTGCACCGCCATCCGGGTGGACGCCCACGCGCCCAGCACCGCATCCGTGCAAAGCACGAAGATCAGCACAATTCGCAGGAGCACGCGGGGCGACGGCATAGCGTGTAGCGAGTCACACAGGTTGTCTATACCGCAGCAATAACATGCCTATACAACCCTGTCAAACATTCCCACGCAGGCAAGCGGCCGCCGTTGGCGGCCCCCGGCGGAACTGCAATGCTATGACCATGGACGCTGCCAAGCCGCATTACCTCAAGCTCAAGCACTACATCCTGCGCCAGGTGACCAGCGGCGATTGGCCGCCGCAGAGCCGCGTCCCCAGCGAGAACGACCTGGTCAGGAAATTCGGCATCTCGCGCATGACCGTCAACCGCGCGCTGCGCGAGCTTACCGATGCCGGCGTGCTCAGCCGCACCCAGGGCGTGGGCACCTTCGTCGCCGGGCCGAAGGCCGAGTCGGCCTTGTTCGAGGTGCGCAGCGTCCGCGACGAAATCCTCTCCCGCGGCCAAGTCCACGCGGTGCAGGTGCTGGCTTGCGAAGCGGTGCTGGCGCGGCCGACGGTGACCGCGCGCTTCGGCCTGGCGCGCGGCAGCGAGCTGTTCCATACGCGCCTGCTGCACACCGCCGACGGCAAGCCGCTGCAACTGGAAGACCGTTTCGTCGACCCGGCCAGTGCGCCGCAGTACCTGGAGGTGGACTTCCACGCCGAGCTGCCGCACCAGTACCTGATGCGGGTCGCGCCGCTGGAGCGCACCGAGCATGTGATCGAGGCCGAGGCGGCGCAAAAGCGCGTGGCGGCGCAATTGCAGGTCAAGGACGGCGCCCCGCTGTTGGTGCTGACCCGGCGCACTTGGTCGCGCGG
This sequence comes from uncultured Lysobacter sp., assembly GCA_966185905.1. GTDB lineage: Bacteria > Pseudomonadota > Gammaproteobacteria > Xanthomonadales > Xanthomonadaceae > Lysobacter. The sequence goes on from CBIFVU010000005.1 coordinate 30,165, forward strand.
GCGCGTGGCCAGTTTCGTGCGGCTGCTGTCGCCGGCCTCGCAGTATCGCTACGCCGGCTCGTTCCAGGTCGGCGGCGAGCGCTGACGCCCGTCGCGCCCGCGCGCGGGCGTCCACGCGCGCGGGCCTGCCCCGCGGCAAGCGAACCCGGCCGGGCAAGCGCGGCGCGCCGCCCGGCCGTTTGCGCGATGGCTGCCGCGGGACTGGATCGCCCCGCCCGGCTAGCCGCCTGCGCCGCCGTGATGCGCGAACGGCGTGGTGCTGCCGTCCTGGGCGACCAGTTCCACCGTGTAGGGCTGCACCCGGCCATCGGGCATTTCCATGCCGGGCGAGCCCATCGGCATGCCCGGCAGCACCAGGCCGCGCGCCGCCGGGCGCTGGGCCAGCAAACGCTTCACATCCTCGGCCGGCACATGGCCTTCGACCAGATAACCGCCGACCTCGGCGGTGTGGCACGAGCCCTTGCCGTGCGGCACGCCCAGGCGCTGCTTGACCGGGCCCATGTCGTCGACATCGCGCACGTCCACGTTGAAGCCGGCTTGGCGCAGGTGCTCGACCCACACCCCGCAACAACCGCAGGACGGGCTCTTGTGCACCAGCACGGTCGGCAAGGCGGCCTCCGCGGCCTGCCCCGCCCGGCCGGCCTGGGCAGCGGCCGTGGCCGCGCCGGCGGCCGGGGCGACGGCCGGCACCGGGGTAGCGACCGCGCCAGCGGCGCTGGCCTCGGTGGAGCGGGTGCAGGCGCCGAGGCCGAGGGCGGCCACGGCCAGCCACAGGGAGGGAACGAAAACAGGGGATTTCATGGGGTTTTCCTTCAGCGCGCAGAGCGCGCGGGTTGGGTGAAGCGCGCCGAGCGCGCGAATCGAATGACCAGGACAAACTGGGCCGAGTGACGGGGCCGAGTGACGCGGCGGAGGGATGCGGCGACGGAACCGACGAGCGCGCAGCGGATGTCGCCGGCCGGACAGGTCGAGGGCGCGGCAGTCGCGGCTGCGCCGGCACAGCCCAGGCAAGCCGAAGTCGGCGAACGGCCGCGATCGCAGCGGCCAAGCCGCCGCGGATCAGGCGATGGGAGGCCGGGTCAAATGCGGCAGGTCCGGCGCCGGCCACGGCCACGCGACCGCGATGGCATTCACGCCACCGCCGCGTGCGGCGAACATCGGCGGGAGCGCCGCCAGCGCCATGGCACTGCCGTGACTGCAAGCGCAGGCGCAGGCCGAAGACGGGCAGCAAGGAGCGCCCTGCCCGTCATCGCAGACCGCCGCCGCGGAACGCTCGCCCGGGTCGGGCGGCGACTGGTCGCCATGGCCGGGACAGGCCGCGTCCAACGCAGCCGCCGGCAACGCCTGCGCGGCCGCGCGCTGCATGGGGCCGGCCGCGCGCGCCCAAGCCTCGCCCGCGCCCTGGAGCACCAGGGCCAGGCACAGCAACACGCGCAACAGCAGCGGCATCCACGGCATGGCCCCACGATACCGCATCGCCCCGGGCGCGGGCGCGCGCCAGCATGAACCGCGGCCGCTCCAGCGCCGGTCGGGCTGCGCCGACGCGCGCACTGGGCCCGGCCCGGCCCGGCCCGGCGTTCAGAGCGTGCCGAGGTATTGGCTGACGTGGTAGTGGGTGGTCACCCCGTTGGGGCGCAACCACTTGGACACCAACAGGTGCAATTGGTCCGTGCCCGAACGCGACCAGGGGTGGATGAAGCCGCCGTACAAGCCCGGCTCCTGCGCGCTGGTGATCTGTACCTTCTCTTCGCTCCACACTCGATCCGGCGCCGCCGCGGTGCGGGTGACGATGCAGCCGGTGACGGCGTTGAGGTAGGACATGGCCCAGACCCCGTCGTCCAGCCGCCGCACCGAGGGTTCGCCGAACACGCCCCAGAACAGACCGGTGCACGGCCGCCCCCAGCCCCAATCGCGGCCGTTCCAGCCCCAGCCCTCATAGGCGGCCGGATCGAACAAGCGCAGGTAATGCACCCGCCGCAGCATCATCGGCCCCCACTGGCGCCCGGCGCGCACGCTGAAGATGTAGACCTGGTCGCCGTCGCGCTGCAGGGTCCACATCTGGAACGGGTCCAGGTTGTCCGGCGTGTTCCACCATTTCAGCGGCGTGCGCACGAAGTCGTTGCCGTTGTCCGAATAAGCCAGGCCGGCGTAGTGCGAACGCCATTTGGGACCGAGCACGCCGCGGTCGTCCCAGTGGTCGATGCTCATGTAGGAAACGATCTGCCGCCCGGTCTCGGCAAAGGCGATGCCGTCGTTGGGGATCACGGTGAACTCGGGCGTGCCGTCCGGGCCGCGGCCGATGTGGCCGTTGTACATCAGGTCCGGGGCGCGGCCGTCGCCGGCCACGCGCGCCGCGCTGTCGAACACGATCCCACCCGGCGCGCCGGGATGCACGGCCGAACGCAGCATCACCGGCGAGCGCCAGTCGTTGGGCACATGGTCGCTGGAGGGCGTATCGAAGCTGTCGCCAAACAGGTAGCCGATGGAGCCGTTCTCCAGTACGTAGGCGATGCCCAGGTCGGTGCCGCCCACGCGCCAGCGGTGGAAGGTGTCCAGGTCCGCGCCGGTCAACCGCTTGCGCCAATTGGAAGCGGCGTGCACCGGGGCGGGATACGTGGTCAGCGGCACCGCCAGGGCCAGCCCGGAGGCGGCGGCGTTGCCGAGGAATCTGCGTCGGGGAGCGTCCATGGGGAATGTCCTGGCGAGCGCGCAAGACAGCGCGAAACGAAGTACGACAGGCGCGTGCGAGTACTGCGCGCGCCGCGGGTAGCGACACGGTGGCGCTGCGAAGCCGGCAGGCCGTTCGCCTTCGCCCATGCCGTCGCCGAGCCCGGGCGCCGCAGCAGGCTCGGCGCCGCTGCCGGCTTACAGCGGCGAGGTTGGATTCACAACGGACCGACGCCAGAGCGAGGCCAGACCCGTAGCGAAGCTGGCCCCAGAGCGAGGCCACCGCCAGAACGGGGCCGCCTCCAGAGCGGTGCCCGGCCGAAGCGGCGCCGCCGCAGCGCGGCGCTGCCTCCAGGCGCCGCCTCAAAGGCCTTGCGAGGCGATCGCGATCTGGCCGGCGGCCACCGCGATGCGCGCAGCGGCGCCGCCGACCTGCACCGCCGCATCGACCACCTCGTCGATCGAATCGAAGGCCTCCGCCAAGGCCTGGCCGCCTCCGCCGTCGGCAGCCGCGTCGGCGATGCGGCGGGCCGCGCCGGACAGGCTGTCCACCGCGCCGGAGACCGTGTCCACCGCCCCGGCGATGTTGCCGACGGCGCCGGCGATCTGGCCCACCGGGCCGGGCACCCAGCTGATCAGCCCGGCGATGGTCTCCACCGCATCGGCGACATCGCCGACCGCATTGGCGATTTGCCCGACCGCATCGGCGAGTTGGCTGGCGACGTTGAGCATTTCGCCCATCCCATCGACCTGCTCGCCGCGGCCGACCGCATTGGACAGCCGCTCGGTGGTGCCCGACAACGTGCCGACCGCGCCGGACACGCCGTCCACCGCGCTGGCCAGGCTGCGCACCGCGCCGGCGACATCGCCGATGGGCCCGGGGATGCGCGAGATCTGCCCGGCGATGTCTTCCACCACCTGGGCGATGTCGCCCACCGCGTCGGAGGCTTGCCCCACTGCGCTGGCCAGTTGTCCCACCGCAGCCACGCCATCGCGGATCACGTCCTGGGTCTGCGGTTGCTGCAGGCCCTGGGCCGCCTGGCTGGAGGTGTCGCGAGCGCGCTGGGTCGCATCCGCGCCGCGCGCCAGCGCCGCGTCCACGCGCCGCGACAGTTCGGCCTGCGCGCCCTGCGGTTCGGGCAAGCGCTGCAGCAGGGGCGTGGCGCGGTCCAATTGCGCCTGCAGGCCGTCCAGCGCGGTCTGGATGCGCTCGCCGGCTTCGGCCAGGGTGCGCGGCAGGCCGGGAGAAGTGTGATCGACCGGGAGATTGGTCGCGGTCAGAGAGGCTGACACATGGGTGTTGACAAGGGTCATGTAAGCTCCGGTCACTGGCAGGGTCGGCGACGCGTTCAGGAAACAGGATCCGGCGATGCCGGGCCGATCGGAATCGACGCCGGCCACGCAGCAGATCGAGGAAAGCCGGTATCGGCGGGCCGTCGCGGGGGGACGCGGCCCGGCGGGACGGGCGCCCAGCCCGGCCCCGGCCTTCCTCTCGTTGTTTGTATTCGAGGCGCGCTACAGGAACAGGACATGCCCCCGCACGATCCCAGTCTCGGTTTCGCCCTGCCGGCCGCCCAGGCCGCTGCCCTTCCGCGCGACAGCGTGACCGCCCTGCTCGACGCGGCCCACGCCGGCCAGGACGAGGCCTGGCACCGCATCTACCGCCTGCTGTATGCCGACCTGCACCGCATCGCGCGCTCGCAGATCCGCCAGCAGGCCGGCCCGCGCCTGTCGCCGACCTCGCTGATCAGCGAAACCTGGCTGCGGCTGGCGCATTCGCGCGTAGCGGTGGAGAGCCGCGCGCACCTGACCGCGCTGGTAGCGCGGGCGATGCGCTTTGTCCTGCTCGACGAGGCGCGTCGCAGCCTGAGCGAGAAACGCGGCGGCGGGGTGCAGATCACCGACCTGGACGAGGCCAGCGATCCGGGCGAGGAGTCGCCGCTGGAGCAGTTGCTGGCGCTGGACCAGGCCCTGGAGGCGCTGGCCGCGTTCGACCCGCGCTTGGCGCGTGTGGTGGAGCTGCGCTACTTCGGCGGCCTGAGCGAGCAGGAGATCGCCGACACCTTCGACCTGACCGTGCGCACCGTGCGCCGCGACTGGCGCCGCGCGCGCGCCTATCTGCTGATGCGCCTGGGCCACGAGGGCAGCCGCATCGCGCTGTGAGCGCCACGCGCGGCGCGCGCGGGGATTCCGCGCGGCGGCCGCATTCGCCGGCCCGGCCACGCCAGAGCCGCCCTGCCCTGACCTGCCCCGGCTCCCAACGCACCGGGAGCCGCATCGCGCAGCTCAGGATTTCGGCCGGCCGTCCGGGCCCTGCGCCGCCGGCGCGGCGGCGGCCTCCTTGCCCTCGGCCGCCGCCTGGGCCAAGGCCCGCTGGGCCTGCGGATCCAGGCGCGCCAGCTTGACTCCGACCGCGTACACCGCCGCCTCTTTGGCGCTGGCGATGCGCAAGCCCAGTTCATAGGCGTTCCGCCAGCGCTCGGCGGCCAGCGCGCCCTGGCGCCGCGCCGAGGCGATGTCGCCGAGCTTGTCGTAGCAATTGAAACGCACCACCTCGCTGGTCAAGTTGCCGCCGGGCGCCTGGGTGTCGCGCAGCAGCGCCAGCATCGCCTGTTCGGCATCGTCCTCGCGGCGCTGCCGCAGCAGCAGTTCCACCCGCACATAGCGGGTCTGCAGCACGCGGTCGTTGGCCGGCCCGCGCGCGCGGGTCAGCCCGTCGATCACCCGGTCCAATTCGGCCTCCGCGCCCTCGGTCTGGCCCAATCGCAGCTTGGCGCGGATCAGATAGACCCGGTTGACCAGCATCGGCAGGCCTTGCTTCTCGCCTTCGCTGACTGCGCGCTGGTAGAGGTCCACCACCTCGTGCCAAGGCGGTTCGGCGCCGCTCTCCAGCGCCTGCACCGCGATCGCGCTGCCCAGGTGGACCATGGCGCGGATGCTGCGCTGGTGCGAGGGGCCGTGCGCGCGCAGCATGATCGCCAGCGCGCGCCGGGTCTGCTGCACGCCCAGGCTGGCCTCGCCGGTCTGGGAGTGCGCGGCGGCGGCCATGCGCAGGGCATCGGCCACTTCCGGGTGATCCGGGCCCAACGCCCGGCTGAGGATGCGTTCGGCGTTCTGCGCGGCCTCCAGCGCAGGGCCGAGCTGGGAGTTGGCGTACTGCGCTTCGGACATCACCGCCCAGGCCTTGCCGGTTTCCGGGTGGTCCTCGCCGAGCAGGCGGCGGCGACTGGCCAGCAGCGCCTGGGCGACGGCCAAGGCCTGCTTGCGTTCGTCCATCGCGAACAGCGTGTGTTCCAGTTCGGCGCGCGCGCTGTCGGCGACCAGCCGATGGCGGCCGTCGGTCAGGGCCAGGGCGCGCGCCAGATCGCTGCGCGCGTCCTCGAACTGGAACAGCAGGGTCCTCCATTCGCCGCGCTGGATCAGCAACTCGGCCAGCGGCACCGGATCGCGCGCGGCCAGGCGCTCGGCATCGGCCAGGGCGCGGCCCAGGGTGGCGTTGGCATCGGCCAGGCGCGCCTGACCCCACTGCGCGCGGGCGCGCTCGACCTCCAGAGACAGGCGAATGTGCGGCTGCGCGGCCAGCACTCCGGCGCCGGCGCTGCGCTGGCCCTCCTCCACCGCGCGTTCGGCCTGGGCGTAATGCGATTGCTGGTTGAGCAGATGCGCCAGCGCGGCCTGGGCCAGTCCGCGCTGGGCCGGATCGTCCAGCCCGAGGGCGCGCGCTTCCTCCACCAGGCGCAGGGCCTGGGCGTAATCGCCGAGCGTCGTCAGGCTCTTGGCCAGGGCGAGGAAGCCGCGCGCGCGCACCGCCGGCGGGTCGCCGCCGCGCTCGCGCAGGCGGCGCTCGGCCACGCGCAGCATCTCGCGCGAAACCAGGGGCGAGTGCCCCAGGCTGGACAGGGTCATCTCGCCCAAGGTGTCCTCGAACAACCGCTGCACTTCGCGCGCGGCCGCCGCCTCGCGCTCGGCCTGGCGGGCATGCTGCAAGGCCAGGCCGGTGGCTGCGCCCAGCGCCAGCGCCAGCGCGCCGGCGACCCAGGCCGGCCGGCGGTTGCGGCGCAGGAACAGGCGCAGGCGATAGCCGCCCTCGCCTTCGCGCGCGCGCAGCGGCCGCAGTTGCAGCCAACGCCGCAGTTCGTCCTGCAATTCGTTGGCGCTGCGATAGCGCTGGCCGGGATCGGGGTCGGTGCAGGTGCGCGCGATACGGTCCAAGTCGCCGGCCAGCGCGCGCGACCACGCCTGCGCCGACGCGCAGCCGTGCATCGCCGCGGCCTCGTCGCCGGCGGCCAGGGCCAGCCGGCTGGGCAGCTCGGGCGTGGGCAAGGACAAGCCGGCGTGCATCGCCGCCTGCGCCGGCGGCCAGCGCCCGCACAACAGCAGGTACAGCACCGCGCCCAGCGCGTAGACATCGCTGGCCACGCTGTAGTCGCCGCCGGCGAGCACTTCCGGCGCGGCGTAGCCCCAGGTCAGGGCGACCTTGGCCGGCGCGGCGGCGCCTTCGCCCAGGCTCAGCGAGGACAAGCCGAAGTCCAGCAACATCGGCCGGCCGTCCTCGCCCACCAGCACATTGGCCGGTTTGATGTCCGAGTGCAGGGTGATGCGGCTGTGGGCGTAGGCCACCGCATCGCAAACCTGGTCGAACAAGGCTGCCCGCGCGCGCAGGTCGAGCCGGTGCAGGTCGCAGTAGCGGTCGATCGGCAGGCCTTCGACCAGGCGCATCGCCAGCCACGGGAAACCGCCCGGGTCGATGCCGCCGTCGATCAAGGTCGCGATGTTGGGGTGGTCCAGGCGCGCCAGCGCATCGCGCTCGTTGCGGATCGCCAGCGCCAGCGCCGGCGAGCTGATCTCAGTGCGCACGCATTTGACCGCCACGGCCTGGGCGTATTGCCCATCGTCGCGATGGGCGCGATACACCGTGCCCATGCCGCCATGGGCCAGCACCGCGTCCAGGCGCCAGGGGCCGAGCAGGCGGCCCAGGCGCGGGTCGGGCGCTTGGGTCTCGCGCAGTCCGGGCCGGTCGCGCGCCAGCACGCTCAGCGGCGAGGCCTCCAGTGCGCCTTCCAGCGCATCGGCGCGCAGCAGGGCATCGACCGCTTGGTACAGCTCCGGGTCGGTCGCCCGCAGCAAGGCCAGGGCCTGCGCGCGATGGGCGCCGTCGAGTTCGGCGAAGGCATCGAATTCGGCCAGGGCGCGGGCTTCGAGCGAGGTCATGGGAACGGGCCAGGACGGGGGACGCAGTAAAGCAGGACCGGCGGTGAAGACGACGGCATCGCTGCAAGACTGCCAAACCCGGGCGTGCGATCAAAGGCGCGAACGGCGCGCCAACGGGAGGCCGAGCGCTGGCAGGCGATGGCGACTGGGCGCACCCGGTGTCTTGGAACGTATTTCGCACTGGCGGGCTGGAACAGGACACGCCGCCGCGCGAGCGTCAGAGCGGGCGGCAACGGCGCGAGCGTGGGTACGCGACCGGAGCCTGATCGCGCGCGTGTTGCCGTGCAGTCGACCGGCGCCTGGGGTGGGCGCAGGCCAGACCGAAAAAGGGCTGGCAGCGGCCGCGGCCAGCGGACGAGCCTGCCTCAAGCGAGTCCGCCTCAAGCCAGCCCGCCCCAAGCGGCTGCGGCGCCACCTTTCCCACAACCGGCCGCCGCAGGCCAGCGCGCAGAGGGATTGGATCGAAGCGGGCGCCGCGGGACGCGCTCCTCGCCCGCCGCCCGCGCTCAGCGCGGCTTGGGAAACCGGCGCGCGACTTCGGCCGCCACTTCCCAGCCCAAGTGCGGCGCATGACCGTGCCGCTCGGCCATCGCCAGCCATTCCAGCAAGGACTTCAGCGGCGCCCGCTGCAAGTCGCTGAGCGCCTCTTCCATGCGCTGGAAGCGGCGCCGGCGATAGCGCCGGGCGCGCTCGGCCGGCGTGAGCGCGCTGGCGTAGAGGGTCGGCCGGCCGCGCTTCTTGGGGAACTGCAGCTCCAAAGTCCCGGGATCGTTGACGTGCTTCATGGTCGGCCTCCGTTGTGCTGCCGACACATTATAGTGACGCATCACATAAATCAAGCCAGCACGATTCGCAACGCGTCACCGATTCCCGAGGCCGGCCAGGGCCGCGGCCGAGCGCGCCGCTGGCGTCGCACCGGTTGAGATTCGCCCGGCGCACAGCGATCAAGCGCGTCGCGGCCGTTTCGGTGATGCGTCACGGCATCGGCGCGAGCTCGCCCCCCGCCCTGGCATTGCGTGACGCGAACGATTCGCCGCGCCGGCCACCGCCTCGGCAGCAGCGCGCGCTGCGATCGCTTGCCTGGGACGCCGGGAGCGCGACGGCGCTATCGCCGCTTGCGTCGTTCCCGCGGACTGCGTTTGTCGGAGGGGACTGGCGGAGGATCTGCGCAGGCGGCCGCCCGCGAACCGGGGCAGCGAACCCTGCGGGCTGAGGCGAGTCGCGGCAAGCGCCGCTCCTGCGCCTGCGCTTGCCGCATGATGGAAGCCCCCATCGCGCCGCTCCCCAACATGCGCCTGCTGCAAGACATGTCGCTGTCCGCCGTCGTCGCCGGCTTCGTCGCTGTCCTGGTCGGCTTCACCAGCTCGGCGGCGATCGTGTTCAGCGCCGCGCGCGCCTCCGGCGCGTCCGAGGCCGAGGTCGCCTCGTGGATGTGGGCCCTGGGCCTGGGCATGGCCGCGACCTGCATCGGCCTGTCGCTGCGCTACCGGGTACCGGTGGTGACCGCGTGGTCGACGCCGGGCGCGGCCATGCTGGTCACCGCCGCGGCCGGGCTGTCCCTGCCCGAGGCCATCGGCGCTTTCGTGGTCAGCGCTGCGCTGATCGCCCTGCTCGGCTTCAGCGGCTGGATGGAGCGGTTGCTGGCGCGGCTGCCGGCGAGCCTGGCCTCGGGCCTGCTCGCCGGGGTGCTGCTGCGCTTCGGCCTGGATATCTTCACCTCGATGCAGCAGCGCTTTGGCCTGGTGATGGCGATGTTCCTCGCCTGGCTGCTGGCGCGGCGCTGGAGCCCGCGCTATGCGGTGATCCTGGCCCTGGCGGCCGGCATCGCCGTGGCCGCGGCACAGGGCGCGCTGCACCTGGACGGCGTGCGCCTGAGCCTGGCCGCGCCCGTGTGGGTCGCCCCGCAGTTTTCCCTCGCCGCCACGCTCGGCGTCGCCCTGCCCTTGTTCGTGGTCACCATGGCCTCGCAGAACGTGCCGGGCATCGCCATCCTGCGCGCGCACGGTTACGACCGCACGCCGGTCTCGCCGCTGATCGGCTGGACCGGGCTGGTCAACCTGCTGCTGGCGCCGTTCGGCGCGTTCGCCCTGAACCTGGCGGCGATCACCGCCGCCCTGTGCATGGGCCGCGACGCCCATCCCGACCCGGCCAAGCGTTATGTGGCCGCGGTCGCCGCCGGCGTGTTTTACCTGTGCACCGGCCTGTTCGGCGCGACCGTGGCGGCGCTGTTCGCCGCCTTCCCCCAGGAACTGGTGCTGGCCATCGCCGGCATCGCCCTGCTGGCGACCATCGGCAACGGCCTGGCCGCCGCCCTGCACGACCCGCAGGAACGCGAGCCGGCCTTGATCACCTTCCTGGTCACCGCCTCGGGGGTGAGCGCGCTGCGGCTCGGCTCGGTGTTCTGGGGCATGCTCGCCGGCCTGGCCGCGCTGGCGGTGCTGCGCTGGCGCCGGCGCGAGGCAGCCGCATGAGGGTCGCGTGAGCGGCTTGCCCGAGCGGGCGCCTGGACGCCTGCACAAGCCCGCGCGCACTGGCTATGCTGCGCGCTACCACCGCCGAGGCTGCCTGCATGGACGCGATCGAACGCCGCCCCCGACCCGCGCCCCCAGCCGACCCGGCGCGACCGCGCCTGCTCAGTCCGGCCCTGGTGGTGGCGGTGGCCCTGGCGCTGCTGGCCGCCGCGCTCGCCCTGGCCTACCTGCTGCTGGGCGACCGCGCGCCGGCCGCGGCCGAGCCGCCCCCGGTGGCCGCGCCCCCGGCTGTGGCGCCGGAACCGGTGGAACTGCGTTGCATCGGCGGCACGTTGATCCGCAAGCAGGGCAGCAGCTACTCCTCCGCCGGCTCCTGCATCGCCGCGGCCGACGTCGAGACCGAGGCCAAGACCGACGCCGCCGCGCCATGACGGCGCCATGGCTTTGGGCTAGCGTAGGCGCCACCTCCAGCGCCCCCGGCGGGCAATCGCGATGCGCATCACCGACGCCAGCTACGGCTCCGACGAACACGGCCTGATCTGGGGCTACCGCTTCGCGCCCGGGCGCCCGGCCGAAGCCATCGACACCGCCGCGGTCGCCGCCTTCCTCGCCGCCGACCGCGACAGCGACGAAGGCGCCGGCTTCCTGTGGCTGCATTTCTCCCTGTCCAACACCGGCACCGACCGCTACCTGCGGCGCGCGCTGGAACTGCCCGACGCGTTCCACGACAGCCTGCGCAGCGAGGTCGGCTCGACCCGGGTGGAATTGGACGACGGCGCCTTGATCGCGGTCGTCCACGATGTCTTGTTCGAGTCCAGCTTCGAGGCCTCCGACGTGGGCACCACCAGCCTGTGCATCGGCCCGCGGCTGCTGGTCAGCGCGCGCCTGCGGCCGCTGCGCTCGGTCGATCAACTGCGCGCGGCGGTGCGCGCCGGCCAGGCCTTCCGCGCGCCGGTGGAGTTGCTGGCGCACCTGCTGCGCGACCAGGCCAGCGTGCTGGGCAAGATCCTGCGGCAGTCCACGGTCTACGTGGACGGGATCGAGGACCGCCTGCTGGCCAACCGCATCGCCACCGACCGCGCTCGCCTGGGCGCGCTGCGCCGCACCCTGGTGCGACTGCAACGCCTGCTCGCGCCGGAGCCGACGGCGCTGTTCCGGCTGCTCAACCGGCCACCGGAGTGGATCACCGCCGAGGATATCCAGGATTTGCAACAGGCCGCGGAGGAGTTCTCCACCGCCATCGGCGATTCGGCCGCGCTGGTCGAGCGGGTCAAGCTGATCCAGGAAGAACTGGCCGCGTTGGTCACTGAGCAGACCGGCCGGACCTTGTTCGTGCTGACCGTGGTGACGGTGCTGGCCTTGCCGATCAACCTGATCGCCGGCCTGTTCGGCATGAACGTCGGCGGCGTGCCGCTGGCCGAGAACGCGCACGGCTTCTGGAGCGTGGTGGCGACCTTGTTCGCGCTCACCGCGATCCTGGCCTACGCCGCCTTCGGCCGCCGCCGCGACTGAGCCGCGGCGGGCGGGTCGCCCTGGCCCATTGCGCGCGCCGCTCAGTGCGCGCGCGGCCCAGGGGATGGGCTGTCCAGCGCATCGGCGGCTCAGGGCATCCGTGCGGTCAGCACCACCGATTCGGCCGAACGCTCGACCGGGCCGTGATGCACCGCTTCGATATTGTTGCCGTCCGGGTCCAGCACGAAGGCGGCGTAGTAGCCCGGGTGGTAGCGGCGTTCGCCGGGCGCGCCGTTGTCGCGGCCGCCGGCGGCGATCGCCGCGCGATGGAAGGCCGCCACCGCCTCGCGGTCGCGCGCCTGGAAGGCCAGATGCACGCGCGTGACCGGGCCGTCGGCGCGATCGACGAACAATTCGTCGGCGTAGAAATGCTGTGGGCCCTCCACCCAGGCCTCGCTCAGGCCCAAGGCCTCGAGCACGGCGCGGTAGAAGCGCTTGCTGGCGTCCAGGTCGGCGGTACGCAGATGGACGTGATCGAACAATCGGCCGCGATGAAACTGCATGATGCACCTCGATACAGCCCGAATGCCGGGCGGAAGGCGCGCATTGCAGCACAGCCGGCGCGGCCTTTTCCATCGGCCGCCCGATCGTGCGGATGACTTGCCTGCGCATGGCCGCTCGCCCTGGTCCGCCGGCACCGGCGAATCCGGCACCGGCAAATCCGGCATCGAACGGCTTCGGCCAGACGGGCTCAGGCCGCCGGCTCGCTCGCTCCGGCCACGACCGGCGACTGCGGCGGCGGCCCGATGTTGACGCCCCACAGCCCGCCGCGGGCGAGCATTTCGGCGACGCAGGCATGGGTGATGGCCTGGCCGTGATCGCGACCTTCGCGGCCGTGGCGGTTGTGGCCCAGCGGATTGCGCAGGCGCAACAGGGCGCGCCCGTCTTCGGCGCGGTCCACGGCCAAAACCATGAAGGCGTGGCCGTCCTGCAGGCCGTCCTGCAAGGCGCCGCATTCGGCCTGGGTGCCCAGGGTGACCGGGCGCCCCTGCGCCAAGGCTTGCTGCAAATGCGCGGCGAACCCGGCCGCGCCGAGTTCGCGCGCCAGCGCCGGCTCCAGGTGCTCGCCGTACTCGCCGGTCAGCGCGTACATCGCGTTGTGCGGATAGCCCCAGTCGATGCGCGCATAGCCTTCGTCCAGGCCGTCGGACAGATCGCTGTCGTGCAGGCAAGCGTAGGCGGTCTCGATCACCGCCGGCCAGATCGGCGCATCGCGCCAGCCCCACAATGCGTTGTCCACGGTGCTGCCGCCGCCGCGGCGCAGGTTGTCGGCCAACGCTTCTTGTCCCACTGCCTGCGCCACCGCTTCGGCGCGGCCGCCGCGGTTGCGGTACAGCGTGACCAGGAAGCAGGCGCTGGCGCGGTCGTAGGCGATGGCGCGCTGGATGCGCTCGGGCTGCAGTTCGGCCAGCGCGCCCAAGGGCGCGAGCAGGTAGCAATCGTTGAGCCGGTCCTGGCGGATATCGTGCGCGCGCGGGCGGCGCGCCGGGCCGCGATAGAGATCTTTCTCGCTGAAACGCACCGCCGCCATCCACAGTCCCCGATCCGCCGGCCTTGCCGGGCGCTTGTGCCGGGCCGCCACGCTGGCTCCCTCGGCTTCCTGCCGCCTGTTGCACGCCCGTTGCGCCTGCCTGGCGCTGGCCCGCGACGCCGCGCCGCTTTGGCGCCGCGCGGCCCTGGCGCAGGCCGGCGGAGCCATCTGACACCAGCGCGCCGGCGCTTGCAACCGCCGGCGCCGCGGTCCCGGCACCGCGACGGCGCGGACCCGCAGCTCTGGCCCCGACTGCACGGGGCGGCCTGTGCGCCGGTCCGGTGGGAGCCGGGGCTCGGCGACGTTCACGGCGCGCGCAACGCACCGCCGACCGCCGACGGAACTTGCCGCCGGCACGCCCTGCCCGCCTCGCCTCGGCGCCCCCCCTCTC
>CBIFVU010000006.1:0-41316 GCA_966185905.1 uncultured Lysobacter sp.
CGCGTGTGCCAGCACCATGTCGTCGAACGTGCGGCGCATGTCGAGCATCATCGCGTGCAGCTCACCGGTCACCTCCGGGGCCAGCGGCACCCGCTGCGGAGTGTTGCCGAGATCCTTGATGCCCAGGGCCTGGGCCAGGCGGTCGGTCTCGCTGGTGCCGTAGGCCAGGGCCACCGGCAGCACGCCGGCCGCGCGCAGGCCATCGATCAGGGCCTGGGCGGTGGCCGTGTCCGGGGTCTGGCTGAGGCCGCCGAAGTCGATCACCACCGCGGCGCGGCCGAACATGTTCGGCGCGCGCTGGACCCGGCTGCGCATCTCCTCGACCAGGCGCGGCACGTCCAGGGTGCGGATGCGCAGGTTGGCGATGCCGACCTGGCCGATCTTGAGCTCGCCGGCCTGTTCGTAGTCCACCGCCACGCTCACGGGAAGGTCCCCGTCGCGCGCGGCGCGTCGATGCGCGCCGGGGCCACCCGCGGACGGGCCAGCCAGGCCGCCTCGGGCAGGGCGTCGCCATAGGTCTGGCGCACCCATTCGTAGCTGCACAGCGGCTTGAGCAGCATCGCCGCGCGCAGGCCGGTCTCGTCCATCACGTGCTGGCCGACCTCGTGGAAGCCGAAGCTGCCGTGGAACAGCAGGGCCGGGTCGTTGCCGCCCTCCAGGAACACTTCGCAGGCCAGTTGCGGGTAGCGCAGCTCGGCATAGCTCTGGGCATCGGCGTAGAAGGCCCGGCCCACGCCGCCGCCGCGGCGGCGGCTGGCCACCACGATGCGGTCGATGTAGAAGAAATCCGGGTGGCGCTCGCAGAACCAGCGGAAATTGCTGCTGTCGTGCGCGCTGGCCGAGCCCATGCCGACCAGGAAGCCGGCCAGGGTGCCGTCGCGCTCGGCGACGCGGAAGTATTCGGCGGTATCGAAGAAGTGACGCAGACGCGCCGCATCCAGCGGCAGGATCGCAGGCCCGGCGGCGTTGTTGAGGGCAAGGACGGAATCCAGCTCGTGCTCGCGCACGTCGCGGACGACGATCGACATTCCAGGCTCCAGGTATTCAAAAACCGGCGCGCGTTCCGCGCCAGCGTGCCCGATTATCGCACGCCGCCCGCCCCGGGAGCGAACGCCAAGTCCTTGACTGGACTCCATGACTTTCGGACGGCTCCGCGGCGGCGCCGCTGCCGTTAGCATGCGTTCATGCTGGCACGCCTGACCCCGACCCAATTGATGCGCTTCGCCGGGCTGTTCACCTGGGGGATGGCGGGTTGCTGGCTGGTGATCATGTGGCTGGACCCCGAGCAGGTCACCGCCCTGCCGGGCGGCACCGACCACGCCTTCGTCCTGGTGATCCTGCGCTGGGCCGCCATCCACCTGGCCTTCGGCGCGGTCTACTGGTGGGCCAGCCGCGGCCTGGGCCAGCGCCAGCCGGGCCCGGGCGACCCGGCCCTGGTCATGGTCCTGACCGCCTGCGCGGTCGGGGTGGGCTATTACTCCAACAGCGGCATCGGCAGCATTTTGCTGATGGTGGTCGCCGGGCTGCTGCCCTGGCTGCTGCCGCTGCGGGTCGGGGTGGCCTGGCTGGTGCTGAGCAACCTGGTGCTGATCCCGGTGTTCGTGCTGGCGGTCGGCCAGCCGGTGCTGATCGCGGTGGTCCAGTCGGTGGCCTATGCCGGCTTCTCCAGCCTGGTCTTCGTCAGCTCGCTGGTGGCCATGCAGCAGGCCCAGGCGCGCGAGGAGCAGCGCCGGCTCAACGCCGAGCTGCGCGCCACCCGCGCCCTGCTGGCCGAGAGCGCGCGGATCAACGAGCGCACCCGGATCTCGCGCGAACTGCACGACCTGCTCGGCCACCACTTGACCGCGCTGAGCCTGAACCTGGAAGTGGCCGGCCACCTGTCCGAGGGCCGGGCCAAGGAGCACGTGCAGCAGGCCCATACCCTGGCCAAGCTGCTGCTGACCGACGTGCGCGAGGCGGTCAGCCAGTTGCGCGAGAATGGCGCCATCGACCTGGCCCTGGCCCTGCGCCCGCTGGCCGAGAACGTCCCCTCGCTGGACATCCGCATGGACATCGAGAGCCCGCTGACCCTGGACGACCCCGAGCGCGCCCACGTGCTGCTGCGCTGCGCCCAGGAAATCATCACCAACGCCGTGCGCCACGCCGGCGCCCGCCATCTGTGGATCGACGTGCGCCGCAACGGCGAGCGGATCGTGATGAGCGCGCGCGACGACGGCCGCGGCGCCGACCGCCTGGTCACCGGCAACGGCCTGCGCGGCATGCGCGAGCGCCTGCAGCAGTACGGCGGCCAATTGCAGATCGAAACCCGGGCGGAGGCCGGCTTCTGCCTGCAGCTGACCCTGCCCGCCACCGCGGCCGCGATGGCCCGCGAAGGAGTCCTGACATGATGCCCAACCCTATCCGCGTCCTGCTCGTGGACGACCAGACCCTGGTCCGCCAGGGCGTGCGCTCCCTGCTGGCGCTCGCCGACGGCATCGAAGTGGTGGCCGAGGCCGGCGACGGCCGCCAGGCGGTGGAAATGATCCCCGGCCTGCGCCCGGACGTGGTCCTGATGGACATGCGCATGCCGGTGATGTCCGGGCTGGAGGCGTTGCAGGCCCTGGCCCGCTCGGGCTACCTGCCGCCGACCATCATCCTGACCACCTTCGACGACGACCAACTGGTGTTGGCCGGGCTCAAGGCCGGTGCCAAGGGCTATCTGCTCAAGGACGTGTCGCTGGAGCAACTGGTCGGGGCGATCCAGACCGTGGCCGAGGGCGGCTCGCTGGTGCAGCCAGCGGTGACCCAGCGCCTGCTCTCGGGCCTGGAGCACATGCGCAACGATTTCGTCAGCCTGGACCGGCCCGACCCGCTGACCGAGCGCGAGACCGAGATCCTGCGGCTGATGGCCGGCGGCTTCTCCAACAAGGAGATCGCCAATTCGCTCGGGGTAGCCGAGGGCACGATCAAGAACCACGTGTCCAACATCCTGTCCAAGCTGGGCGTGCGCGACCGCACCCGGGCCGTGCTCAAGGCCTTCGAGCTGCAATTGGTCTGAGGCCGGCGCGCCGGGCGCGGCCAGGCTGGGCAGGGCCGCGCCTGGCAGGGCCGCCCAAGGCCGCATGCGCGCCGCCGCCAACGCGGCGCGCCCGCGGTGCCGAGACCGGCTGCGAACGCGCGAGCGTGAGCCGCCGCGGGGCCGCGCGGGGCCTGCCCCGCGGACGCCGCCAGGCGGCCCGGACTTGTCCCGATTTGCGCTTCCGCGCCCCGCACGGCTTCGGCGTACCGCGGCGAATGGCGCGCCGGGCCGGCCAATAGCGCGCATTTTCGCTGCATTTCCCGCGTCATCGCGCGGCCTTGCCGGCCCTGGACACATTCTTGCCTGTGACGGGTGCCCTTGCCGGGATTTATCTTGCTACGATTGCGGGTCTGCGCCCCTGGCCCGCACCTGGGCCCGGCCCTGGAGAACCTGAATGACCCGTCTGATCGAGATTCTGATTTCACTGGCGATCGTCGCCGTGCTGTTCCTGGTTGTCGGCATCGTTCTGCCGGCGAGCCGCCATCTGTCGCACTCGGTTGAGACCAACCGCAAGCTGACCATCGTGTTCGACACCTTGAACAGCCTGCGCCGCTTCAAGGAATGGAACCCGCTGGCCCTGCGCGATCCCAACATGCAGATCAAGCTGGCCGGCAAGGACGAAGGCGTCGGCGCGCGCCTGGAGTACTCCTCCAACGAGCGCGGCCTGGGCCAGGGCAGCTGGGAGATCGTCAAGAGCGAGCCGGGCAAGCTGGTCGGCTACAAGATCACCAACCCCGAGCGCGGCGAGAACAAGCGCACCGAGTTCAGCCTGCGCCCGACCGGCAAGAACAACCGCAACGTCGAGATCACCCAGACCTACGACGTGGATTACGGCTGGAACCTGCTGGGCCGCTACTCCGGCCTGTATGTCAGCAGCAGCGTGGGCGAGGACATGAAGATGGGCCTGGCGCGGCTGAGCAACCTGCTCGCCACCGTCCCCAACTACGACTACGCCACTTTGTCGGAAGCCGATCCGGCCAATGCGCCGAAGATCGTCGAGCGCCCGGCCGAGAACGTGCTCAGCGTGACCGCCGCGGTCGAGCGCAACAACGACAAGATCAAGGCGCAGGTCCACGCCAACATGGAGTGGATCAAGAAGGTCATCGCCGCCAACGGCCTGGAAGCGGTCGGCCCGATCCGCGTGGTGACCAACGAGTTCGGCACCGAGACTTACTCCTTCGACGTGGTCCAGCCGGTGCGCAAGATCGGCGACACCAGCACCGAAGCGACCAAGCTGGATGTCAAGATCGAAGGCGCCGGCAACCCGGTCAAGGCCGAACTGCTGCCGGCGAGCAAGGTCGTCGTCGCCTCCACCGGCGGCCACAACTTCGCCGCCCTGCCGCCGATCCGCGACGCCGTCCGCGCCTGGGCGCTGACCCGCGGCTACACCACCACCGAGCGTCCCTACGAGGCGTGGAAGGCCGGCATCGACCCGAGCTTCGACCCGGAAGCGGGCCAGTTCGACGTGTACTGGCCGATCAAGTAATTCCCGGTCCCGCGCGCCCTGGCGCGCAGGGGCGGTCCAGGAACGCGCCGCGGTTTCCGCGGCGCGTTTTTTTTGCGGCTTGGCCAGAGCCTCGCCGGCGCGGCCCCGCGCAGCGCGGGCGGGCTTGCGCGGCGATCGGGCGAGGCTGGCCGCATCCGGCGCGCACCGCGCCTGTCGCGATACCCCTCGCAATCTGCGCGGCGCCTTGCGCCGTGGTCCTGGTGGATCCGGCCGTCTCCGCCGCCGCCGCTGCGCACGGCTGCTATCGTGATCGCTTCGCCGCGAACCAGGTTGCGCGCATGACCGCCCCCCACGCTCCCAGGGACGCCCACGTCCCGTTTCCGCCGGCCTCCGCGCGTCTATTGGCCGCCGCCGGCGCTGTCCTGGCCGCCTTGGCAGTGGCCTTGTCGGCCTATGCCGCGCACCTGGCCGATGCGCTGGCGCAATCGCGCCTGCAGACCGCTGCCGTGTTCGCCTTCGGCCACGGCATCGCCCTGGCCGCGCTGGCGCCGCAGGCGCGCCGCGCGCTCGCGCGCTGGAGCCTGGCGGCGCTGGCGCTGGGCGTGCTGGTGTTCGCCGGGGGGCTGGCCGCCGCGCATTTCCTGGGCAGCTCCACGCGTTGGCTGCCCTATGGCGGCAGCCTGATGATCCTGGCGTGGCTGGTCTACGCCGCCGATGCGCTGAGGCGCTGAATGGCGCGCCATGCCCGCGGTTTCGACACCCAGGCCGCGCACGCCTGGCTGAGCCGGCGCGACCGCCGCCTGGGCGCCTGGATGCGCCGCGTCGATCGCCTGGAGGGTGGGCCGATCGCGGCCAACCCACAGTGGCGCAAGCGTTTCGATCCGGTCGATGCGCTGGCGCGGGCGATCTTGTTCCAGCAACTCAGCGGCAAGGCGGCCTCGACCATCGTCGGCCGGGTCGAGGCGGCGATCGGCAGCGCGCGCCTGCACCACGACACCCTGGGCCGCTGCGACGACGCCGCCTTGCGCGGCTGCGGCGTCTCGGGCAACAAGCTGCTGGCCCTGCGCGACCTGGCCGCGCGCGAGGCGCGCGGCGAGATCCCGGACCTGCGCCGTTTGGCGGTCATGGACAACGACGCCATCGTCGCCGCGCTGGTGCCGATCCGCGGCATCGGCCGCTGGACGGTGGAGATGATGCTGATGTTCCGGCTCGGCCGTCCCGATATCCTGCCGGTGGACGACCTGGGCATCCGCAAGGGCGCGCAGTTCGTCGATCGGCTCGAACAGATGCCGGCACCGAAGGCCCTGGCCGCGACCGGCGAGCGTTGGGGGCCGTATCGCACCTACGCCAGCCTGTACCTGTGGCGCATCGCCGACATCGGCTCGGGGGCGGCCAAGCCGGTCAACCGCTCGCAGGATTGAGGCGCGCGGCGGCCAGGGGCGTGGCTGGCTGCGGTGGCGAGGCCGGCGTGGAGAGAGGGCGCCCGCACGCGGCGTGGCCGGGCTGCATCCGCAGGGCCGGGGTCGCGGCTTGCGCCGCTCCTACAGTGGGTTACGCCGCTGCGCTGATCTCCGGCCGCTGTCGCGGACCGACCTGCCGCAGGAGCGGCGCAAGCGCGATCGCCCGCACCTGCCCGCCAAGCCACCGCTACGCCGGCAGATACTTGTCCCACAACGCGTTGCGGAAGCGTCGCTGCGGATCGACCTGCCGCTTGAGCTCGGCGAAGCGCTCCACGCCCGGATAGCCGCGGCGGAACTGCGCCGGCGTGGCATGCAGGCGATAGGGCAGGTAATGGCGCCCGCCATGGTCCAGGGCCAGGTCGATCAACCGCCGCGTCCATTGCCCGGCCACCGCGTCGGCGCGCGGGCCGCCGCGCTGCTTGTGGTAGAGCACGAAGGAGAATACGTCCTGCGGCGACCAACTGAGCAGGCTGTGGCGGTCCGCCGGTGCGTGCCGGATCGACACGTTCAGCGCATGCACCTCGTGGTCGCGCAGGATCCGCGCCAGGCCGCGGGCGAAGTCGAGGAAGGCCGGCACCGGCACGAAGTATTCCTGCAGCAGGTAAGTCGAATGGCGGCGCGTGGCCGGCTCCAGTTCGGCGATGTCCAGGCTGGCCTCGCGGTTGCGCCAGACCACCGCGCGTTCGCGCAGCAGCGCCTCCACCGCGTAGCGTTCGCGCAGCCACGGGCCGAAGGGCAGTTCCGATACGCTCCAGATCAGCTTGCGTTCGCGCCGGTAGTCGGCCGCGCTCGGGGTCAGGCGCTCGGTCTTTGTCAGCGCTTCTTCGCAGCGGGTCCAGGTCACCGCCAGCGGCGCGTCGAAGCGCGGCGGCAACAGGTCGGCGTTGTGCAGCACGCTGGCCGGATCGGCCAGCACGGTCTGGGCGAACCAGTGCGGATAATCGGCCAGGCCGATGCGTTCGGCGCGGCGGGCGATGCGGTGGTTGCCGGCCAGGTCGAATTCGGCCTCGGTGATCACGCCCAGGCCGCCGTAGCCGCCGACCACCGCGGCGAACCACTCCGGCTGGCGCTCGCGGTCGAGTTCGTGCACGCGGCCTTGCGCATCGACCAATTGCAGCGCGCGCAGGCTGTGCACCAGGCTGCCCTTGCCGACATAGCGGCCGTGGCAGTTGACCGAGAGCGAACCGCCGATGCTGAAGTTGCTGTAGCTCTGCATGATCGACACGGCCAGCCCGTGCGGGTCGATCCATTGCTGCAGCTCGCGCCAGCTCATGCCGGCCTGGACCCGGACCACGCGGCGCGGTACGTCCAGCGCCACCGGCCGGGCGAGCGCGCGCATGTCCAGGTGCAGCGAGCCGGGCGCACGGGTCTGCCCGCCCATGCTGCAGCGCGCACCGCCGATGGAGACCGCGCCGCGGCTGGCGGCGAGCGCCGCCGCGACCGCCGCAGTGCTGGCCGGGCGCAGCACCCGTTGCACCGCGGTGCGGTCGATGCGGGCGATATCGTCTACCTGCGGCCCGGCGTCGGCCGCGTCGCCGGCGCAGCCGGCCGCGGCCAGGGTCGAGCCTGCGGCCAGGGCGCCGAGCAGGCGGCGCCGGTCGCGGTCGATGGGCGCCCGCGTCGAGGCCGCCGCGACCGAGGCGGGAGGCGCCGAGGCGGACGGTTCGGTGCGCGAGGGGCGAGGCGGTTGATGGGCGGCGTCCATGGCCAATGCGTCCGTTCGCGCGGCCGCGCCGCGCTCGCTTGCGACGATAGCGCGCCCCGGCTAAACGCCGGCCCACCCAGCGCGGCCCCCGTGCGCCCCGCCGACAGGCGCGCGGGCGGCGGCGCGGGCAGCGGCCTCAGGCCGGCCCGGCATGGCGCCAGTGCCAGGGCTCGTAGACGATGCCGTGCGGGTTGTCGCGCGGATAGCTCATGGCGAAACCGTAGCCGCCGGCGTGCTCGCCCAGCCAGGCGAAGGCGGCGGTGCGTTCGAAGGACTCCTCCGCCGGCGGTTCGCCCGGCGTGCCGATGTCCAGGGCCAGGCCGCCGTGGTGCTCGCTGTAGCCGGGCGCGGCGTTGACGGTGAGGATCTGCGCCACGTCCTGGCCGCGGGCGAGCTTGCGCTCGAAGATGCCCAGTTGGTAGTCGTGGCTGCGGTAGCCGGAGATCGCGTCCAGCGCCACGCCGTCGGCGAGCGCGGCGGTGCGCAGGTGGGCCCAGGCGCGCGCCGCGGCCGGGTGCAGCCACAGCGGGCGGCGGAAACGGTCGAAGCCGGCCAGGGCGAGGCGGTCGGGCTCGGCGACCAGGGCCAGCCCGGTGCGCGCCTGGTAGGCCTCGGCGTCCAGGCCCAGCGCGGCCAAGCGTTCGGCGATCCGGTCCAGCGCCAGTTCGCCGACCCGGACCAGGCCGTCGCGGCGGTAATCGACGATGCGCTCCAGCGCGTCCAGCGCGGCCTCGATACCGTCCTCGCGCATCAGCCGGTGCACCAGCGGCAGCAGGCCTTCGGGCAGGTCGGCGGCGAGGAAGCGGCCATCGCGCTTGCGCCGCAGCACGTGGCGCGCGCGCGCCAGGGTGCGGGCGTCGTGGTTGCTGCGCGCGCGCAGCAGGCCGCCGGGCCACAGTTCGATCTGTGGCGTGTTGATCAGGACGGTGCCGGGGGCGCGCATGGGCGCAGGGTAGCGCGGGCGCCACACGCCCGCCAGCGCGTCAGGCCGGCTGCTTGAAGTACAGGCGCGTGCCCAGCACGGAAGGATCGTGCTCGACCGCGACCAGTTCCCAGCCCTGTGCGCCGAGTTGGTCCAGGGTGTCCTGGATGCGCTCGCGCATCGGCGCCTCGAACAACTGGTAGGTCAGTTCCACGACTCGGTGCTTCCACTGGCTCATGTTTCGTCCTCGGGGCGGGGGGCGTCCTGGCGCGGCAGCCGGCCGCTCTTGCGCAGCGCGTCGCGCAGCACATATTCGATCTGGGCGTTGAGCGAGCGCAACTCATCGTCGGCCCAGCGTTGGGCTGCGGCCAGTACGTCGGCGCTGATGCGCAGCGGATAAGCCTTTTTCTCGCTCACTGGCGCGGCGCCTGCTCGCGGCCCGGGACAGGGGCGCGCTCGCGGCCGCCGGAGGCGGGCCGATCAGCGTTGCCCTGATTGGCGTTGTCTTGATCCGTGCTGCCTTGATCCGTGCCGTCTGGATCCGTGCCGTTTTGAGCGGTGCCGTTCTGAGCGGCGCTGTGCTGGGCTGTCCGGTCCTGATCGGGCCCATCGTGGCGCTGGCTGCCGCGGCGCGGGCCGGGCAGATAGCTGCGGCGTGCGGCCGCGGCGGCGCGCAGCATCACCACCGCCAAGCCATTGACCACGATCAGCAAGGCCACCGCGACCGCTGCGATGCGGCCTTCGCTGGCGCCGGCCCAGTACAGCCCGACCGCGCCCAGCGCGATGGCCGCCGCCGCCAACGCCAGCAACCGGGCGAACCGCGCCGCAGTGGCGGCCGGATCGCGCAGCCGCGCCGGGTCCAGGCCGCGGATCAAATGCAGCCGGCCGCGCGCGACCAGCACGGCCATCGCCAGCACCGGCAATGCGCTCACCGCCAGGATCAGCGGCGCGATCATTCCGCTCGCCTCGCTCATGGCGGTCAGTACAGCGAACCGGTGTTGACCACCGGCTGGGTGCCGCGGTCGCCGCACAGCACCACCAGCAGATTGCTGACCATCTGCGCCTTGCGCTCCTCGTCCAACTGCACCACCCCGTTCTTCTGCAGTTCGGCCAGGGCCATCTCGACCATGCCGACCGCACCGGAGACGATGCGCGTGCGCGCAGCGATGACCGCGGCGGCCTGCTGGCGCTGCAGCATGGCGTGGGCGATCTCCGGCGCGTAGGCCAAGTGACTGATGCGCGCATCGACCACGTTGACCCCGGCATCGGCCAGGCGCTCTTGCAACTCCTGCATCAAGTGCTGGGAAATCTCCACCGCATGGCTGCGCAGCGACAACTGCCCGTCCTCGTGTTGGTCGTAGGGATAGCTGGTGGCCATCGCGCGCAGCGCCGACTCGGCCTGGATGTGGACGAAGGTTTCGTAGTCGTCGACGTTGTAGACCGCCTCGGCCGAATCGACCACCTGCCAGACGATCACCGAGGCGATCTCGATCGGGCTGCCGTCGAGTTCGTTGACCTTGAGCTTGCCGCTCTCGAAGTTGCGCACGCGCAAGCTGACCCGGCGCTTGGCGTAGAAGGGGTTGTTCCAGCGCAGGCCGTTGTCCTTGGCCGTGCCCACGTACTTGCCGAACAGGCTCAGCACCGCGGCCTGGTTGGGCTCCAGGGTATACAGGCCGAACAGGCCGAACAGGGCGGACAGGCCGGCGGCAGCGGCCACGGCCAGGCGGACCAGGGGCAGGCCCTGGCCGGCGGCGGCGGAGGCCATGCCGGTGAGGAAGACATAGGCGCAGCCAAGCAGCGCCAGCAGCAGGGCGAGCAGGACCGGGATGCCGGGCAGGCTGCGGGAGGGGTTTTCCTTCATGGCGGGTTCTCGTCCGTTGTCTGCGATATTGATATCAAATTGATATCAGATTGAGAACGGCCGTTGGTCGGAATCGGCGGCGCCAGCGCGCCGGGCGCGGCCGGGGCTGCGCCAGCCCGGCCCGAGCGGCAAGGCTCAGGGGACGATCTGGTACAGCGGGGCGGGGATGAACTCGCCGGTGGCGTAGAGATGCCGGCCGTCGGCCGACCAGCCCAGGGCCTCGGCCTGCGGCAGCCAGGGCAGGTCGCTGACCCGCGGCGCAGCGGCCACGGCCTGGGCCCAGGTCTGCCCGGGCTGGCGCGGGTACAGCAGCAGATAGCGGTAGGTCATCACCGCCAGGGTGGCGCCGTCGGGCGAGATGTCGGCGGCGGTGACTTGGCCTTGCAGGCGCGCCCGGGTCGGATTTTCCCGCCGAGCCTGGGCGTCGGGCTGCGGGATGCCGGCCAGTTCGCCCAGCCGGGTGGCGGTCTGCAGGGCATTGCCGGCCGGCATCAGCGGCACCGCGAACAGTTCCGGCGGCTGGCGCTTCTTGGACACCAGCAGCACCTGCCGGTTGGCCACGTCCACCGCCACCGCCTCGCAGTCGCGCGCGCCGTCGGGCCAGCGGAAGGCGATCGACCAGGCCGGCTTGAGCCGCGCGTTCTCCAGCCGTTCGGGTTCTTCGACGATGTGCAGTTGCAGGCTGCGGCGCAGGCCGCCGTTGTCGCCGGTGTCGGCGATCAGCAGGTAGGCGCGGCCGTCCAGCTCGAAGGCGGCCATGTCTTCCCAGTCGGTCTTGGTCACTCCTTCCAGGCGTAGGGTCGCCAGGCGGCTGCCGTCGGCGGCCACGGCGAACAGGCGCTCGGGGTTGCCGCCGTCGTCGTGCATCCACAGCACGTCGCGGTGGCGGCGCGAGGCGGCCAGGCCGCTGATCTCCGACAACTGCGGGTCCAGCAACATGCCCGCGACGCTGGCGCTGCCGGGCGCGGGCGCGGCCTGCTCGCCCGAACAGGCGGCCAGGGCGAGCGCCAGGCACAGGCCCGAGGCCAGCCGGGCCAGCGCGCGCCCGCCGCTGCCGCTGCCGCTGCGCCCGGGCCGGCGCGCAGAGCGGCCCGGCGCGAGCGCGGCCAGGCGGCGGAGAGCGGAAACCGGGCGGCGCGCGGCGGGCCGGACAGGAGCGGGCGACATGCCCCACAGCATCGCATGCCGCCGTGGACCGCCATAGCCCGGGCCCGGCCGGCAGCGCGGAAGTTAGACTAAGCGCCTGTCTTCCCCCGGCTTTTCTCGAGGTTGCGCATGACCACGCTCGGCACGCCCCTGTCTCCCTACGCCTTTCGCGTGCTCCTGCTCGGTTCGGGCGAACTGGGCAAGGAGGTGGCGATCGAACTCCAGCGCCTGGGCGCGGAAGTGATCGCCGCCGACCGCTACGCCGACGCGCCGGCGATGCAGGTCGCCCATCGCAGCCATGTGCTGGACATGCTCGACGGCCAGGCCATCCGCGCCCTGGTCGCGGCCGAGCGGCCGAACCTGATCGTGCCGGAGATCGAGGCCATCCACACCCCGACCCTGGTCGAACTGGAGCGCGAGTTCGCCGAGCGCGGCAGCGATGCGCGGGTGATCCCGACCGCGCGCGCCGCGCGCCTGACCATGGACCGCGAAGGCATCCGCCGGCTCGCCGCCGAGACCCTCGGCCTGCCGACCTCGCCTTACCGCTTCGTCGACCGGCTGGAGGACTACCGCGCCGCCGTGGCCGAGATCGGCCTGCCGTGCGTGGTCAAGCCGGTGATGTCCTCCTCCGGCAAGGGCCAGAGCCTGGTGCGCGAGGCAGCCGACATCGACCGCGCCTGGGACTATGCCCAGACCGGCGGCCGCGCCGGCGCCGGGCGGGCGATCGTGGAGGGCTTCATCGATTTCGACTACGAGATCACCCTGCTGACCGTGCGCCACGCCGGCGGCACCACCTTCTGCGCGCCGATCGGCCACCTCCAGCGCGATGGCGACTATCGCGAGAGCTGGCAGGCGCAGGCGATGAGCCCGGTGGCGCTGGCGCGCTCGCAGGAGGTCGCGCGCGCGATCACCGACGACCTGGGCGGCTACGGCGTGTTCGGCGTGGAGCTGTTCGTGCGCGGCGACGAGGTCTGGTTCAGCGAAGTGTCGCCGCGCCCGCACGACACCGGCCTGGTGACCCTGATCTCGCAGGACCTCAGCGAGTTCGCCCTGCATGCGCGCGCGATCCTGGGCCTGCCGATCCCGACCATCCGCGACTACGGTCCGGCCGCGTCCTGCGCGGTGCTGGCCCAGGGCCAGGGCGTGCCGGTGTTCTCCGGCGTGGATGCGGCGCTGGGCCAGGTCGATACCCAGTTGCGCCTGTTCGGAAAGCCGCGCGTGGACGGGCAGCGCCGGGTCGCGGTGACGCTGGCCCTGGGCGAGGACATCGACACCGCCCGGGCCAAGGCGCGCGAAGCCGCGGCGCAGTTGCGCGTGGAGCTGCGCTGAGCGAAGTTGGCCGGTGCGGGCCGGCTGCGCGCCGGCTCGCATGGACGGGCCCGGCCCCCATCGCCGCCGCGCGCGGCACCACGGAGCGAGCATGAACGAGACACAGGGGTATGCGGTTTTCTTCTTCCCGCAGGCGCTGGAAGTGCTGGGCGAGGCGATCCGCCCGTATCTGCTCGAAGGCCCGGCCGGGCCGCACGTGCTGTGCCGCGAGATCGACACCGGCGGCGCTTTCACCGAGATGACCCTGGAAGGGCGCAGTTCCGACGGCCGCGAGCTGTCGCTGCAATTGATGGTGCCCGGCAGCATGTTGCGCATGATCGTGTCGGCGCACAGCGAGGGTGCGTTCGGCTTCGGCCCGCGCGCGACCCGGGCCGCGCCGGTGGCGGCGCCGGTCGCCGCCACCCAGGCGCCGGCGCCGGACTCGGCCTCCTCTGCTGCGGCCGCGCCGAGCGCCGCGCCGCAGGGCGCCTTGCCGTCCGGCGACTGAGCGCCGGCAGCCGAGCGCCGCGTCCGGGCTGCGGCATTCCCGCACTGCGCCTGCAAGCGATCCATGGGCCAGGTGCGCATCCGCGGCCTGTCTCCCTGCGTCGGCCCGCCGGTCTGCGCAGTCCCCTCACCCAAGGCCAAGGAGTTGGCGATGAGCTCGCCCGAAACCATCGTGATGTACCGCCCGGTCGGCCCGGAAGAGTTGGAGCTGCTGCGCGCCAGCGGTTTCCGCCGCTGGCCGCCGCGGCTGCCCGAGCAACCGATCTTCTACCCGGTCAGCAATGAGCGCTACGCCGCCGAGATCGCCGAACGCTGGAACGTCAAGGACAGCGGCTACGGCGCGGTCACCCGCTTCGCCGTGGACGCGGCTTTCATGGCCGCTTATCCGCTGCAGAAGGTCGGCGGCGCGCACCACACCGAATGGTGGGTGCCGGCCGAGGAACTAGAGGCCTTCAACGACCACATCGTCGGGTCGATCGAAGTGGTGCGCGAGTTCGGTCCGCAGGGCTGAGTCGGCGGCGACGCGGCGACGCGACGTCTTGCGCCGCGCGCCCGGTTTGCGCGCGCTGCCGGAGCGGCGTGCGGCCCGAGCAAGCTTGGCTGCCCGGCGCGGCCCCGAGGCGGGTGCTCGGCCGGCGCAGCCGGTTGCGAGCGGACGACTGCAGAGGGCAGGCTTGAATCGACTGTTCCAAGCCGGCCGTTTCCGCCGGTCCGCTTCGACGGCCAACATCCGTCGGCCGTCGTCAACCGGCGGTTGTCAATCCGCCGACCTCAATCCGCCGACGTCGATCGGCCGCCCCGCCATCAATCGGCCGACGTCAAGCGGCCGACCTCAATGGGCCGGCATCGGTCGGTCTGCATCAATCGCCCTGCCTCAATCGATCTGCCTCAATCGATCTATCTCAATCGATCTATCTCAATCGGCCAAGTCCACCCACACCAGGTGATGGTCGCTGGCCTCGGAGATCTTCGCCTCCTCGCTGCCGGCCTTGGGCCAGAACACGCCACTGCCCAGCACGGTCCAGCCGCGCGAGGGCAGGGCATAGTCCAGGCGCAGGGTACCGGCCTTGGGGCCGAAGTCGCCGGTGTGTTCGGCCACATCGCCCTTGCGCGCGAAGCCGTAGGCCGCGGCGCGCTCGGCCGCGCCTTCGCTGCGCGGCGTGTGTCCGGGGTCTACGCGCGGATGGCCGAGCAACTGGCCGATCGCGCCGGGCACGCCATCGCCGTCGACCGGGTCGGCGTTCATGTCGCCGACGATGACGAAGCGCGCGTCCGCCGCCAGGCCGCCGCAGCGGCCCTGGTCGTCGCACAGCCAGTCGGCGTGGCCGCCGTCGAGATAGCGCGCCCACAGCGCGATCTCGTCGTGGTTGCGCGCGCCGTTGCGGTCCTCCGGGCCATCGAACACCGGCGGCGTGGGATGCGCGGCGAGCAAGTGCAACACTCCCTGCGGCGTGCGGATCGGCACGTCCCAGTGCGACTTGGACGACAGCCGCAACTGCGGCCAGACCTGCGCCGGATACCAGGGCCGGCCGCTGGCCGGGTCGCGCGGCTGGCGCGCGCCGGGCAGGGCATTCCATTTGAGTAGCTGGAAGCTGCGCACCGCGGCGGCATCGATGGGATGGCGCGAGAGCACCAGCATGCCGTATTGGCCAGGGTGCAGGCCGTAGCCCCAGGCATCGTTGCCGCGCGCGCGGTCGGCGCGTGCGGCGCTGCCGGACTGGCCGTCGCCGTCCAGGTCCAGGCCGCTGGGCACGCCGGTGTTGACCGGCGCCAGGTAACGGTGCGGGTAATGCAGCGGTTCGCCGCCGCCGGGCTGGGCGGTTTCCAGGTAGCGGCGCTGGAACAGATCGGCCGCGCGCTGGCCGGCGTCGTAGTCGAACTCGTTGAGCAGGACCACGTCGGGGCGCACGCGCTGCAGCACCGCGGCGATCTTGCGCGCGTTGGCGTCGTCGGCTTCGAGCCGGCGGACCAGGCCGCCGGCGGCCTCGTCGTAGAGCGAGGTGTTGTAGGTCGCCACGCGCAGGCGCGCCGGTTCGGCTGTCGCGGCCGGGCGCAGCAGGGAGTCGGGATCGCCGTGCACGTTCATTTGGGTGCAGGCGGCCAGGGCGGCCGCGGCGAGGGCGGCGCAGGCGGGGAACAGGAGTCTGTGCATGCGCGCATGATCGCATGCGCGCCTGCGGGCATCGTGACAGGCCGCAGCGGCGCGGCGCGGCGGCAGGGCGCGGCGGAGCGATCAGGCTCCGCCGCTCGCCGCGCGCTCGGGCCGGTCGCTTCCTTGGCCTGGCCGGCCGCGTCGCGCGGCAGCGGCGGGGCCGCGGCCGGATGCGGCGGTGCCACGCGACGGCGGTGCGCCACCGCCGGGCCGGCGCTGGCCGCCTCCACGGGGACGGGCGGCGACCAAGCGGCGAGGTACGGCGCGGCCGCACCGGCAGGCCCGCCAACGAAAACGCCCCGGCGGACCGGGGCGTGTTCGTCGCCGGCCTTGCGGCCCGCGCAATGCAGCATTGGCTTACAGGGTGCAGCCGAACGCGGCGTACTGGGCCTTGCTCGAGTCGTAGGCGGTCTTGCACGCCTGCGCCAGAGCGGCCTTGCCCTGCTCGGTCGAAGCGGCCTGGGCCCACTGGCTGCGGCTGCTGTCCAGCGCCTGCTGGAAGGCGGCGCGCTGGGCTTCGGGCACCTTCTCGGCGAGGCAGGCGTTGACCTTGTTGAGGTAGTCGTCGCACTCGGGCACGCCGACGCTGGCCACGGCCGGGGCAGCGGCCGGAGCCGCGGTGTCGGCCGGGGTCGCCGCCGGAGCGGCATCGGCCGGGGCGGTGGCGTCGGCCGGGGCGGTCGCGGCCGGAGCGTCGCCGGCCGGAGCGTCGGCGGGCTTGTCGGCCGGCTTGTTGCAAGCGGCCAGCGCCAGAGTGATGGCGGCGGCCAGGAACAGGGTGTTGAGCTTCATTACGGACTCCATGTGGCTGTAATTGATGAGGGTGGCGGCTCCGTGCCAAGACCTGGACAGCCCCCCCCGCACGTCGTGGTCCACGACGGGGCTACGGAATACACGAGCTGAACGTGACGCGTGTTATGAATATGTAAAAACCCGCCAATCTCGACCATCGAAGGCCTCCAACGGTCGGTAACGGCGCTTGTAGTCCATCTTCGGGTGGCCGGCGATCCAGTACCCCAGGTAGAGGTGGCGGCGGCGCTCGCGCCGGGCCCACTCGATCTGGCGCAGGATCGCCAGGGTGCCCAGGCCGCGCTCGGGCAGGTCGGGGTCGTAGAAGGTATAGACCGCCGACAGCGCCTGCTCGGTCACGTCGGTGACCGCCACCGCCAGCAGCCGGCCGTGGCCGGCCTCGCGCAGCTCCAGGAAGCGGTTCTCGCTCCAACTGCCGATCAGGAACTGGTCGAACTCGACCGCGCCATGGCCGTCCATGCCGCCGCCGCCGTGACGCGAGGCCAGGTAGCGGCGATACAGCGCCAGTTGCTCGTCGCTGCGCTCGGCCGGCAGCACGCGCATTTCCACGCTGGCGTTGCGCGCCAGGCAGCGGCGCTGGCTGCGGTCCGGGACGAAGCGGTCCACCGGGATGCGCACCGGCACGCAGGCGCGGCAGCCGCTGCAGTGCGGGCGGTAGACGATGTCGCCGGAGCGGCGGAAGCCCCAGCCCAGCGCGTGCGGATACCAGTCGCGCAGGCGCGGGTCGCGCGGGTCCAGGACCAAGTCGCGGGCGACGCGTTCGGGCCAATAGCCGCAGGCGTGCTCGCCTGTGTGGAACAGGCGGAGGTCCTCGCTGTCCGGCTGCGGTTGCGTGCCCATGCGGCGAGCATAGCGCCGAGGCGGTGGATTGGGCATGCAGGCGGTCGCAGCCTGCGACTGCGGCCGGCCGCGGTGGCGCCCGGGCGGTCGCGGCGGCGCAGGCTGTCGCGGCGATGAACGCCACCGGCGCGCTGTCAACCCGGCGCTGGGCCGGGCGTTGATCCGATCATCGGCGCCACGGTGGCGCCCGCCCGCAGGAGTCGACGCATGAACCGTTCGCCGTTGTACCTCGCCGCGCTGGCCGCGGTGTCCCTGTCTCTCGGCGCCGCCGGCGCCTTCGCCGCGCCCGCCGACGGCGCGGCCAAGCCGCAGCCGCGCGTCCAGCTCGATGCCGACGGCGACGGCACGATCTCGCGCGCCGAGGCGGCCAAGGCGCCGCGCCTGGCCGAGCGTTTCGATCAACTCGACAAGAACCGCGACGGCCGGCTCGACGCCGGCGAGCGGCCGCAGCATCGCGGCGGTCGCGGCGGCCATGGCGGCCATGGCGGCTTCGGCGGCCCGGCGCGGCTGGACAGCGACGGCGACGGCCGCATCAGCCAGGCCGAGGCGGCCAAGTCGCCGCGCCTGGCCGAGTCCTTCGCCCAGATCGACCGCAACCGCGACGGTCAACTGGTGCGCAGCGAATTGCGCGCCTGGCACGAGAGCCAGCGGCCCAAGCGCCAGGCCGAGCGCGAAAAGCGCTTCGAGGAGAAGTTCGCCGCCGCCGACCTCAACCGCGACGGCAAGCTGAGCCGGATCGAGGTCGAGGAGAAGATGCCGCGGCTGGCGCGCAGCTTCGCCTTCCTCGACGAGGACCGCGACGGCTTCCTGACCAAGGCCGACCTCAAGCCCGACGGCGGGCACGGCCCGCACCGCTGAGGCGGGGCCCGGCCGGGCGTGGTGTTGTCCCCAAGCTTCGGGGCGCCGTGCAGGCGCCCCGTTTTTTTCGCCGGCTCGGCGGCCGCTGGCGCCGAGCTCAGCCCAGGCGGCCGTCCCGGTACAGCATCGCCAGCATCATCGCCAGCAACAGCAGCGAGCTCCAGATCATCGGCCGCGGGCCGAGCATCCAGCGGTAGATCCACCCCTGGCGCGGATCCGGCCGGCCTTCGCGCAGCATCCGCTGCAGGCTCGGCGCCAGCGCGCGCGGCACCTGCACCGTCCATTGCCACATCGACACTGCGATGCACGCCAGCGCGGCGACCACCGGCCACAGCCAGCCGCGGCTCAACTCGAAGGTGGCGATGCACGCCAGCGACATCGCGGTGTTGAGCGCGATGACCGCGAACACCAGCCGGTCGATCCGGCGCCGCTCTGCCGCAGTGGCGGCGAAGGTTTGCAGGTAACGCGCGATCAACAGCGTGGCCAGCGCGCCGCTGGCGGTGCCGGCGGCGATGCCGGCCAGGGGCGGCAGCGGGATCGAGTCCAGCCGCGCCAGCACCGGCGCGGCGTCCAGCGGCGCGCCGCCGACGGCCACCGAAATGGGCGAGAGCACGCGCTCGACCAGAAAACCGACGGCGCCGCCCAGCACGCCGCCCGACGCGCCCAGGCCGGCGCTGCCGAACTTGCCGGCCAGGCCGGAACCGGCCGAGCCGGCGGCCAGGGCGACGGTGGCCGGGCCGGTCGGGGCGATCACGCCCAGGGCGCTGGCGACCAGGGTGGTGAAGCCGACCGAAGGCGCGCTGGCGCGGGCGAACACGGCGAAGCGGTCGAGCAATTCCTCGCGCACGGTGTTGCGCGCGCGCGACAAGCGCTTGCGCACCGCCGCGTCGCTGAGCCCGAGCAGGGCGGCGACTTGCTGCGAACTCTGGCCTTCGCGGTAATACAGCAACAGCACTTCGCGGCTTTCGGCAGGCAGGGCCGAAATCAGCTCGGCCGCGACCTGGGTGCGTTCGGCCTGGATCAAGCGCTCGACCGCGCCGGGCGCCGGGTCGGCGGCCGCGGCGATGGCTGCGTCCATGTCGTCCACGCCGGGCGGCTGGCGCCGGCGCTGGCGCAGGTGGTCGTGGGCGAGGTTGCGGGTGATCTGGCGCAGCCACGGCAGGAAGCTGGCCGGGTTGTGCAGCTTGCCGATGTTCTGCCAGCCGCTGAGGAAGGCCTCCTGGGCGATGTCCTCGCTGGCCGGCACGTCGCGCACCATCGCCAGGGCGATGGCGGTGATCGAGTTCTGGCAGGCGCCGACGATGCGCGAATAGGCGTCGCGGTCGCCGCGCGCGGCCGCCGGCAGGTGGGCGCCGACGATGGCGTCCAGCGGTGCGGCGCTCATCGCCGCGCTCCGTGCTGGGCCCGGAGAGGCCAGGACCGGCGATGAGGCGGGCGGGATGTCATGCGATCTCCTGGGCGGCAGGCGACGGAGCCTGGTGACTCAGACGCGGTTGGCGGGAGAATGTGACCGTCACCGCCGGGCGGGCATCGCGAGCACCGCCGCGGGTTCAGCCCATCGCGCGCACGGTCTTGATCACCCGCACCACGGTCCAGCGCCCGCCCACCCGCTTGACCTCCAAGGTTTTGTAGACCGCCGAGGAGCGGTGGTGGTAGGCGCTGTATTCCACGCTGCCGGCCTCGGCCGAGGTCGGCCGGAAGGCGCGCACTTCGGCCAGTTCGGCAGCCTGACCGTCGGCAGCGCGGCTGCCGCGGTCCTCGTCGGCCTCCTCCACGCACTGGCTGCCCGGCAGCAGGCGCAGGCCGGGGCGGGCGAGCGCGGTCAGCAGCTTGCGCGAGGCATCGCGCCGGTCCACCCGCAGGCATTGGGTGGCCTGGTCGGCTTCGGCCAACTGCGCAGCGAACACGGCCTGCGCCAGCGCCTGCGGCACGGCCGCGGTGCTGCCGTCGAAGCGATGCGCGGCCAGGGCGAGTTCGGCCGGGTCCTGCGCCGGCGCCGGTGCCGGCCGGTTGCGCAGGTTGTGGAACAGGGCCAGGCCCAGCACCACGGCGATGCACAGCAGCAATCCGACCTTGATCCGCAGCGCGCGCTTCTGCCCGGGCGTGCGCGCCGGCTCGACCCGCGACTGGAACCGGAACGGCGCGTGGCCGGGGTCTTCGGCGCGAGTGCTGTCGATCAGGCCGGCCTCGCGCAGCAGGTCGCGCGCGCGCAACTGGTCCTCCGAGCGCACCACCCAGACCGCCGGACGCTCGGCGCTCTGCTCGCGGTAACTGAAGCTGGAGCGGCGGTTGCCCTTGTAGGAGCGGTCGTTGGTGACGCGCACTTCGATGCCGGCATCGCGCAGCAACTGCGCCACGCCTTCCACGTTCTCCAGGCGCGAACTGCTGAAGACCTGCCTCATTTCAGTCCTTGGTCGGTACGTGGGCGGCGGCCGCGGCGTCGCGGACCACGCGGATCAAGCCTTCCTGCGCGCTGCTGGCCACCAGGCGGCCGTGGCGGTCGTAGATCTGCCCGCGCGCCAGCCCGCGCGCGCCCTGCGCGCTGGGGCTGTCGATGGAGTACAGCAGCCAGTCGTCGGCGCGGAAGGGACGATGGAACCACAGCGCATGGTCGAGCGAGGCCATCTGCACGTTGGGCTGGTAGTAGCTGATGCCGTGCGGGAAGGTGGCCGTGCCCAGCAGATGGAAGTCGGAGGCGTAGGCCAGCAGCGCGCGGTGCAGTTCCGGCGCATCGCCGACCGGCTCGCTCAGGCGGAACCAGACCTGCTGGTAAGGCGGGCGCTTGGGCGGGTTGAGCTCGTCGCGCGGATAGACATGGCGGAACTCGAACGGCCCTTGCCGCGAAAGCCAGCGCTGCACCTTGTTGGGCAGGCTGGCCATGACCTCCGGCGGTACCGCCGGGGCCGGCTCGATGTCCTCGGGCTTGGGCACCTCGGGCATGGACAACTGGTGCTCGCCGCCTTCCTGGGTTTCCTGGAAGGAGGCGGCGAGGAAGAAGATCGGCTGGCCGTGCTGGATCGCCGTCACCCGGCGCACCGAGAAGCTGCCGCCGTCGCGAGTGCGGTCGGCCTGATAGACGATCGGCGCTTCGATGTCGCCGGCCTTGAGGAAATAGGCGTGCAGCGAATGCGCACTGCGCGCCGCGTCCAGGGTGGCCTGCGCGGCCGACAGCGCCTGGCCCAGGACCTGGCCGCCGAACACGTACTTGGTGCCGATGTCGCGGCTCTGGCCGCGGAACAGGTTGTCCTCCAGGCGCTCCAGCGACAGCAGTTCGATCAGTTCGGAAACCGGGGAGGAGGTCATGGCGGCGGCCGGCGTGGGTCGGCGCGCAGTATAGCGGGACGTGCGCCACACTCCGGCGCGGGCCGCCGGCGGGCCGGGCTCAGGGCCGCAGCCGCTCCAGCGCGCAGGCGGCCAGCACTTGCGCCCAGGGGAAGCGCGGCCCGGGATCGCGCTTGCGCCGGACCTGCCGGGCCGGATCGTCGCTGGCCTCGGCCTGGGCCGTGTCCAGGTCCTCGTGTCCGGCGATCAGGCGCAGGCCGGGCAGGCGCGCGCGCAGGTCGGCCAGCAGCGCCAGCAAGGCCTGGATCTGCGCCGGGGGGTAGTCCTCCTCCATCTCTTGGTGGCGCGAGTCCAGCCAGTGCGGATAGCGGCCGGTGTTGACCAGTTCGATCCCGACCGAGCGCGGGTTGTAGCCGCGCACATGGTGGGCCACGCGCTCGTCGGCCACGTAGCGCAGCACCGTGCCGTCGCGGTCGATGTAGTAATGACCGCTGTTGCCGGTGCCCGAGGCCGGGTACAACACGCGCTCGCCATACTCGCGCGCGGTGGCCAGGTCCGGCAGCTCGGTGCAGTGGATCACCGCCAGGTCGATGGAGGCCGGGTCGCGCGCCTCCAGCCGGGATTCGTAGGGCAGGGGGGCGAGCGTGAAGTTCAGGGGCGGCATGGGCCCGGATGCTACCATTCGCCCTCTCCCGGAGCCCGCCATGACCACCCTGCCGCCCGCCGACTCCGCCCTGGGGCGCCTGATGGCCACATTGCCGCGACCCGGCCGGGTCGAGTGGATCGGCCTGCGCCCGGCGCGCGCGGTGCCGATGCGCGAGGTCGCCCAGGCGCTGGCCGAGGCCGGCAAGGGCCTGGCTGGCGATCGCTACCAGGGCGGCAGCGGCAAGCGCGGCATCACCTTGATCCAGGCCGAGCACCTGCCGGCGATCGCCGCCCTGGCCGGCCTGCCGGCGGTGGCGCCGGCCACGCTCCGGCGCAACATCGTGGTCTCCGGCCTGCCGCTGCTGGCGCTCAAGGGCCGGCGCTTCCGCCTCGGCGAGGCGGTGCTGGAAACCACCGACACCTGCGATCCCTGCTCGATGATGGAAGCCGCGCTCGGCCCGGGCGGCTACAACGCCATGCGCGGCCACGGCGGCCTGTGCGCGCGCATCCTGCAGGGCGGCCGAATCGGCGTGGGCGACGCGCTGGTGCCGCTGGACGACGCGGACGCGTGATGCGGCGCGCCCACAGACACAGCGGGCGCGCGCCGGCGTCCGCGGAGCGCCGTGGCTGTGGCTGTGGCTGTGGCCGGCAAGTTTTTTTTAATCCCGCTTGCGGCATGATCGCCGCCGTGCCGCGCGGGCGGGCGTCGGCCGTAGCGCCGGCGGCGCCTGGCCGGTGCGCTGCGCTCCCTCAACCTGGTTCACGATGATCACTCACGGACACTGCATCCTGTCGCATGGATTCGAAAGCGGCCCCGGCGCCGCCAAGGTCACCGCCTTGGCCGAGGCGGCGCAGCGCCTGGGCTGGAGCCACGAGCGTCCGGACTACACCGACCTGGACGCCAAGCGCGAGGTCAGCGAGCTGGGCGATGTGAACGCGCGGATCGCGCGTTTGCTCGAACTCGCCCAGCGCGCCGCCGAGCGCGGGCCGGTGGTGCTGGCCGGTTCCAGCCTGGGCGCCTACATCTCCGGCGCGGTCTCGCTGCGCGTGCGCCCGGCCGCGTTGTTCCTGATGGCGCCGCCGATCGCGATGGGCCCGGCGCCGGTCTTGCAGGCGGCCGCGGTGCCGACCAGCATCGTCCACGGCTGGCACGACGAATTGATCCCGGCCGCGCAGGTGGTGGCCTGGGCGCAGGCGCGCGGTGCGCGCTTGCTGCTGGTGGACGACCGCCATCGTCTCGATGCCCACGTCCAGGCCAGCGCCGAGGCCTTCGCCACGCTGCTGCAAGGCCTGGCCAGCGCTCCGGCGGCGCGCGCATGAGCACGTTCTTCGCCAGCTGCGGCAAGGGCCTGGAATACCTGTTGGCCGACGAATTGGCCGAGCTGGGCTGCGCGCGCGCCAGCGCCGCCACCGCGGGGGTCAACGTCCAAGGCAGCCTGGCCGATGCGCAGCGCGCGGTGTTGTGGTCGCGCCTGGCCAGCCGGGTGCTGTGGCCGATCGCCGAGTTCGACTGCCCCGACGAGCATGCCCTGTACGCCGGCGCGGCGGCGGTGGACTGGCCGGCGCATCTGGAGGCGGTGCACACCCTGGCGGTGGACGCGCACGTCTCCGGCGAGGCCATCACCCATGCGCGCTATGCCGCGCAGCGGGTCAAGGATGCGGTGGTGGACGTGATGCGCGCGCGCACCGGCGCGCGCCCGGACGTGGACACCGAGGCGCCGGACCTGCGCTTGAACCTGGTGGTGCGCAAGGGCCGGGCCGTGTTGTCGGTGGACCTGGGCGGCGGCCCGCTGCACCGCCGCGGCTGGCGGCAGAAGCAGGGCGAGGCGCCGTTGAAGGAAAACCTGGCCGCCGCCGTGCTGCTGCGCGGGCAGTGGCCCAAGGTCTACGCCCAGGGCGGCGGACTGTTCGATCCGATGTGCGGCAGCGGCACCTTGCTGATCGAAGGCGCGCTGATGGCCGCCGACGTGGCGCCGGGCCTGCAGCGCCACGGCCTGCTGCCGCCTACGCGCTGGCGCGGCTTCGATTTCGCCGGCTGGCGCACGTTGTGCGAGCAGGCGCGCGCGCGCGAAGCCGCGGGCCTGGCGGCGCTGCGGCCGGTGTTCGCCGGCAGCGACCTGGACCGGCAGGCCATCGCCGCAGCGCGCGAGAACGAGGCGATGGCGGGGCTGGCGGGGTTGATCGGCTGGGAGGTGGCGGCAG
This sequence comes from uncultured Lysobacter sp., assembly GCA_966185905.1. Taxonomy (GTDB): domain Bacteria; phylum Pseudomonadota; class Gammaproteobacteria; order Xanthomonadales; family Xanthomonadaceae; genus Lysobacter. Next base: position 24,204 of record CBIFVU010000006.1, read on the forward strand.
TGGAGCAACTGCGCCAGGCGCCCGGCCCCTTGCGCATCGCCGCCGCCGAGCCCGCCGCCGAGCCCGCTCGCTCGGAAGGCGAGAGCGGGGAGGCCGGATTCCACCGCGGCGCGGAAGGCGCAGCGCACGGCTCGCACCCCGCCATCCCAGTGGGCCTGGCGGTCTGCAACCCGCCCTACGACGCCCGCCTGGCCGCCGATCCGGCGCTCTACCGCGCCCTGGGCGAGGCGCTCAAGCGCCTGGTCCCGACCTGGCGCGCCAGCCTGCTGTGCGGCGATGCCGCCCTGGCCCAGGCCACCGGTCTGCGCGCGAGCAAGAAATACCAACTGTTCAACGGCGCGATCGAATGCGCGTTGATCGTGTGCGACCCCATCGCCCGGGTCGGTCACGCCGAACAACGCGCCAAGGAGCAAGACGCCGCGCCGGCACCGTTGAGCGACGGCGCGCAGATGGTCGCCAACCGCCTGCGCAAGAACCTGCGCAAGCTCAAGTCCTGGCGCCAGCGCGAAGGCGTGGACTGCTTCCGCGCCTACGATGCGGACCTGCCCGAGTACGCCGCGGCCATCGACGTCTACACCAGCGACGAAGCCGCGCCGCGCCGCTTCCTGCACGTGCAGGAATACGCCGCGCCTGCCGACATCCCCGAAGCCGACCAGCGCCGCCGCCGCAACGAGTTGCTGGCGGCCGCGCGCGAGGCGCTGGAGGTGCCGCGCGAACGCATCGCGCTGAAGACCCGCGCACGCGGCAAGGGCGGCAGCAAGTACGGCCAGTTCGACCAGCGCGGCGAGTTCGTGCCGGTGCGCGAAGGCGCTGCGCGCCTGCGGGTGAACTTGTTCGATTACCTGGACACCGGCCTGTTCCTGGACCACCGTCCGATCCGCCTGCGCATCGCCGAGGAAGCGCGCGGCCGCCGATTCCTCAACCTGTTCGCCTACACCGGCGCGGCCACCGTGCAGGCCGCGGTCGGCGGCGCGGCGCAGACCACCACGGTGGATCTGTCGGCCACCTACTTGCAATGGTGCGCCGAGAACCTGCGCGAGAACGGCCTGGGCGGCGAACGCCATCGCTTGATCCAGGCCGACGCCCTGGCCTGGCTGGAAGCCGAACGCGAGCGTTACGACCTGATCTTCTGCGACCCGCCGACCTTCTCCAATTCCGCCCGCGCCGAGGATTTCGACATCCAGCGCGAACACGTGCGCCTGCTGCGCGCGGCGGTGGCGCGCTTGGCCGACAACGGCGTGCTGTATTTCTCCAACAACTTCCGCCGTTTCCGCCTCGACGAGGCGGCGGTGGCCGAGTTCGCGCGCTGCGCGGACATCAGCGCGGCCACGATCCCTCCCGACTTCGAGCGCGATGCGCGCATCCACCGCTGCTGGCGCCTGGAACCCCGATGAATCCGATCCTGTTTTCTTGCTTCGGCGGCCTCCGCGCCGCGCGGCCGGTGCGCGCATGAAGGCGCGCGCCAAGCCCGGCGCCTGGACCTTCTTCCGGCAATGGCTCAAGAACCCGCTGCGGGTGGCCGCGGTGGCGCCGTCCAGTGCCGAACTGGCCGCGGCGATGATCGCCGAGTTGCCCGACGAGGTGACCCGGGTGATCGAACTCGGCGGCGGCACCGGCGCGATCACCCGCGCCCTGCTCGATGCCGGCATCCGCGACGAAGACCTGCTGGTGCTGGAGTTGAACGAGGAGTTGCACGCGCATCTGCAAGTGCGCTTCCCGCGCGTGCCGGTGCTGCTCGGCGATGCGCGGCTGCTGCCGCAACTGGCGCACGAGCAGGGCTATCTCGACCAGGGCCGGGCCGACGCCATCGTCTCCGGCCTGGGCCTGCTGGCGATGCCGCACCCGCTGCAGCGCGACATCCTGGCCGCGGCCTTCGACTGCCTGCGCGAGGGCGGGGTGTTCGTGCAGTTCACCTACGGCCCGGCCGCGCCCGTGGCCGATGCGGTGGCGCGCCAGTTGTCGCTGCGGGTGCGTCGCGGCGAGTTCGTGTTGCGCAACGTGCCGCCGGCGACGGTGTACGTCTACAGCCGCCAGACGGGCTGACCGGAGCGCTGGTCGCGGCCGGCCGCGGGGCCGGCCGAACCGGTTCGCTGGCCGGCTGCGTTGGCCGAGCGCGGCCATCGGGCCGGCCGCCGGCCACCGATCCACGACCCGGTCCCGAGCCCGAGGTCGAGCCCGAGGTCGAGCCCGAGGTCGAGCCGACAGTCGCCGGGTCTGGGCTAGGGCTTTCGACCGGCTCGGCGTCCATCGGCATTTGTTCCATATTTGTTACGGATGATTGCAGATATCTGTATATCGTTCTGAATTTGCAGTGGCATGCTGTGCCCATCGCCAATCCGGCGTCCGCACAGGAATCCCTCATGGCTACCGCCACCTCCACCGCTTACGCCCGCGTCGGCCGCAAGCTGCGCGGCCAGGCCACCTCCGACGGCGCCGGGGTCCGCCTGACCCGGGTCATCGGCGGGCCGCAATTGCCCGACCTGGATCCGTTCCTGCTGCTGGACGAGTTCGGCACCGACCGGCCCGAGGACTATCTGGCCGGCTTCCCCGAACACCCGCACCGCGGTTTCGAGACGGTGACCTACATGCTCGACGGGCGCATGCGCCATCGCGACAACCACGGCAACGAAGGCGTGCTGGTGCCCGGCAGCGTGCAGTGGATGACCGCCGGCCGCGGCCTGGTGCATTCGGAGATGCCCGAGCAGGAGCAGGGCCGGATGCGCGGCTTCCAGCTCTGGGTCAACCTGCCGGCGCGCGAGAAGATGACCGAACCCAAGTACCAGGAGTTCGCGCCCGACCGGATCGTGCAGTCGTCTCCGGCCGAAGGCGTGCAGGTCAAGCTGATCGCCGGCCGCATCGGCGAGCTGCGCGGGCCCATCGCCCAACCGGCCACCGATCCGGTGTACCTGGACATCTCCCTGGATGCCGGCGCGCAGTGGGACTACGCCCTGCCAGAAGGCCACAACGCCTTCGCCTATGTCTACGAGGGCGAGGTCGCCGTGGGCGAGGGCGAGGACGCGCGCAACGTACAGGCGCAGGAACTGGCGGTGCTGGCCGGCGGCTCTGCGCTGAGGCTGCGCGGAGTGGCGCCCAGCCGCCTGATCGTGGTTGCCGGCCGGCCGCTGCGCGAGCCGGTGGCGCGCTACGGTCCGTTCGTGATGAACACCAAGCAGGAGATCATGCAGGCCTTCGTCGATTTCCAGGAAGGCAAGTTCTGACCGGCTGCTGCGCGCTGGGCAGCGCCGACATCGGACCGCGCCTTCGGGCGCGGTTTTTTTTTCGAGCGCAGGCGGCCGCCTGCGCCGAGTCGCGTCGAGCCGAACCGATTGCGCCGGGCCGAACCCAGCCCAGCCCGGCGAACCCCGCATGTTGCATGCGCGCAGCACCGCTGCCTGGCCGTCGCCGCCGGACCCGCGCGTTGGCTGCAATGCACGGCCCATCGCCCGCATCCCGCGGCGCGAGCGTGCCCGCGCGCGGCAGGCCGCTGCGCGCATCCCAAGGAGCCGCACTCATGGCCACCCAGCTCGATCCCCGCCAGTTCGTCATCGTCGCGACCTTCCTCTCCCCCGGCGTGGCCGCCGGCGCCGGCGGTTTCGTCATCGTCGGCGGCAAGCTCAAGAAGGTGCCGCCGCGCGGCCTCAAGCAACTGCAGGCCGCCTACCAGATGCTGGAGGCCGCCGAATCCATCGGCGATGCGCGCCTGGCCGCGCAGTTGCAACAGACCGCGGTCCAGGTGGCCGCGCGCGCCGCCGGCCAGCGCGCCGCTGCCTGAGCCCGCAGGGCGTCGATCCCCGCAGGAGCGGCGCAAGCCGCGATCCCGCTGCACCCCAAAGCCCTCGCGGCTTCATGCACCGTCCGCAAACGAAACAGCCGCGCGGTCGCGCGGCTGTTTCGTGGCCGATGCGGCAACGCTCAGTCGTCGCGGCCCAACCAGCGGTACACCGCGCCGCCGATCACGCCGCCGACGATCGGCGCCACCCAGAACAGCCACAACTGGCCGATCGCCGCGCTGCCGGCGAACAGGCCCACGCCCGTGGAGCGCGCCGGGTTCACCGAGGTGTTGGTGACCGGAATGCTGATCAGGTGGATCAGGGTCAGGCCCAGGCCGATGGCGATGGGCGCGAAGCCGGCCGGCGCGTTCTTGTGGGTGGCGCCGAGGATGATCACCAGGAACATCGCGGTCATCACCACTTCGGTCAGGGCCGCGGCGGTCAGCGAGTAACCGCCCGGCGACATCAGGTCGTAGCCGTTGCTGGCGAACGTGCCCGGCGCGCTGGGATCGATCATGAAGCCGGGCGCGCCGCTGGCGATGAGCTTGAGCACCACGCCGGCGAGGATCGCGCCGAGCACTTGGGCGAGGATGTAGGGCACCAGGTCCTTGGCCGGGAAACGGCCGCCGGCCCACAGGCCGAAGCTCACCGCAGGATTGAAATGGCCGCCGGAGATGTGGCCCAGGGCATAGGCGCCGGTCAGCACGGTCAGGCCGAAGGCCAGCGAAACCCCGAGCAGGCCGATGCCGAGCGGATTGCCGGCGCCGCCGAAGTTGGCGGCCAGCACGGCGCTGCCGCAACCGCCGAGCACCAGCCAGAAGGTACCGATGAACTCCGCACCGAGTCGCTTGATCATGATCGTCTTCCTTTTTCAGTGATGGGCTGCTCTCGCGTGAGAGCCGGCGGCCCCAGGTGGTCGACGATCCCGGTCCAGGCAGGGAACGGCGTACCGCGACCCTGTTCAGCCAGGCCGATTCTCATGCTGGCGCATGATGGAAAAATGCGCAATCCATCACAGAAATTTGGATGAAGAAGCAAAACGCGACGCTCGTCGTGACCGGGGCGGGAACTCCGGCGCGAAGGCGGGGCAAAGCGGCCCCGCCCGCACCGCGGCACCGCTCGCGCCAGCGCAAGGCCGGCGCACCGGGCTCACTTGCCGTTGCTGCTCAGGCGCGCCGAGGGAAAGCGCAGGCCCTCGGTCTGGGCCAGCACTTCCTTGAGCTGCTCGTCCGAGGCGGCGTGCAGCCACAGGTAGGCGACCTTGCCGTTGCCGACCTCGATCGATGTTTCGCGGACCCGGACCTGCGGCCGGTTGGGCAACTCGCCGCGGTACCAGTACATCGGCTTGCCGTCGACCGAACCGGCCTCGGCGCGCTTGCCGCGGCTGGGCTCGAAGGGCGACTGGGCGGCGATGAACAGGCCGAAGGCTTCCGTGTCGTCGGCGCGCAGTGCGCGGCAGAAATCGGTGTCCGCAGTCCCGCGGTACTCCCAGTGCAGGCCGGTGGACGCCGGCAGCAGCGGGCAATTGCCCTCCGCGGCGACGGTTTCCTGGGCGGCGGCGCCGCCCGCGGCCAGCGACAGACACAGCCACGCCAAGGCGCGGCCCGTTCCCCATGACTTCACGACATGTCCCCCTGTGGACTGGATGAAGAGTGGTCGGTGCGAGGGTGGTTGTTGCGCGGCGGACCCGTCGCGGGCCTGACTCGCCGCGGTCGCACCGGGCGCTTGGGCCCGGTGCGATATGGGACCTTAGTCCACTTCGGGGGGATTGACAAACGCCAGATTCGGAAAAGTCTCTATTCAGGCAGCGGAATGAACTCGTGCTCGCCCGGGACCGCGCCGAAGCGGCCTTCGGCCCAGTCGAGCTTGGCTTGCTCGATCCGCTCGCGCGAGCTGGAGACGAAGTTCCACCACAGGTGGCGCGGGCCGTCCAGCGGTTCGCCGCCCAGCAGCATGGCCTTGAGCGGGGTCTTGGCGCGCAGCCGCGGCCGGGTGCCGGGCTCCAGCAGCACCAGGTGTTTTTCCGGCAGATCGGCGCCGTCCAGTTGCGCCTGGCCTTCCAGCAGGTACACGGCGCGCTCGGGGTGGCTGTCTTCCAGGTCGAGCTCGGCGCCGGGGTCCAGGTCGATGGCCACATACAGAGTGTCGGCGAAGACCCGCACCGGCGACTCCTCGCCGAAGCCGCGCCCGGCGACCACCCGCAACCAGGCGCCGTCGCGGTGCTGCTGCGGCAGGCTCGCGGCCGGGTGGTGGTGGAAGGCCGGTGCGGTTTCCTCGAACGAACGCGGCAACGCCACCCAGGTCTGCATGCCGTGCAAGGCATGGCCGTCGGCGCGCGGCCGCTGCGGAGTGCGCTCGGAGTGGACGATGCCGCGGCCGGCGGTCATCCAGTTGACGTCGCCGGGGTGGATGTCCTGCAGGCTGCCCAGGCTGTCGCGGTGGCCGATGCTGCCCGACCACAGGTAGGTCACCGTGGCCAGGCCGATGTGCGGATGCGGGCGCACGTCCACGCCGCGGCCGGGCTCGAACAGCGCCGGACCCATGTGATCGACGAAGACGAACGGCCCGACCGAGCGCGCCTGCACGCTGGGCACGGCGCGGCGCACCTGGAACCCGCCCAGGTCGTGGACGCGCGGGGCGATGATCGTGGTCATGGCGGCATCTCCTGCAATGCGAGGCAATAGCGGCAGGTTCGCATGTCTTTGCGACAACCGCGGCCTCGGCGCTGCAACTGGCTGTTGCAATAGAGAAGCGGGCGAGCGGCCGCACGAGGCGCCCGGCAAGAGGTGGGCGAAGACCTGCGCGAAGACCTGCGCCGACGTCGGGGCTGCTTGTCGCCGCGCCGCGCGGGCGCTGCTGCCCGGTGTGGACGCGGCGGCGCCCGGATCGCCGGGCGAGCGCGGCCGCATGCTCGGCTTGCTGTTCAAAGCCCGTTGCGCACGGCTTGCTGGGTCGTGTCGTGTGCCCGGCGCGCGTTGGCGGCCAGGCGCCGAGCCGGGCTGGTGGCGCCGCTGGGGCGATGCCCGTCCCGATACGGGCGCCGGCTGTGGCGGGCGCCGGGGTTGCGCCGGCTTGGCGCGGCGCGGGCTCCGTGGAAGTGGATGCCGCTCAGCGCGAGGCGATGCGCAGGGTGGCGGTGGGCGGCTCGGCGAAGTCCAGCGACTGCAGCTCCACGGTCCAGGCGCCGGCTTCGCCGCGGTTCGCCTGTGCGGTGTCCAGGCTCAATGCAGTGCGTCCGCCGTCGGCCTGTTCCAGCTCGAAGGCCAGCACGGCTTCGCCGGCGCGGATGCATTGTTGGCCCGGACGGCAGCGCGAGTCGTTGCTGACTTCCACGAAGCGCAGCCGCGCCCGGTCGGGCAGGCGCGCGCTCTGTCCGGGCTGCAGGCCGAACGGCTGGCCCGGCGTGGCCTCGCGCTCCGCGCCACCGCCACCGCCACCGCCACCGCCGGCGTGGGCGCAGGCGGCCAGCATCAGGACGCAGGACAGGGCGGCGGGCAGGGTCTTCATGGCGGCGGCCGGTGGGAGCGGGCGTCCAGTGTAGGCCGTTGCCGGCGCAGGCGGGCGACGTGGGTCGCGCAACCGGAGTGTTGGGCGGGCGCAGGGCCCAGGCCAGGCAGCGCGAGTGCGGCAAGGCAGGCTGGAGCCGTGGACGCAGCGGCGTTTGCGGTGGCGTTGGCCGCGGGACGCGGTCGGCGGCGAGCGTCGGCTCAGTGCCCGGTGCCGACGTGGCTTGTGGCGGGCGGCTCGTCGCTCGCGCTTTCCTCGGCCGGACGATCGCGCTCCAGGCGCAGCCGGGCGCGGCCCTGCGCATCGATATCCACGATCATGCGCCGGTCGAACTCGGTCTCCGGCATCGGCGCCACGCTGCACGCGCACAGCGCCGCGGCGATGTCAGGCGCGGTGTTGCTGTGGCCGACCACGAGCACGCTGCCGGCGCTGTGCGCTCGCCGCAACTGCGCGGCGAAGGCGGCCGCGGGCTGGCGCGCATCGTAGCTGCGCGCGACCAGGGCATGGGCTTGCGCGCTGGGTTCGGCGGTCTGCGCGGTGCGGCGATAGTGAGTGACATACACCGCGCGCAGCGGCTCCTCGCGCAGGCGCTCGGCCAGCCGCAAGGCGCGCTGGCGCCCGGCCGGCGAGAGCGACGGATCGCGCGGGTCGTCGCTGGCCTTTTCGGCGTGGCGCACGATCACATAGCGGGTGCCCGGCGATTGCGATTGCGATTGCGATTGCGGTTGCGATTGCGGTTGCGGCGGCGCGCCGGCGCACGCGGCGAGCGCGAGCAGGCCCGCGAGGGAAACGAGGCAGCGCAGCGAAAGGCAGGGCGTCATGGGCAGGGCGGCTCCGGAGCGACCAGGCAGCTTATCGCCTGGGACAGGCGCCAAAGCAACTCCGTCCCGCCCGCTTGCCCAGGGCCCCAAGGCCCCGCCACCGCGGCCCCGGCCCTGGCCGCAGCGCCCGCCGCGAGCGCGAACCCTGGGCGAAGCCCCTGGCGCGGATAGCCAATGCCATTGCAAACATGCACACGACAGCGCTGCGCGGTCATGCCATCGCCGCGGGCAGGACGTGCGCGGCTTGCGCCGCGCCTGCAGGGGCGAGGTGGCGCACCCGGTGAGGCCGCGCGGGCGTAGGCGCGGCGCCCGCAGCGAACGCGAAGCGGCGGGCGTTGCGTCAGTGCTTGGTGTCCAGCAGGGTCAGCAGGCCCTTGGCCGCCGCCAGCCGCGACGGCGCGTCGGGCAGGTCGAGCTTGATCCGCAGCTTGTCCGGGCCGTCCATCTGGTACAGCTTCGGCTGCCCCTGGATCATCTTGATGATCGACATCGGGTCCACATTGGGCCGCTCGACGAACTGCAGGCGTCCGCCCTTGTCGCCCAGGTCGAGCTTGCGGATGCCCAGCGCGGTGGCGCCCAGCTTGAGCTCGGCCACGGCGAACAGGTGCTTGGCCGGGTCCGGCAGCAGGCCGAAGCGGTCGATCATCTCCACTTGCAACTCGCGCAGTTCCTCGCTGCCGCGCGCGCCGCTGATGCGCTTGTACAAGGTCAGGCGGGTGTGCACGTCGGGCAGGTAGTCCTCGGGGATCAGCGCGGGGAGGTGCAGTTCGACCTCGGCGCCGCGCGCCTCGGCCGAATCCACGTCCGGCAGCTTGCCCTGGCGGATCGAACGCACCGCGCGTTCCAGCAATTCGGTATACAGGCTGAAACCGACCTCGGCCATCTGACCGCTCTGGTCCTCGCCCAGCAGTTCGCCGGCGCCGCGGATCTCCAGGTCGTGGGTGGCCAGGGTGAAGCCGGCGCCCAGTTCGTCCATCGAGGCGATCGCCTCCAGCCGCTTCTGCGCATCGGCGGTGATCGAGCGCTGGTCGGGAATGACCAGGTAGGCGTAGGCGCGGTGGTGCGAACGGCCGACGCGGCCGCGCAACTGGTGCAACTGGGCCAGGCCGAACTTGTCGGCGCGGTTCATCACGATGGTGTTGGCGTTGGGGATGTCGATGCCCGACTCGATGATGGTGGTGCACAGCAGCACGTTGAAGCGCTGCTTGTGGAAGTCCAGCATCACGCTCTCCAGCTCGCGCTCGGCCATCTGGCCATGGGCCACGCCGATGCGCGCCTCCGGCACCAGCTCTTCGAGCTGGCGCTTCATCCGACCGATGCTTTCCACGTCGTTGTGCAGGAAATACACCTGGCCGCCGCGCGAAAGCTCGCGCTGGAAGGCCTCGCGCAACTGCATGTCGTCCCAGGGCACGACGAAGGTCTGCACCGCCAGCCGGTGCGCCGGCGGGGTGGCGATGATGCTGAGGTCGCGCAGGCCGGCCATGGCCATGTTGAGGGTGCGCGGGATCGGCGTGGCGGTGAGGGTCAGCAGGTGCACATTGGCGCGCAGCGCCTTGAGCGCCTCCTTCTGGCGCACGCCGAAGCGTTGCTCTTCATCGACGATGACCAGGCCCAGGTCCTTGAAGCGCACGTCCTTCTGCAGCAGGCGATGGGTGCCCACTACCACGTCGATCTTGCCTTCGGCCAGCTTGTCCAGTTCGGCCTTGATCTCCTTGCTGGTCTTGAAGCGCGAGAGCACCTCGACCTTGAGCGGCCAGTCGGCGAAACGGTCGCGGAAATTGCGGTAGTGCTGCTCGGCCAGCAGGGTGGTCGGCACCAGCACCGCGACCTGCTTGCCGGCGGTGGCGGCGACGAAGGCCGCGCGCACGGCGACCTCGGTCTTGCCGAAGCCGACATCGCCGCAGACCACCCGGTCCATGGGCTGGCTGCTGGACAGGTCGCGGATCACCGCCTCGATCGCGGCGTGCTGGTCGGGCGTTTCCTCGAACGGGAAACCGGCGGCGAAGGGCTCGTACATCGAGCGGTCCACCTCCAGCGCCAACCCGGCGCGGGCCTGGCGCTTGGCCTGGATCTCCAGCAGCTCGGCGGCCACGTCGCGGACTTTCTCGGCCGCCTTGCGCTTGGCCTTGGTCCATTGCTCGCCGCCCAGCGAATGCAGCGGCGCGGTCTCCACCGAGGCGCCGGAATAGCGGCTGATCAGGTGCAGTTGCGCCACCGGCACGTACAACCGGTCGCCCTTGGCGTATTCGATCTCCAGGTATTCGCCCGGCTGGCCGCCGGCCTCGAGCACGACCAGGCCGCGGTAGCGGCCCACGCCGTGGTCTTCGTGCACGATCGGCGCGCCTTCGGACAACTCGCCCAGGTCGCGGATGATCGCCTCGGGCTCGCGCCCGGCGCGCTTGCGCCGGCGCGGCTGCGCGGCGCGCTCGGGGAACAACTGACGCTCGGTCAGCACCGCCAGCGGCGGCGCGTTCAGAGCGAAGCCGTCTTCCAGCGGCGCCACGGCGACGGCGAAGCGGGCCTGGCCGTCGCGGAAGGCCGGCCAGTCGGCCACCACCTCCGGGCGCAGCGCGGCGGCCTGCAGCACTTCCAGCAAGGCCTCGCGGCGGCCGGCGGTGTCGGCGGCCACCAGCACCCGGCCCGGATAGCTGGACAGGAACGACTTGAGCGCTTCGGCCGGCGCGCTGTCGCGCGCGGCCACCGGCAGGCTCGGCGCGGGTTGATCGCCCAGGGCCAGGGCGCGTTCGCGCTGCGGATGGCCCTGGCCGCACAGTTCGATCCGCGCGCCCTGGTTGAGGCGTTCGCGCAAGGCGTTGGGGGCCAGGTACAACTGGTCCGGCGGCAGCAGCGGCCGCTCGATGTCGTGGCGGCGCTGTTCGTAGCGCTCGCCGGTGTGCGTCCAGAATTGGTCGGCCGCCTCCAGCGCGCCCTCGCCCAGCACCGGCAGGGCGTTGCTGCCCAGGTAGTCGAACAAGGTCGCGGTCTGCTCGAAGAACAGCGGCAGGTAGTACTCGATGCCCGACGGCGCCAGGCCGGCCTTGAGGTCCTGGTACAGCGCGCTGCGGCGGGTGTCCAGGTCGAAGCGTTCGCGCAGCGCGTCCAGGGCGCGCTTGAGCGCGGCCTCGTCCAGCGGCACTTCCCGCCCGGGCAGCAGGCGCACGCGTTCGATCTTGTCCAGCGAGCGCTGGCTTTCCGGATCGAAAGCGCGGATGGTCTCGATCTCCTCGTCCAGCAGTTCCACCCGGAACGGCGAGTCCGCGCCCATCGGATACACGTCCAGCAGGCCGCCGCGCACCGCGAAATCGCCCGGGTCCAGCACCTGCGGCACGTGCCGATAGCCGGCCGATTCCAGCCGGCGCTTCTCGCTGTCCAGGTCAAGGCGCTGGCCCACGCGCACGTCGAAGCTGCCGCCGACCACGTGGCGCAGGGGCGCCAGCCGTTGCAGCAGGGTCTGCACCGGCACCACCACGATGCCGCGGCCCAGCGTGGGCAGGCGGTGCAGCGCGGCCAGGCGCTGGGAGACGATGTCCGGGTGCGGGCTGAACACGTCGTAGGGCAGGGTTTCCCAGTCCGGGAAGGCCAGCACCGGGCAGGATCCGCCGCTGCCGGCGCAAGCGCCCAGCAGGGTGCGCAGGTCGGATTCGAGCTGGTGCGCGCCGTGGTTGTCGCGCGCGATCGCCAGCAGCGGACCGTCGTGTTCGGCCGCGGCGCGGGCGATCGCCCAGGCCAGCGCGGACGGCGAGGCCGGCGCGCGCCACCAGGCGCGCTGCTGGCCGGTCTTGGGCAACAAGGACACGTTCGAAGGTCGGGTCGGGGTCATGGAGTCGGCTAGTTTAAGTCTTCGCGTCGGCCGGGGGCCGGCCGGCAGTTTGCGCGCCCGGTCGCGGACGCGCGGCGCCGGCACGCGCTATACCGGACAAGCGCGGTCCGCGATGGCGTACCGCCCGGGCCCGGCTCGCGTCCGGGGCGGGCGCTGCAGGCGCGCTCATCGATACAGCACAAGGAGACGGCAATGCAGATCGGCAAACGCAAATGGACGATCGCGGGGGGCGTGGCCGCGTTCGCGCTCGCATTCTCGATGACCAGTGCCGCGCTGCCGGCACCGCCGCCGGGCGGTGGCTGGGTGGTGGTGGACTGGGTCAACAACGGCGTGGTCACTGGCCGCACCGTATACGGCAACTGCCCGCCGGGCAGCCCGCAACCGGTGAGTTGGGGCGAGCGCGGCGGCACGGCGCGCATCAGCTACCTGGCCTGCATCGGCGTGGAGTGAGCGGCCCGGCCCGGCGGCGGCGCGTCGGCGCCGTCGCGGGCTAGGCCCGTTTGGCCGATGGCGCTGGCGGGGCGGCGGCGTGAGCGGGGCGTGCCCGGCCTCTGGCGGGCCGGTCCGATCGCCGCCAAGACGGGCGCGGCCGATTAGCGCGGGAGCAGGAAAAGCCAGAACCGGCATACGCTGGACCCGCCAAGCCGGCGCCGGCAAGACCTGGGACGGCCGGCTGGCACCAGGCCGGTCCGAGGCGGCGCGAGCGGGACCGGCCCGGACCGAGCGTGCGGATCGGATCAGTCGGCCGGATCGCTGGCGCCAGGGCCTTGGCTTCCGGCCCCGCCCGGGGTTGGCCCACCGGCGGCGGCCGCGCGCGCGGCCTTGGAGCGCAGGTCCAGCGAGACCCGGATCAAGCCCGGCGCGTCCTGCTGGAACTCGCGCTCGAAGCCCAGCGACTGGGCCAGCGACAGCATCGGCGCGTTGTGCTCGAACACATCGCCGTACAGGCGCCGCACTTTCTTGCCGCGCGCCCATTTCACCAGCCGGGTCATCAGATAGCGGCCCAAGCCCATGTTGGCGATGTAGCGGCTGACCAGGATGGCGAACTCCGCGTCCTGGCTGCGCTCGTCGATGGCGACCCGCGCCACCGCGCCGACCAGGGCCTCGCCCGGCGGCAACGGCTCGGCCGCGACCAGGGCGAACTCGGTACGCGGGTCGATGCGGGTGAAGCGCTCGGCCATTTCCGGGGTCAGCTCCTTGAGCGCATACAAGAAGCGCTGGCGGACCTCGTCGGGCTGGAGCAGAGTGAATCCGGCGCGCAGGGGCTCTGCATCCTCCGGACGGACCGGACGGATCAGCAGCTCGCGTCCGTTGGGAAGACGCTGGCGTTCGTGCCAGGGCGGGAGACGTTCACGCGTGGCCATAGGCGGATAGTGGCACATTGTGACGAATTTGGCCCTTCATCTTCGTGACGGCCCGACCGGCGGCCGGGGCGCCCGCGCACAGCCCCGGGGCGAAGGGAGGGCCCCGGAAGTGCCAGGCGGCGTATCGATGCGCTCCTTGGGATTGAGAACGCCTCGCATCATGGCGGCCTGCCGGTCCTGTTGACAATGCCCGGGCCCCGGCGCCCCGCGCCAGTGCCGTTGGTGCCGGGCGGCTTCGATCGCGGCGGAGCGGATCGACCCGACTCAGGGCCGGACCTCGGGCGGGCTCGGGCGCGGCGGCTGCGGGCGAGTGCGCCGAACGGCAGCGAGCGGACGGCACCGACCACGGTAGAGCCGCGCAAGTTACCGCCGGGCCGGGTAGAACCGGGCAGGGCAGCTCAGACCCACCGGATCGCGCCGCCGCGGCGGCTCTGGATCGGCAAGCGCCGACGCGACGCGGGGGGCCAGGACGCAACTCCTTGCGGCTCCCACCGCCGCGGCGTTGGCCGCGAGGCCTGCCCCCCTCCTCGACGCGACCACTCCGGACGGCCGAGCGGGCGCCGACCGTGGCGCCATACAGGCGCCGTATCGTCCCTGCGGCCGCGCCGGTCCACGTCCTGCGCAGCCGCGCGCAAAGCCTCGGCAGCAGCGCGAACCGACCGCCGAAGACCGCCCGCAGGAGCCAACCGACGGGCCATCAACCGCCAGCATCGGCAATGCTAGACTCCGCGGCTCGAACCAGAAGGAGCAGTGCAGTCATGGCAGGTGGTGGTGATTCGACCCGCGCGATCCTGTTCGCGCTCGGCGCCAATTTCGCGATCGCGGTGGCCAAGGGCGTGGCCGCATTCTTCACCGGTTCCAGCGCCATGTTGGCCGAGACCGTGCACTCGCTGGCCGACTGCGGCAACCAGGGCCTGTTGATCCTCGGCTTGAAGCAATCCAAGCGTCCGCCGTCGCCGGACTACCCGCTGGGCTATGGCAAGGCGATCTACTTCTGGTCGTTCCTGGTGGCGGTGATGCTGTTCACCGTCGGCGGCATGTTCTCGCTGTACGAAGGCATCCACAAACTCCAGCATCCCGAGCCGCTGAAGCAGTGGTGGTGGGCGGCCGGCGTGCTGGTGTTCGGCATCGTCGCCGAGGCCATCTCCATGCGCGCTTGCCTGCAGGAAGTGGCCAAGGCGCGCGGCGATCGTTCGCTGTGGCAGTGGTTCCGCGAGAGCCGCCAGGCCGAGCTGGTGGTGATCTTCGGCGAAGACCTGGCCGCACTGCTGGGCCTGGTGCTGGCGCTGGGCGCGGTGCTGCTGGCGGTCGCCACCGGCAATCCGATCTGGGACGCGGTGGGCACCATCAGCATCGGCGCGCTGCTGATCATCGTGGCGGTGTTCGTGGCCATCGAAGTCAAGGCCATGCTGATCGGCCAGAGCGTGGACCCGCTGCGCCAGCAGCAGATCCGCGCCTTCCTGGACGCGCGCCCGGAAGTGGCCAAGGTCATCAACGTGATCACCCTGCAATTGGGCAACGAGATCATGGTCTCGGTGCAGGCGCAGATGCGCGAGGAGCACAGCGTGGCCGGGCTGACCGAGCAGATCAACACGGTCGAGCGGGCGATGAAGCAGGCCTTCCCGGAAGTGCGCTGGAGCTTCTTCGAGCCCGATCTCAAGCAGGCCGGCTGAGCGCGCCGCTGGCGCGGGCGCCCACCGGGGCCGACCCGCGCCGGAACGGAGGAGGAAGGGGCGCCTTGGCGCCCCTTCGTTTTTGCGCGCTCGCCGGGGCGGTTTGGCCGCCATAATCGGCAGTGGGCAGAGTGGAGGACGCGCAAGGATGAAGACGGGCAAGGCGGTGTTGGTGTCGGTGGCGATCATGGCCGCGGTCTTGAGCGTGGCCGGCGGCGCCGGTTACTGGATCTACCGCGCGCAGCCGTCCGGGGCGGGGCCGGCCTCGGCGGACACCGCTGCGGAATCGGCCGGGGCCGACGACGCAGAGGCCGACCGCGATGCCGCCAGCGGCGGCGCCTGCGCCAGCCAGGCGGACGACAACGCCCTGGCCCGCGCCATCCTCGCCCCGGCGGCGCAGGCCTTGCAGGGCACCGAGCGCCCGGTCGCGCGGATCGCGCTGGAAGCCCTGGCCAAGGACGAGGTGCGCCTGAGCAAGGTCGGCGGGCGCGCCTACTGGGCGGCCGGCCGCGATTACCCGCGCGGGCCCGCGGGCGAGCCGCTGGCGCTGCTGGCCCAGCTCGACCTGGCCGAACTGCGCGACATGCCCGGCTTCCCCCACCGCGGCCTGCTGCAGTTCTTCATCGACGGCGACGATTATTACGGTGCGGCCCTGGACGCCGCCCACGGCCAGGACCGGATGAGCGCACTGGCCCAACAGCGGGGCTTCCGCGTGGTCTATTGGCCCGATGCCAGCGCGCCGCCGGTGGCGCCGCCGGCGTTGTCCCGGCGGGTCCTGGACGAGCTGCCGTTCGATCCGGCCAAACCGCGCCGCATCCGCTTGCAGGCCGACCACGAAACCCTCGGCCTGCAGGATGCCCGGCTGGCCGCCACCCTGGGCGGCGACCTGGACGCTCTGGTCGAGCGCTACACCCGCGAGCACCCCGACGAGCGCCGCGACCCGGAGTGGCTGGCCGAGCAGGTCGCCGAACACCTGGACCGCACCGGGCACAAGCTCGGCGGCCATCCGGACTTCACCCAGAGCGACCCGCGCCGGCCCGACGACCGCCGCGTGCTGCTGCTGCAGCTCGACAGCGACGAGGCGTTGATGTGGGGCGACTCCGGCATCGCCAATTTCTTCATCGATCCCGACGACTTGGCCCGCGCCGATTTCAGCCGGGTCGCCTTCCACTGGGATTGCTACTGAGGCCGGGCGGTCCGGCCTGGGCCCTCACTCGGCCTGCCTGAGCCACTGCCAATGCGCCCCGGCGCCGGCGCTCTCGCCCAGTGCCTGGGCCAGCGCCGGCAGGGTGGACTCGAGCAGGCGGTCGAACTGCCAGGGCGGGTTGAGCAGCAGCAGGCCGCTGCCGTTCATGCGCAGCGGCGAATCGTCGGCGCGCACCAGCAACTCCGCCGCCAGCGCCGACTTGGCCGGCAGCGCCGCCGCGCGGCGGTAGAAAGGCTGCAGCGCGCGCCGGCGCTTGATCGGATACCACAGCGCGTACACGGCTTGCGGCCAGCGTGCCAACGCCTCGCGCAGCGCCGCCAGGGCGGTGTCGAACTCCTCCAACTGCGCCTCGTAGGGCGGGTCGATCAGGACCAGGCCGCGGTTGTAGCGGGTCGCGCCGATCTTCGGCGGCAACAGCGCCTTCATCGCCGCATAGCCGTCGCGCGCGTGCACCGCCACCCGCGGATCGCCCTGGAAATTGTGCCGCAGCTGGCCGGCCTCCTCGCCTTGCAGCTCGCAAGCGGCGATGCGGTCGTCCTCGCGCAGGGCATGGGCCAGCAGCCACGGCGAGCCCGGATAGGCCGCTGGACCATGCTCGGCGCGGCAGGCCCGGACCGCGGCCAGATAGCGCACGATCGCCGGTGCCCGCGGCGCCTCGGCCAGCAACCGCCCGATCCCCCCCTCGGCCTCGCCGGTGCGCAGGGCCGAATTGCCGTCCAGCGGATACAGCCCCCGCCCGGCGTGAGTGTCCAGGGCGAACACAGGCGCCGGCTTGGCGGTGAGCGCATCGCACAAGGCCAGCAAGGCGACATGCTTGAGCACATCGGCGTGGTTGCCGGCGTGGAAGGCGTGGCGGTAGTTCATTTTGGGCGGGGATTGGGGATTGGGGATTCGGGATTGGCGAAGCAACGGCCAACGCCGGCCATTATGCGGGCTCCGAGCCCCTCATAA